>JBGUIG010000052.1:0-55796 GCA_045112795.1 Anaerovoracaceae bacterium | reverse complement strand
TCTACTGTGTATTTCGCACGCAAAGTGACAGATCCTTTGCCCGTCCTGTATATCTCGGACATGACCTCAGGATCGAGAAGAAGCATGCCGCCGGTAGTGAAATCCGGCCCCGGCATTACCTCAGCGATGTCCTGCTTCGGATGCTGGATCCTCATGATAGTAGCATCGCAGAGTTCGATCAGGTTAAAGCTCGGAATCGACGATGCCATACCTACGGCGATTCCTTCTGTCGGATTTGCGAGAATGTTCGGGAAAGTGACAGGCAGCAGCACCGGCTCTTTTCTGGTTGCATCGTAGTTATCGACAAAATCTACGGTGTTCTTCTTGATTGCTCTGAAGAACTCGGCTGCGACAGGCATGAGCTTCATCTCTGTATATCTCGATGCAGCGTATGCCATATCCCGGCTGTAGTGCTTGCCGAAGTTTCCTTTGCCGTCAATCAGCGGTGTCAGCAGGGTGTCATTGTGCTGAGTCAGTCTGACAGCTGCCTCATAAGCCGATGCATCACCATGCGGATTCAGAAGCATCGTCCTTGCAGCTACATTGGCAGACTTGGTCCGCGCGCCGTTCAGCAGGCCCATCTCATACATAGTGTAGAGAATCTTCCTGTGTGAAGGCTTGAGACCGTCAATCTCAGGAATCGCACGCGAAACTATAACACTCATCGCATAAGGCATGAAGTTATTCTTCAGAACCTCCGGCGCCGAGACATTCTGTATATTTTCGATTATAGGTTTAGGTTCTTCTTTTTTCTTTCTAGGCATTTACTAACCCTTTTCTGTCAATATAGGCATATTGCTTTCGCACTGAGTTTTATTCATAGGCTCACTCCGTCGTTCTTGAAAAGCGAACGCAGTTGGTGCGATTGCGACAATTCCCCGTTCTTGCAGAGCGAACGCGGATGCAGTGTACATTTTTGAGGACTCGAGCGAAGAATATAACACAAACCTAAATTCATCAGCTTATATCCAGCTCATCCATGAACTCGTGTCCGTGTGCCTCGATGTACTGCTTTCTCGGTGCTACATCGTTACCCATGAACAGATCGAACCACTTCTCCATCTCTTCCGCCTCAGCAGAAGTGATGCGTATGAATCTGCGTGTGCCAGGTGTTATGAACTTTGCCATCATCTCGGCGTCATTCTCACCGAGTCCCTTGGATCGCTGAATAGTGATCTTCTTAGGATCCTTGCCTGCTACCAGCTTGTCGCGCTCTGCGTCACTGAACGCATACAGAGTCTCAGGCTTTTTGCCCGTACGGTCTGTAATCTCGAAGAGCGGTGTCATCGCATAGTACAGATAGCCGCGCTCGATAAGCTGCGGGCAAAGCTTGTATATCATGGTGGTGACAAGGCAGACGATGTGCGAACCGTCGACATCCATATCTGCCGTGATAATAACCTTGTTGAATTTGAGCCTCTCTTCATCAAACTGAGGGATGTCCTTAGGCAGCTTCTTGCCTCTGACTTCAATGCCGCATCCCATTACACGAATGAGATCCATGATGATGTCCGAAGCGAAAACGCTCTGCAGGGAAGCTTTCTGGATGTTCAGAATTTTACCCCTTATAGGCATCAGTGCCTGGTACTCAGGGTCCCTTGCGGTAAGCAGACTGCCGAGAGCGGAATCACCCTCGCAGATGAAAAGTTCTCTCTTCTCAGGATCCTTGCTGCGGCAGTCGACGAACTTCTTGACCTTGTTGGTGACGTCCGTCTTCTCCATCAGTTTCTTCTTGACGGTGATGCGCTGGCTCTCTGACTGCTCACGGCTTCTCTTATTAATGAGTACCTGTTCGATAATCTTGTCGGCATCCGGTTTGTGCTCAATAAACCATATCTGCAGATTGGTCTTGATCAGGTCGACCAGAAATTCCTGTATGAATTTGTTATTAATTGCCTTCTTGGTCTGGTTCTCGTAAGAAGTCTGCGTCGAGAACGAGTTTGTGACCAGGATAAGGCTGTCCTGAATATCGCCGAATGTAAGCTTGGCTTCCTTGGCAGTGTATCTGTTGCGGGCTTTGAGCTCCTTATCGAAAGCTGCGACAAAAGCACTCTTGACTGCTTTGTCCGGTGATCCGCCGTGCTCAAGGTACGACGAGTTGTGGAAGTATTTGAGTTCCTGTGTCATATTGCTGAAGCAGAAAGCGATATCAGCTTTGACATTGTAGTCTTCCTTGTCTGCGCGGTCACGGCCTCTGCCCTCACCCGAGAACAGAAATGGAGTAGTCATCGACTCATCCTGAGCCAGCTCACTGACATAACCGAGAATACCTTCCGGGTAGATGTATGAGTAATCCTCGTTTGTCTCCTCGTCATGAAGAGAATATGTGATGCCCGCATTGACGATAGCCTGCTGCTTGAGTATCTCCTGGAATCTGTTCAGCGGAATATCTATTTCTGTGAACACTTCAGTATCCGGCTTCCATCTCTGCACTGTTCCTGTAGGTCTTCCTCTTACTTTTCTCTTCTCGAGTTCACCAACAGCAACACCTTTCTCATAGTGCATCTTGAATTCATATCCATCCCTTACAGATGTTACATCAAACCATTCGGACGAATACTGTGTTGCCGCTGCACCAAGTCCGTTGAGTCCCAGAGAGTAATCATAGTTAACACCTGTATACTTACCGCCAGCGTAAAGCTCTTCAAAAACAAGTTCATGATTATAGCGTTGCTCGTTCTCATTCCAGTCCATAGGAATACCGCGGCCGTGGTCTGTGACCTGAATAGATCCATCCATGAATCGGATGACTTCTATCCTGTCGCCGTGTCCGGTCTTAGCCTCGTCAGTGGAGTTTGACAGTATCTCGAAGAATCCGTGTATGCAGCCTTCAAGATCATCCGAACCGAAAATAACGCCCGGGCGTTTTCTGACTCGGTCCGCTCCCTTGAGCATGGATATACTGTTGTTATCGTATACTTCTTTTTTTGCCATTAAGTCTTCCTTACTATTTGACTTTAACTGCGAAGGGTGCAATCTGCATGTCCTGCGAATTGCACCCGTGATGTTTCTATTCGCCGGTAACTATCAGTTATCGGAAATCTCTACTCTTCGTCCTCTGCATCAAGAAGATCATCTTCGTCAACCAGCTCTTCCGGATCAGTGTCCTGTCCCGGCTTGCCCTGGTTCTCTTCGTCAACTACCTTGGCGAATGAAACTATGCGGCCGGATTCGTCAACTCTCATGATCTTGACGCCCTGAGTCGATCTTCCGGATGTGCTGACTTCGTTAGCTCTGATTCTGATGATGACGCCGTCTGAATTGATTACCATGACTTCATCTTCATCATCAACGAGTGTCGCGCCGACAAGCTTTCCTGTTCTTGCGAACTTAGTCTTGTCATATGTTGCGACGCCCTTGCCGCCTCTTGTCTGCAGTCTGTACTCTTCGAGCGGAGTTCTCTTGCCGTATCCGTTCTCAGAGATTACAAGCATCTTCCTTGTCTGGTCGATGTCGAGCTCCATGCTGACTACTTCATCGCCCTTGTCGAGGAGGATAGCTCTTACGCCGCCGGCAGCTCTGCCCATCGGACGAACGTCCTTCTCAGAGAACGCGATCGCTTTGCCCTCTCTTGTGACGACGTATACATTCTCATCACCTCTTGCCTGAGCAACTGCGATGAGCTTATCGTCCTCTCTGAGGTTGATAGCGATGAGTCCGGTCTTGCGGTTTGTGTCGAACTCAGTGATCGGAGTCTTCTTGATGGTACCCTGCTTGGTGACCATTACGAGACACTCATTCTCAGGGAAGTCCCTGATAGGAATGATCGCGGTGACCTTCTCCTCGCTGTTGAGGTTGAGGAAGTTGATGACCGGTGTGCCCTTGGCTGTTCTCGATGCCTCAGGGATCTCGTACGCCTTGATCTTGTATACGCGGCCCATGTCTGTGAAGAACATCAGGTAGTCATGGGTGCTTGTGATGATCAGGTCGCGGACAAAGTCAGAATCACGTGTAGTCAGTCCTACGATGCCCTTGCCTCCGCGGCGCTGTGCCTTGTATGTGTCAGCCGGCACTCTCTTGATGTATCCGAGGTGTGTCAGCGTGATTGCTACATCCTGCTCTTCGATGAGTGACTCGTCGTCGAGGTCTCCTTCGAATGCCACGATCTTGGTTCTGCGAGGATCTCCCCACTTCTCTTTGATCTCGAGAAGCTCGTCTTTGATTACTCCCATCAGGAGGTGCTCGTCAGCAAGCAGGCTCTTGTAATATGCGATCTTCTTCTGCAGGTCGTCATACTCTGCCTGGATTTTCTCTCTTTCCAGTCCCTGCAGGCGGGCTAGCCTCATGTCGAGGATAGCCTGTGCCTGGATCTCTGTGAGACCGAATCTGATCATCAGCTTTTCCTTGGCGTCATTGTATGACGAGCGGATCGTTGCGATGACTTCATCGATGTTGTCGAGAGCTATGATCAATCCTTCGAGGATGTGAGCCCTTGCCTCTGCCTTGGCGAGGTCGAATCTTGTTCTTCTTGTTACGACGACCTTCTGATGCTTGAGGTACTCTTCGAGGATCTGCCTGAGATTGAGGATCTTAGGCTCGCCGTCTACGAGTGCCAGCATGATCATGCTGAATGAGGTCTGAAGAGCTGTGTGCTTGTAGAGTCTGTTGAGAATTACGTTAGGATTGACGTCCTTCTTGAGCTCGATAACGATTCTTGTACCTTCTCTGCTGGACTCATCTCTGATTGCCGAAATACCTTCGACTCTCTTGTCTCTTACAAGGTCAGCCATCGACTCAATGAGTCTTGCCTTGTTGACCTGGAACGGGATCTCACTTACGACAATACGCATCCTTCCGTGAGCACCCTCTTCGATCTCGCAGACCGATCTTACAAGAACTTTGCCCTGACCTGTGAGGTAAGCTTCTCTTGCTGCCCTCTTGCCGAGGATCATTGCGCCTGTCGGGAAGTCCGGTCCCTTGATAATTCTGATCAGCTCTTCGATATCCACATCAGGATCATCGATCAGCTTGACGCAGGCGTCGATAGTCTCTCCGAGGTTGTGCGGAGGGATGGAAGTCGCCATACCGACAGCGATACCGTTGGAACCGTTGATCAGCAGGTTAGGTACTCTTGAAGGAAGTACTACCGGCTCCTGTTCCTCGCCGTCGTAGTTGTCCATGAAATCTACGGTGTCCTTCTCGATGTCTCTGACCATCTGCAGGGAAAACGGAGACATTCTGGCCTCGGTGTATCTCGATGCAGCGGCGCCGTCGCCGTCGACCGAACCGAAGTTGCCGTGTCCGTCTACGAGAGGATACCTTGTGGAGAAGTCCTGAGCCATCTTGACCATGGCATCGTATATTGAACTGTCTCCGTGCGGGTGGTATTTACCCATAACCTCACCGACGATACGCGCCGATTTCTTGTGAGGCTTATCCGGTGTGATTCCGAGAGAATGCATGCCGTACAGGATTCTCCTGTGTACCGGCTTGAGTCCGTCTCTTACATCCGGAAGAGCACGTCCGACGATTACGCTCATCGCATAATCGATATACGAGTTCTTCATTTCATCGTATATCTCGTGCTCGATTATTGTACTCTTATCTTCTATAATATCTGCCATTTTTCTACCTTAAATATCCAGATTGTTTACGTACTTCGCGTTACTCTCTATGAATGCCTTGCGCGGCGGTACCTTGTCTCCCATCAGTGTGGTGAAGATCTCATCGGCTGCTGCTGCGTCATCAACTGTGATTCTGATGAGCGTACGGTTGTTGTAATCCATTGTAGTCTCCCAGAGCTGGTTGAAGTCCATCTCTCCGAGACCTTTGTATCTCTGGATCTCGATCTTGTTGTTGCCGCCCTTGGACTTGAGCTCTGCGAGGAGCTTGTCCTGCTCTGCGTCGGAATATGTGTACCATATCTGCTTGCCCTGTTTAACTCTGAAGAGAGGCGGCTGAGCTGCGTAAACATATCCGCCTTCGAGAAGCGGTGTCATATATCTGAAGAAGAATGTCAGGAGAAGAGTTCTGATGTGCGCTCCGTCGACATCCGCATCTGTCATGATGATGATCTTGTGGTATCTCAGCTTGTCGATATCGAACTCGTTGCCGATGTTGCAGCCGAAAGCTGTGATCATGTTCTTGATCTCATCTGAACTGAGAACTCTGTCGAGTCTTGCCTTCTCAACGTTGAGAATCTTACCTCTCAGCGGCAGGACCGCCTGTCTTGCACGGTCTCTTCCCTGCTTGGCGCTTCCGCCCGCGGAGTCACCCTCTACGAGAAAGATCTCTGAAAGTGCAGGGTCCTTCTCTGAGCAGTCTGCCAGTTTGCCAGGCAGTGATGTTGTGTCGAGGACCGAAGTCTTACGTGTGATCTCTCTTGCCTTGCGGGCTGCTTCACGCGCGCGCTGAGCCTTGAGGCACTTGTCAATAATGACTCTTGCCTGCTTAGGATTCTCTTCAAGGAAGTAGCTGAGCTGCTCTGCAGTGTTGGTCTCGACAAAACCCTTGACCTCTGCATTACCGAGCTTGGCCTTCGTCTGACCCTCGAACTGCGGATTCGAAAGTTTTACCGAAATGATGGCAGTGATGCCTTCTCTTACGTCGTCACCCTGCAGCGCATCCTCGTTGTCCTTGATCAGCTTGTTCCTGCGGGCGTAATCGTTGATCGTCCTGGTCAGAGCTGATTTGAATCCTACCTCGTGGAAACCGCCTTCGTTGGTGTGGATATTATTGGCGAATGACATGATTGTCTCGCTGTATCTGTCCGTATACTGAAGAGCGATTTCAACGGAATATCCCGGCTTCTCAGCCTCGTAGTAGAAGATTGTCGGGTTGACCGGATCCTTGTTGATATTGAGATATGCTACGAACTCCTTGATGCCGCCTTCATAGTGGAAGTGGTCCTGTCTTGAAGGTGTGACTCTCTTGTCCTCGAGGGAGATAGCGAGTCCCTTATTCAGGAATGCCATCTCGCGGAGTCTTCTCTGGAGTGTGTCGTAGTCGTAGATCGTCTCGTCGAAGATCTCACCGTCAGGCCAGAATCTGGTCCTGGATCCTGTTGTGCCCTCGGTATATTCACCGATCACCTTGAGCTCTGTTGCGTCTTCGCCTCTGAAGTATTCCTGCTCATAGATCTTGCCGTCTCTTCTGACCTGAACGATCATATGAGTGGAAAGAGCATTAACTACGGAAGCACCTACTCCGTGGAGACCGCCGGATACCTTGTATCCTCCGCCGCCGAACTTACCGCCGGCGTGCAGCTGTGTATGGATTACCTGGACTGCCGGTATTCCCATCTTAGGATGGATATCTACAGGCATACCACGTCCGTCATCCTGTACGGTGATCGAGTTGTCCTCTTCGATCGTGACTTCTATATGTTTACAAAATCCTGCCAGCGCTTCATCAACCGAGTTGTCTACGATCTCATATACGAGATGGTGCAGACCTGCAGGGCCGGTGCTTCCGATGTACATACCAGGTCTGAGCCTTACCGGTTTGAGACCCTCAAGTACTTCGATCTGACTTGCGCCGTACTCTTGTTTCTGTGCCATTAGTTCACTTGTACCTTTCCTGATGTGACACATCTGTTGTCACACATTTTCCCGTTACATTAAAAAATGGGCGTTACATCCCTTATGTTACGCCCAAATTTTACCATATAAGCCGTTTTTATGCAAGTTCACCACAATATCTTGTTTTTTCGAAAAAGTCGCTCAAATCGGCAATTTTCGCCCGTGTTCCGACAGTAAAGTCCTGAAACGCAGTAATTCCATGTTGTTCAGCGTTTTTCAAAAATACATATATAAAACCCTTTTTAAAACTCTGTGATTTCTGATTTATTCCTCAGCGTCAAGATCATATAACTCTTCAAGTGAATGGAATAGTAATTTGAACTTTTTGTATTGTGAGTCATAAATCTTCCTGTTATCCTGATTCGGCTCATAGCATCTGCGGATCTGCACCATCGACTGTACAGCGTCCTCTACACTGCTGAAAATACCGACTGCTGCACCTGCCAGAATCGCTGCCCCAAGGCACGCAGTATCCTGGGATGAAGCTGTAACCTGAAGTGTTTTTCCTGTAATATCCGCTTTGATCTGATTCCATATATCTGACTTTGAGCCTCCCCCCATGGTCCGGATCTCATTGACTTCCAGACCCATCGCCTCAATAGCTTCAAGATTTCTTGATATCAGATATCCCAGACTTTCCATTATGGCGCGGACAAAATGCGGTTTGCTGTGAGTGAGTGTTATTCCGTAAAACACCCCTTTTGCATTTAAGTTTACATCCGGTGCCATGCTCCCCTGAAGATGCGGCATCATGATCAGCCCTTCGCATCCAGGTGCAACACTCTCTGCCTCCCTGTTCAGAAGATCATATGCGTCTGTTCCGGTCAGATCCTGAACTGCCATCTCGTTTCTGCAGAACGCATCTCTGAACCAGCGGAGGCACATTCCTCCTGTCGTAAAAGTATGCATCATATAGGTATCCGGAAGGGCAAAGTAATGGACCGGCATCTGGCGGTTCGGATCATATGTGAGTTTCCGGGTAGGTACGCAGATTGCCAGCGCTGCCCCTATGTTTTCCGAAAAAATGCCGGTATAAATGTTTCCGACGCCTATTGCTCCGGCAGCCTGGTCAAGGCATCCGGTTGTGATGACAGCTTCTTCAGACAGGCCCAGTTCTTCGGCCACCGCAGGGAGAATCTTTCCGACTATTTCTCCTGACTCACATATTTCCGGCAGCATATCTTTGGTAATGCCTATGTAATCCAGCATTTCCTGCCAGTATTCTTTGGTACGGATATCCCAGTACAGAGTTGATGTAAGAAGAGATCCTTCAGATACCAGTTTTCCTGTCAACAGGTAGATGATATAGTCCTCAAGAAGCAGGATATGTCTTACTTTGCTGAATGTTTCAGGATCTTCCTGTTTAAGCCACAGCACCTTAGGTGCCGGCCAGTTTGCTTCAAAGCTGACCTGGCCTGTGATCTCATAGCATAACTCATCGCCAAAATCGCGGCGCATCTGCTCTGCCTGTCTGCCTGCACGATTGTCCATCCATACGACAGCATTCCCAAGAGGCTGCATCTGTTCATCGAGGAAAAGCATAGTTTCCCCCTGCACAGAGAATCCCACCACGGAGATATTCTTAAGATCTGTATTCTTCTTTGCTGCTATCCCGACGAGACCCTTTCTGAGAGATTCCATGTATATCCCGGCAGGTGCTTCTACAATATTGGGTGATGGAGTCAGCAGATCATACTCAACGACTGCCTCATCCTTCTTCTTTCCTGTATCATCAAACACCGCTATCTTGAGCGATGTGGTTCCGAGATCAATTCCGAGAATCAGATTTCCCATTTTCACCATAGCTCCTTTCCCTTAAAGCGCGCCGGTTTCAGTCTGTTCTTGGTGCGCAGCTCCATGTAACTACGGCTGTTTCGCTTCCGATGTTTGACAGCCTGTGCGGTTCTCCTTCTTCTATAAGAAGGATGTCTCCCTCATAAAGCTCATAGTATTTATCTTCCTTATGATTGAAAACCGCGACATGCCCTCTTGAGCAGTAAAAGATTTCATGCGCTACAGGATGTCCCTGATCAGTCTCCCCTGTCTGTCCGGGAAGAAGTGTTGATGATCCGAAGGTTATTTTATCTGTAGAAACGTATTCTCTGCATACTTCAGGACCATCCATAAAAAAGCGTGCATTCTCCGGCTTAATAACTCTCATGATTCACACTATGCTTACAGCATTTCCCCCTTTCCTGCTCAACATTATTTTATAAGCACTCAATAAACGATTACTTATTGATGTAGTCCACTACTTTATCGATCTGTTCTGCAAATGTTCCTTCGAACTTGTTCTCAAAGAAAGCTCCTCCAATAGTGAATGCCCATGGATCCGCTTCTTTCACTTCATCAAGTCTCTGGTAACCGTTTACGCTGCCGGCCAGCACAACAGGGACCGGTGTTTTCTCTACAAAGTTCTTATTCAGTCTGACCGCATCCCCGACAAATCTGTATCCAAGAAGATCAAATCCCGCAACATCGCCCTTTTCAATTATTGACAGAGCCTCCTGAATGATTTCTTCTTCTGTTCCGTATAAAACGGATGGTCTGCCCTCGATTTTTCCTACAAACGGCAGATATTTCAGATTATGATCCTTGCAGAATTCATTGATCGAGTCGAAATATAATGTGCCAAGAAGATAATCCACGCCGCACTCTGCGCCTATTCTGGCCCCTTCAAGGCATTCCTCTTCTGTGTATGCAACCACTTCAAGGAAAGTGGTTTTGCCGCATTCCTTCATATATGAATACAGCTCTTTCATTTCTTCAAGCGGAAGACCAACTTCCTTAAACCCCCAGAAGTCAGCCTTAGTATTTTTGCACTCTTCAAATACTGCTTTTGCGTCAGATACTGTGACATCATTATGTGTCAGCATAACGATCAGTTTAGGTCTATGTCCCATTTTATTCACGTACTCTGCAGCACCCTGAGCCTGCAGAGCTAAGCTCCTTTCCTATTTATATAGCGTCATATTTTTCCAAGCTTCCTGAGTACCTGTTCAGGTGTGAACGGAAAGTCCGTCAGGCGAATTCCGCATGCATTGTAAATTGCATTTGAAATTGCAGGAGGCGTAACATACAGACTATGTTCTCCAAGTCCTTTTGCACCATACGGTCCGATCCGTGCAGGTTCTTCCACAAAGTCCACAACATGCCTGTCAGGAAGATCCATTGATGTTGGTATAAGATATTCTGATAAGCTGTGTGTGGCCGGACGCCCGTCCTTCATGATAAAAGCCTCGTTCATTGTCAGGCCGTATGACATAAGAGAACCACCTATCATCTGTCCCCTTGCGCTTATTCGATTGATCACTTTTCCGCAGTCATGTACATTGACCAGATTGCGTACGAATACTTCTCCGGTTTCTTCATCAACTTCCACATCTGCTACCCCTCCGATGAAGGTAACAGCCGCTCTGTTCCGGACGTCATAACCGCGGAACCAGCCGGTCACTGCGAAATTCAGACCATCAAGATATGCATCATACAGAAAGGATTCGAACGGTATGGCTTCTTCTCCATTCTGATAAGACAGCTTATTGGAATAATATGTAATCGGTGCTTCCGTTCTCAGGTAGCGCTGTGCTTCTTTCTCTATGGCTGCGCGCAGCTTATTGCATGCATCAATTGTTGCTGCTCCGCAGTTTACTGTTGCCTGGGAAAAGCCAAGTGAGCCGTGTCTTGGAGCAGCATGACTGTCTCCGTAGAGAACTTTGATCTTGTCCGCAGGAAGTCCGAGCTCTTCTTTGACAATGTTCACTACTACACCGGTAATGCCTGAGCCTATTTCAGGTACTCCCAGCCTGACCACAGCAGAGCCATCATAGAAAAGTTTCAGATCAACGCTGGAGCCTCTGGAGCCTCTCTGATCACCGACTCCATACATCCCCATTCCTATTGCAATTCCCCTGCCTGCTTTCATTCCGGGTCTTGCTTCCGGCATGTCCCCGGCCACTTCCAGGGCTTTATCAAGAACCTCTTTAGCTGTGATTTTTTTAGATGTGAGCATCCACGGGCAATCGTCATACTGCTGTTCGATCTGCTCTTCGCTAATCAGGTTCTGTATCCTGAAGTCATAAGGATCCATCCCTAATCTGTGGGCTGCCTCATCCATCATAACTTCAATCATGTAAGTGCCTTCAGTAGCTCCGAATCCTCTGAATGCACCAAATTCATTGTTGCATCCGTGGTACAGCCTGACCTCTCCAAGCATGGATTCTCCATAATAGCAGCCAAGCGTATACCAGATAGTATCTACCAGAGTTGCTATTGCATAACCGGTATAAGGAGCCCCTATCGCTTCCACATCCAGCTTAGAGGCGAGGATCCGGCCATCCTTGCTGAGACCCATCTTCCAGGTGCAGTCGATTTTCTGACGTTTGCATGATGCAAAAAAGGACTCTTCTCTGGTCCACACCAGTTTTACAGGCCGGTGCGTTACTGATGCTGCAAGAACAAGATGATTTTGTACGGATATGCTGTGCTTTCCGCCAAAGGCACCTCCGACATACGGCGATATAATACGTATATCTGTGTTTGGTATTCCAAGTGATTTACTGAGCATCCTGTGATGTCTTGCAGGATTCTGAGTTCCGAATATCAGATTGATGATCCCCGACCCATCTACATATGCAACGCCGCATTCAGTCTCTATGTATGCATGCTCTCCTGATGGAATATGGAATGTCTCTTCAATGATCACATCGGATTTTTCAAACCAGCGTTCAACATCGTCCTTTTTGAAAGCCTGAGAGAAGTACTCAGGTATTTTTTGTGTATGTATATCTTCCATCGTATACGGACCATCATATGGCTCATATTCCGCATGGATCTTTTTCACCGCTTCTTCAGCCTGAAGCTCTGTCTCAGCTACAACAAGTGCAATTGAGTCTCCGGCAAATTCAACATTCTGGCCGACTTCAACCAGTACAGGTCTGTCATACGGCTCAAAAATATTTGCCAGGTTTGTTCCTTTAATATCTTTGGCTGTTATGACCCTTACAACTCCCGGCATCTTTTCTGCTTCAGAAGTATCAAGTGATATTAGTTTTGCGTATATTTTCTCTGTCCAGAAGGTCTTGATATAAAGCATTCCGGGCATGTCATAATCTGCTGCAAATTTTGAAACGCCCCGGACCTTTTCAATTGCATCCAGCCGAAAAGATTTATTGGTTGTTTCCATCAGGCCTCTCCCCCTTTGCCGGCATCTCTTACTGCAATTGCCCGCATTACTGCCTCAATGATCTGCTCATATCCCGTGCATCTGCACATGTTTCCGCTTACACCGCGCATTATTTCTTCTCTTGTAGGATGAGGATTTTCATCAAGAAGCGCTTTTATTGCCAGAATCATTCCCGGAGTACAATAACCGCATTGTAATGCCCCGTTTTCTATAAAAGCTTCCTGGATCGGATCAAGAATGTCTTCATCAGCAAGGCCTTCTATAGTAGTGATCTCATCGTCTTCTCCCAGTGTTGCGGCCAGCACCAGACAGGAAGTAACATTCCTGCCATTGAGCAGAACGGTACAGGCTCCGCATTCACCTACCTCACATCCCATCTTGGTGCCGGTAAGCTTCACATGGTTCCTCAGAAGTTCGAGAAGCGTATACTGAGGCTCTGTTTCAAGTTCCACTCTTTTACCGTTCAGAATAAAACTGATCCTGTTCATTTTCTGTCACCTCCAGTCGGCTGCCTCTCTGAGAGCTCTGCGGACTGATATGCCTGCTATATAACGTCTGTATTCTTTGCCCGCACGGATATCATCTATTGGTGAAATGCTTTTTTCGATAATTTCCTGTACTGATTCATCTGTTTCATGGTTATATGGCATACGGGAAATCTTTTCATTCACTCCGTCGATTATTACCGGCGTAATCCCTACTGCACCAAGTACGACCTGGATGTCATAGAGCGTCTGTCCGTCACATTTAGCACATACACAGCCATTGACCACTGATATTGCCAGTGCATTGCGTCTTCCGATCTTAAAGAATTTCCGGAATCCGGCTTCTTTCTTCGAAATCAGAAACCCCTTTATGAGTTCTCCTGGTTTAAGCAGGGTTTTTCTCGGTCCGAGCACAAAGTCCTGTATCGGAATCTGTTCCTCACCGCTGCGCGATACCTTCACAACAACTGCTTTCTCACCATAAAGAGCAACCAGTCCGTCACCG
This sequence comes from Anaerovoracaceae bacterium, assembly GCA_045112795.1. Taxonomy (GTDB): domain Bacteria; phylum Bacillota; class Clostridia; order Peptostreptococcales; family Anaerovoracaceae; genus Crickella. The sequence goes on along the minus strand of JBGUIG010000052.1, from coordinate 42,104 downwards.
GCAGGTGATGCATTCTGAACATTTCCTCCTATTGTGCCCCTGTTCCTGACCGCCGGAGAACCGACCTGTCCGGCAGCAGCTGCCAGAAGAGGCGCATTTTTCTTAATGCACTCGTTTTTCTCGATTTCTTCAAATCTGCATGCTGCACCGACATAAATGCTGTCATCCCGGTCCTCTATAACATGCAGTTCAGGAATACGGCCTATATACACCAGCCTCTCTGCTTTGATTTTTCCTGCACGAAGCAAAACGAGCAAATCTGTTCCGCCACAGACAGGAAGGGAATCACCGGATTCCAGCAGTTCCAGCGCTTCATCCAGTTTTTCCGGTAATGAGATGTCAAACCGAGGAATCATTTTGTTTACTCTCCCCCCGAGTACAGCCCGGACATATCTCCATACATGGATACCAGGCTGCTATATTCTTCTTCGTCATAGAATGAGAAATTTCCCATCAGGAACCCTTTGATCACTTCCACTGCATACCTGACGGCAACTTCAAGAGCCGATACATTCGTAACTCCCGGAGCTGCTCCGGAAAGAGGCAGCGGCGAAGTCAGTCCTATTCCAATACATGGTGCTTTGGTTCCTTCCGGCAGTTCACCCAGTCCATTCAGGTGATGAACACCATTATTGACCGGGGTGATGTCCTGCATAGTAAGCGGTATTACTTTAGCTGGTTCCTGCGTAACCCTCTCCATAGCATCGATCGCATCTTCACTGACCTTAAGGATCCACCCTTCTTTCACAGTCGGCGTGATTCCGAAGACAGGATAGTTTGCAACACGGTTTCCTCTGGAAGTTTCCGTTATCAGAATGGCATCGGCACTTTGATCAATGATGTGTTTCTTCAAAGTGACAAAGTCCAGATATGAATTCATAAAAGGAACCGGATGATGCGGCATAGTCGGAGCGTTGGTACAGATAGTCGTTCTGACTACCAGATCGCCCGGAAGGATATCCCCCTTCTTAGCCATCCCAAGAACCTTCTGGGCACAGGCCAGAGCGACCAGTGCACCGTCGGCATCAGATACAATGCCGCAAATCGCCGGCCTTCCGCCAACACCCCCGAGGCTTCCGGCTACTTCAATTGTCGGCGCTGTCCCCCCTTTTTGTTTTCCTGAGCTGCCCGGAACACGGATCTCAACAAGATCAGTGTATCCGTCTGCTCCATGAAGTCTTGTGGTCTCCGCCTGAGCACCCTGAGCGCGGAAATATTCACAAATACTTTCACCATCAACATATGCACTATCAAGAAGTTCATACATTGCCATAGTACTTTTCATACTCATAGAACTATTCCTTTCCGTTCCCAATACGTTCCAGATAAGGTTTGTATCTCGGATCCTGTGACAGCACCGGCTGCATACCTTCCATTCCGGTTTTGATTACAGCCGCCAGCTCAACCGCCCGTTTTACTGCGCATTGTGCACATTTCAGAGATATGTCATAATCCTTATTTCCTGATTCACTCTGCGAGACAATCCTGTCCTTTTCCATCCCTCCGCACCAGGCTGAGGCTGCTGTATAAGATCCGTCAGGTGCTATATAAACAGAGTTGATAAGCGCTGCATGCTTCATGATATCGACAGAAGCCAGTTCCTGACCGCCAAACAGTTCACAGCCCTGGGTAAGGCAGGCTATGACCTTCAGATGCCTTGGTGAACGGATCGGAAAGTAATGGCCTGTTGCATTATGGAGCCTGTCAATGAAGCATTTGAGCTGACCCGGGATTCCCACTACATAGACCGGCAGGCAGTATATAATGCAATCCGCCTCCAGCCACAGCTTACGGAGCTCCTCAAAGTCATCCTTCAGAATACAGCTGCCCCCGTTTTCATAGCATCTGAGACATCCTATACATGCCCCGAAACGCTTTCCGAAAAAGCTGTATTTTGTTACTTCTGCAGCTATTTCACTCTTATTAAGAATCTCCAGTGCCTGTGACAGATAATTGTCTGTATTTCCATCTCTTCTTGGACTGGCACTGATTGCCAGTACTTTTATTTCTTTCACCGGAACTACCCTTACCCTTCTGATAGCTGCAGTAATCTTTTCAGCATCCACAAGCCCATAACTCTGCAGTCTGCTACCATCTTTTCATCATAGAATTCCATAGTATCAGCCGGCAGATGGTATACCGGGAATGGCTGCCCTACAAACTGAATATTTGCTATATCCACTTCATGAAAGTTCCAGTTATCTGAAGTTGAAGTTACCGGAACTCTCTTCACCGGATACGTTGTTTTTCCTTCAAAGGCATCGATCATTTCATCTACGAGTTCATCCATCTTACAACCCGTACGAATCGCTATTTCTTTGCCGCATCCCATCATGTCATAGTTGATGCAGGCCTTGATCGATCCGATCGATCCCATCTCCTGCTGTCTGAAAACGAATGCTTTGGACCCCAGAAGACCCGGCTCTTCTGCTCCGAATGCAGCAAACAGAATGGTATGGTCTCTGACCTCAGCCATTACCTCTGCTGCCAGGTCGATCAGTGCCTGGATCCCGGAGCCGTTATCCACAGCTCCGGGAGCAAGGTACTGGGAATCGTAGTGTGCACATATCACAATTTCCGGATCACCTTTGCCATACTTTGCGAGCACATTCCGGGATACGCTCACCTCCTGATGACATGGATTTTTCAGCTTTACATTAACCGTCTGATTATTGTCCAGCCACAGATCTATCTGTTTTGCCTGTTCATTGCCAATAATCGCACCGATTTGTGGTAGCAGCGGCCGTCCTGATGGAAATGGAGACGGGTCGCCTTCTGCAGGATTCCTGACTACGAAAGCCCTGTCTTCCCCGCTTTCACTTGTAATCCCGTACCTTTCCCATTCCTTGAGTTTTGGGATAAGCACCATGGTTCCTGTTTTACTGAGTACCCCTTCTATTCCTTCTGCCGGAGTAGGTAATGTATAGCCCATAGGTGCAAGCTCCATCTCCTCCTGCACTGGTGCCAGAATCTGAAGAGTTGGTCTTGCCTCCGGTATCCAGTTCAGAAAACTGAACTCCTCAATTGATACCTCCAGTCCCATATTCTCAAACTGGTCAGCAATGTACTGTGCTGCTCTTAGTTCTTCTTCAGTTCCTGCAAGACGCGGTCCTACAGTTTCTGAAAGAAAAGATGCATGCTGTTTTTGTGATATGTCTTTCATAGTTTTTATTCCTCTCCTCTGGTGTTACGGAGAATAGTTAGAATTTCTTGAAATTCCTTCTCAATTCCGACACCGGTCAGAAATGATATAGCAGTATAAATCGGGCAGTTATAATTTCTCTTCAGTAACGTGCTTGTTACGATAAGATCATAGTCAGGATCCGTACCCAGGTCTCCGACTCTCGTTGCAGTAATATCTGCAGCAATCTTCTCTCTTTTGAAAAGATCTTTTAGCTGATCCATGATCAGATGCGAAGTTGCCATTCCCGAGGCACAAGCCACACATATACGATATCTTTCCATAATTTGCTCCTTCCCATATTCGGGTTTTAGTGTCTGTTTATACTGCTTTTATCAATCAATCAGGCACCGGTGAAGAAATGTGTTATCCACGCGATAAAGTTGGACCACATGTATCCTGAAGTACTGCAGCAGATCAGCGAACCATCTGCTACTGTTCCACCTGCCTGAACATATGCATCTGTCAGAAGCGGAGCGATCCATGTCTCCATATAGAGTGTAGGGATCATCAGAATAAGTGCATAAATGACACCTTTCACAATATTGTTGTCAAAATAAGGCATCGCTGATGCAAGTGCAAATCCAAGACCTACTGCAACACCTGCTGCCGGAAGAATTCCAACGCCAGGGAGGAACAGTGTCAGTACAACGAAGAATGGAATCGCAATTGCATTTGCTACTACATTTGCAGGCTGTCCGACACCGATCGCACAGTCAAGGCCGATGTAGAATTCACGGTCTCCGAATCTCTTCTGCAGGAATGATCTTGCTGCATTGGAGATAGGGACAAGACCTTCTACGAGGAATCCGATTACTGTAGGGAAGAGCATGATAATGCCGGCAAAAATTACACCGTATTTAATGCTTTCTCCAACGCTGAATCCGCCAAGAAGTCCCATTACGAAACCTACAGCTGCTCCGATTACTGTTGTGTCACCAGCTGCTCCGAGCTTATCCTGAATTGTTTCAGGGTCTGCCTTGATTTTGTCCAGACCTATCATGTTAAAGAGTTTGTTGAAGAACGGAGCCGGAATCGCATACCATGTTGAACATGGATGTGGGAATGAAATACCCTCAATTCCGTAAACTTCCTGCATTTTAGGTGCCTGAATATCTCCAAGCTTAAGTGATACTGCTCCTGTAATGAAGAAACCAACCCATGCAGCCAGATAGCTTCCGGTCAGCATATATACAAACTGTGCTGTAAGCAGCCAGCTCCAGAAGTTCCATACATCTACGTCAAGTGTTTTCGTGAACTTGAGCATAAGGAGTACTACATTAAGCAAGATGCCTGCAGGAATCATCAGGCTTGCATACTTAAAGTTGAATGCTGCAAGGATTTCTACTCCTACACCTCCATCAATAATTGTTTTGGTCAGTCCTATATTCGCTACAAGTCCGTCAGAGAGGGGCTGAATATAAGTACATGCTATAGTGATCATTTCACTAAGGCCCCAGATACCAATTCCTACCCGGATCGATGATTTCAGTGCAATGCTGAACTTTACTCTGAATATCAATGCGATGACAAACATGCATATCGGAAGAATAGCTGTTGCTCCCAAGGAATAAATACTGTCAAAGAATGACGATATAATACCCATTATTAACCTCCTTTCAGGTTAAAATTTTCATGCCCTTATTAATGAATATCCTTTTATTTATATCATCGCCAAGTAAAAGCCGCCGGGCTGTGTGGCGTATTCAGTTCAGCCCGGCGCAGAAATAGAAATGTGTGTATTATCAGTCGTGTACTCTTGCGAACAGGTTATCGTTCTTGCCGTAGATACCCCATACCTTGATAGCTGCCGCAAGTTCAGCATGATCCTTAGCATATTCTTCAAGATCAACTCCGGCCATGACGGCATCTATAGCCTGTCTCATTGCTGTTGCTCCGGCACGTGCGCCCATCGGATGTCCGTGAACTGCACCACCGGCGCCCAGGATAATATTTTCTCCGAGATCAGAAATGATCTGAGGAATAAGTCCAGGATTGGTTCCGGCAACTGCATTTACCATGGTCTGCTTGATGTCATAGAAATTGCACATACACATTTCAAACATGCGTAAATATTTCTCCCTTGAGAACGGCATTTTACCGTAAGGTACGCAGTCATTGATAAGATCGCATCCAGCCAGTCTCTGAAGCTTGCCGTTATATAACTCTGCGGAAATACCGTGGATAGGGCTGTCGGTGAAACCTGCAGAAGCTGTACCGTGTCCGAGAATAGGAACGTTGATTTTAGGATTCTCAGCAAGCATGCGTACTGCGCCGAGTCCGACAGTGAAAGTATTGACCATGATCGCATTCGCACCTGCATTGATAGCGCGCATAGCATTGCTTTCGAGCTTATCGATTCTGTCTGTGATGTTTACTGTAAAGAGGGTTTTCTCTCCTGTTTCCTCTTCTGCTCTCTTAGCTGCAGCCATGTACATTTCAACACGCTTCTCAAGAGGTGAATACGGACGGTCTGCTCCCATCAGCTCATCATCCTTGATGATATCTACGCCGCCGACAGCTGCCTGATAGAAATATTCAGCTCCATCTTCAGGAGATGCGCCTGCACAAGGCTTTATCATGTTATTTACCAGAGGACGGTCATAAACTCCGAGAATATCTCTGATTCCCTGCAGACCGAACTTAGGTCCCTTGAAGTCCTGTACAAAACTCTTAGGCATTTCTATATCCAGCACCTTGCAGTCGCTTCCTGCAATATTTCCAGGGATAGCAGAAAGCATCTGCCCGAAATCCGGACCGAAGTTATCCCATGGGAATGCGAGTCTCATAACAAAGTAACGGTCACCATCCGGAATATGATATTCTCTTGTATAATCAGGCACCTCGAAGAGGCTGATGACCTTGGCTCCGTGATTCTCTATAAGTTCAGGCGTTTCACCTGCAACATCAAGCCATGTTCCTGTAGTCTGCTCAATACCCATACCTGCTGCACGTGCAACGAGGTCTGCGTGACGGCCTGCTCTTACCACATAATTTGCGATTACATACTTCTCAGGATCTATTGATTCCGGCATGCATACATAACGATAGTCGTAGAGTCTCTGCATTTTCTTTTACTTCCTTTCTATTTATCTAAACTGATTAAAAGATGACACATTTACGAAGCCCTTTGGCATTTGTCACATCTATAAAGGCCTGTTCCAGTTCTTCCAGACTGATTATTTCGCTTTGGAGAATATCAACTGCGAATTTTCCATCAGCGAGCATTTTTATGGCTTTAACAAAACCTGATTTTGTATAGCTGACAGAACCGATAATCTTTAACTGGTTGTAATGAATAATGTTCGGATCGATTGCGATTGTAGAACCAGGTTTTGCTCCCCCGAGTATCACGAGCCTTCCGCCTCTGTTAAGTGCAGCCAGGCCCTGCTCTACCATAGACTGACTTCCTACCAGGCACATAACCACATCTGCCAGTGATCCCTTGCAGGCATTCCTCAGTGCCTCAATCAGGTCTTCTTTTTCAGGATTGACTGTAAGGTCAGCTCCGAGCTTTCTTGCTGTTTCAAGGCGTTCATCAATCAGATCTGATACAATCACTTTTGCACCTTTCAGCTTGGCCAGCTGTAACTGTACGAGGCCCATAAAGCCTCCTCCTATGATCAGAACGGTCTCACCGAACTGAATATCTGCTTTTTCTATAGCATTCAGACAGCAAGATATCGGTTCAGTCAGAGCCGCTATATTATCCGGCATGCCTTCAGGCATTTTCTCCATTATGGACAAAGGCATTACTGTATATTCACGGAATCCGCCATCTACTGTGACTCCGAATATTTCCTGATTTTCACAGCTTCCAAGTCCCACTGTTTCCAGCTTTCCTGTTCTGCAGCTGTTACAACCTCCGCATGCAATAATGTTTCCGCCAATAACCTTATCCCCAACTTTGAAATAATTCTGATTTCCTGTTTCAGGTCCCAGTTTCTCAATAACTCCTACTGCTTCATGCCCCAGTACAAAAGGTGTATGCGGTGGTATAGCCGCTCCTGTATACCTCTTCACGTCTGTCGGACATACACCGCATGCTGTAACCCTCACAAGTGCTTCACCGCATCCCGGTTCAGGTATAGGTGTTTCTTCTATCCTGAGGTCTCCTTCTCCGTATAGAAGTGCTGTCTTCATTCTCTTAGTCCTCCTGTTACTTGTATTCCTGTATTCTCAATCTTTATTCAGGCTATTTCACCGCAGATCAGCTGAATTGCATTAGATGAGTTATTACATCTGCAGATCTGGTTGAACAGGTCTGCTGACTGCAGTTTCTTAACCAGCATCTTGAGAGCTTCCAGCTGATCTTCCGGAGTAGTAAAAGCCAGCATCAGTACGATTTTTATCGGAATCGAGGCGCTAGGATCATCGATTCTTTTAAACTCGACCGGTTCTTTCAGAACGCCCATTGCAATTGCCGGCTTGTGAACTGTTCCCCCGTTTGCATGAGTAATCGCAAAATTACAGCCGTTATTCTCAATTCCGGTTGGGAATTCCTGTTCCCTTGTCCATACTGATTCAACATATTCGTTGTCTGTAAAGCCATTATCAATGAGCAGCTCTCCCAGTTTCATTATGGCTTGTTCATCTGTATCAGCCAGCAATTGTATGTTGGTCAGTTTTTCGTTGATCAGGTCTCTGAGTACCATCCCTTCCTCCTTGCCTTATCTGTTGTTTTGTCTAATTATTTTCTTTTTATTAATTGTTTGTTATAATCTCTAATATCCAATTAAAGACATTTCTGATTAATCAGTTGCTTTGCTACGATATAGATTTCCTGCTTTCGATGGGCAAAGTATAGCAATGGAAAAGAATAACTGTCATCGTCCTCATGGGACGAAAAACAGCGACTGTTTTTTTCACATTCACAGAAGGGAGCTTAAATATGAGTATTTCCGTTTCAGAATTGTTTTTATTGGATGAACTGAATAATTCTAAAATTCTTGCTGGTTCAGATGGTCTTGAAAGAAGTGTATATTTCGTCAGCATAATGTCTTCGTGTGCAGATTTTCAAAGCTTAAAGACGCACGAAGTAGCTATCATCAATGACAATTCGTTACTGGAAGACGATACTTTTCTGAATAATCTGATCCGCAATTGTTACCTGCTGCAGATTTCATGTATCGCTATTTACTGCCTGCCTGAAGAGACCGTACCACAAAAGCTTATTAACGAGGCTGAACGCGCCAAAACTCCTCTTGTTCTTCTCTCAAGCGACAGTTCACTTACCGAACTAATAAATTCTATTACCGCCCAGGTAATCAATGCTCAGGTTCTTCAGCTGCAAAAGGCCCTGAACAACACTTACATGTTTATCGACATTGCCCGAAAAGGCGGCGACATTTCTGAAATCGCATCTGCACTTTCTCATACGATCAATCTCCCGGTTCTGATTGAAAATGAAAAAGACGAACTGATATGTTTCGTTAATGATCTCGATTCTTCTTCTCTTGATATCAGCGATCTGGATATTTTAACCATGAACAGGGAAATCAAACATCATGAGTATTTATCTGTCAGAGACGAACCATTACAATCCGTCTATCATTTCAGATCCAGAAGAAATCCGGATGTTAATTTCATCATTCTGCCTATAATTTACAATGATTCTGTATTCGGAAATATCACTGTGATCACCGCTAAAGATGCCGCTCCTGTGAATGAAATCATTCTGAAAAATGCAGCTGCATTTACTGCTCTTTCGATGGCTGCTATCAAATCCCGGCTTGATAAAGAGAGACTTATCCGTGATGATATCCTGATAAGCCTGCTCCACAACAGGCGTGAAATTTTAATAGAAGATACGACATTCTGGCTTTCTGAATTACAGCTGACTGACAATGCGCCGTATATAGTATTTATGATAGCCACAGGATGCGATTCTGATACTGAGCAGATTCTTTCACTTCGCCAGATGACTACAACTTTTGTCCGTGACGGGTACTTTTTTGAAGAGGAAGGTAAACTGTTATTCATTCGTTCCTTCAGGAATTATTCTGAATCAGATATCGATTATTATTTCAATGAGCTTAGACAGATGCTTCTGAAGAGAGCCCGCGGTGTAGATTTCTATATAAGTATCAGTAATTTATGTACAGACATTCATAATCTCAACGAGGCTTATAATCAGGCTTCTACTGCTCTTGAAATATGTAAAAATATCCTTCCTCCGAACAGTCTTGGTTACTACTCAAAAATGGATTTGTTCTGTCTTTTCAACGAACAGCAAAATAAACAGCTGCTGATACAGTTCAGCAGCCATTATCTGTCTGATTTGATTGATAATTCTAATTTTAACTTTGATGCTATAGGTACTCTTCAGGCATACCTTGAGAGCGGATGCTCTATAGAAAAAACCAGTCAGATTCTTTATGTACACAAGAATACACTGAAATACCGTATTCGCAGGCTCAAAGATATTCTGAGCGATTCACTGGATAACAATGAATATTCTCTCAAGCTGTCACTTGCCATCATAATATACAAGCTGTTTCCTGAAGAAATCAGAGAATCCATCTCTCAGTACTGATTTCCCCGGTTACTGTAATTCCGGCATATAGTGACTTTTGAGATCACTAAGAAAAGCTTCGACCTCTTCTGTTGTTTCCAGAGCAAGTATCTTATCAAGAGAGGCTCTTATTTCTGATTTGTTAATATGATTGATTATATATTTAGTGCGTGCGACCTGGGCAGGAACTACGGATAATTCGGTCAGACCCATTGCCGCCCATACAGGGATCAGTGACGCATCAGAAGCAGCTTCACCGCACATATGAACTCTTGTATTGTATCTGGCTGCATTTTTACATACTAAGCTGATGCTTCTCAGTACTGCAGGACTCTTAGGCGTATACAGATACTGTACGTTTTCATTCATGCGGTCAGCAGCGACAGTGTACTGTATGAGATCATTGGTACCTATGCTGAAGAAATCGCATTCTCTGGCAAGAATGTCGCTGAGAAGCACTGCTGCAGGTGTTTCTATCATAATACCTGTCCTTATATTCTCATCGAATTCTATATCCGCCTCACGCAGCTCTTTTTTTGCCTTCTCCAGATATTTATTTGCAGCACGAAGCTCCTCTGCACTTGCTATCATAGGGTACATTATTGATACTTTTCCATAAGCACTTGCCCTGAGAATAGCCCTGAGCTGAGTCGTAAAAATATCTTCTCTGTTCAGACATAGTCTGATTGCTCTGTACCCAAGGAAAGGATTATCTTCTCTTGGAAGATCCATATAGTCCGCCTGTTTATCTCCGCCTATATCAAGCGTACGTATTATCACATCCTTGCCGTCTGCACGCTCTGCAACCCTTCTGTAATAACTGAACTGCTTTTCTTCATCCGGATAGTCATTACTGTGAATATAAATAAACTCAGTACGATACAAGCCTATACCATCACTGGTATCAAGAGGTGCCAGTTCCTCTTCATTTTCCCAGTCAGCAAGATTAAAGCATACTTCTATTGACTCACCATCGAGTGTCATTGCCTTGTTTTCCAGAGCTCTCTCAAATTCTTTACTGAGTGAATTTTGCTTCTCATTATGTTCCCGGTATTCATTTATTGCTGCATCATCCGGACTTATATATATTCTGCCACTGTCTCCGTAGATTATTACGGTTTCACCTTCACTTACAGCATCCATTGCACCTGCCGCTCCCACTACAGCAGGAATACCCAGTGTTTTGGCAAGTATAACAGTATGAGATGTCAGTCCGCCTCTTTCTGTTACTATTCCACCGATTCTTCCTTTATCCATTTTAAGTGTCTGATCAGGTGACAGATCTCTGGCAAACACTATGATTTTTTCATTCTTTTCAGCTGTTTTTTCAAGCTTTCCGCCTTCTTTTCCCTGTATGATCCTTATCAGCTCATTACATACATTTTCAATATCAGCCGATCTTTCTTTAAGATATTCGTTATCAATTTTTTCAAATTCAGCGGATACAATACTTTGTTCCTTACGAATCGCGTATTCAATATTACATTTTTCCAGTAATAATCTGTTGCACACTTCATCAAAGAAAGTATCGTCTTCCAGTATTTCCTGATAAGTCTCTATTATCAATACTGCTTCATCAGACTGATCACTTTCTTCAGTTAATTTTGACAATTCCAGGCTGTATTGTTTTCTGGCTCTTTCAAGCTTGTTTTTTTCACATTCAAAATCTTCAGTAATGATTTTATCAACTGATAATTCACTTACCTTAAAAAGAGCTGCCACTCCTGTCGCGCATCCCTGTGCAGCCCCCTGTCCCTGCAGCATATTCATCCCGCAGCCCTCCTTAATATATAATAACTATGAACTATGACTATAGATATTGCTATTCTGTAAGCGTTTCTATGTATTCTGCGATTTTAGGACCGGCAATATCTTCGTCGGCACCCTCTGCTTCAATCACAATCGAAGTATTCTGCTGTATTCCTCCGGAAAGGACCTGAATAATACTCTTTGCATTAATGGTGTTATCTTCATTTATTATTCTGATATCACTTTCAAATGATTTACACAAACGGACCAGTCCACTGGCAGGTCTGGCATGAAGGCCTGTTTTATTCGGAACTATAATGGTTTTGGTAAACATTTTTCCCCCTTTATAATACTGGCTGGTGTACCCTTTTATTATGATATACGGAGTATATCAACACATACTCCGATTGTCTTCGTCCTGGCGGGACGAAAAATACAGAGTTCTTTTTCTATCACCTTTAGATGATGGAATTATTGCATATTTATACTCCAGTATAAAAGTGTGACATGACAGTATAATGATACTCATGTCACACTTTCATATTTAATACTTATCCACCCTTGTAACGGTTCCTTCTTCTATTCTGAATAATGTGCCTCCTCGCAGGTCTCTTATTACCTCTTCATTCAGTTCAGCGGATGTTATGAAGAGCTGTACATCATCTATTTCATTGACTAGGAATCTCTGTCTGTCAAGATCGAGCTCTGACAGCACATCGTCAAGCAGCAGAACCGGCGATTCATCCAGAAGCTGTCTTGCTATCCTGATTTCAGCGAGTTTAAGCGACAAAGCTATTGTCCTCTGCTGACCCTGAGATCCGTACTTTCTCGCATCCTTACCGTTGATGAAAAAAGCTATATCGTCTCTGTGCGGTCCGAGAGTCTGACTTCCGTTGTATATGTCCTTGTCCCTGTGGTGATAGAACTGCTTGTACAGTATCTCCCTTCCCTCAGGCGCAGTCACATAATCACAGGTAGTCTTGTACTCGATTCTGAGTTCCTCCCTGCCTCCGGAAATCTTCTTCATTATCTCACCGGCTTCATCAGACAGCATTTCAACAAATTCCCTGCGGTATCTGATCAGTTCATAAGCCGCGTCAGCAAGCTGATGATCGAAAACATCCAGCATATCTTCATTGTATCTTCTGCTGTTATCATAGATACTGCGGCCGCCTTCCCCGGGAGCCATTCCATCAAGACTCCCGAATCCGCTATTAAGCGCATCGTTCAGACTAATATTATCTGCGCGCGTAAAAGTCTTCTTCTTAACATTGAAGTATCCTTTGAGCAAAGCGTTTTTCTGTTTAAGCGCATCGTTGTACCGTTTGAGAAGTTCATAATATCTCGGTCTCATCTGCGACAGTTCGCGGTTGATAAATGCTCTTCTTCTGTCCGGACTGTCCTTGATGATTCTTAAATCATCAGGTGAGAATATAATAACAACAACATTATTAAGAAGCTCGGTAGTTTTACTAATAACCTTACCGTCCTTCTTTATCATCTTTTTTCCATCAGATCTTATAACTATATTAATATTTTTATCAATTTCTTCACTTGTAATATCCGTACTGACTCTTGCACTGCTTTCTCCGAACATAATCATGTCCGCTGAATTGTTTGTACGGAAAGATCTGGCAAAAGCAGTCATATATATTGCTTCGACCAGATTGGTTTTGCCCTGAGCATTTTCGCCTACAATAATATTACGGCTTTCATCAAAATCCAGCTCGAGGTTTTTGTAGTTTCTGAAATTTTCTAATATAATGCTGTTGATTTTCATAGTGTGTTTTAACCGTAAAACCGATATTTTCTAAAGTATAACATATAAATGTTCTTCGATTAATAATCCAATACTCTTCAAATATTTATGCACTTATCTTCTTTTATGTTATAATCTATGCGAGTATGTGCATTCTTATCACAAGATTGGAGATAATACTATGAATAATAAGAAAGGCGGCGTTGGGGCCAAAATACTGCTGGTTCTGATTCTTATGATTGCTTCTGCAGTCGGCGGAGCATATGGATACAGAATACTTGACGGCAAACTGGCTGTTCGTGATGCCAAGAAAGACATTGAGTCAGTCAGAATATCAGACTACGATACAACTGAAGCTGCTACTGTTCAGGACATTGTAGATTCAATTAATAAAGATCTTGATACTGCATCCACCCGTAAGGAAGTCTATGAAATAATGAAGGACTTCGATACTGAGATTGCCAAGATTAAGACCAAAACACAGAAAGAGCTCGAAGAAGCCAGAAGAGCTGCCGAAGAAGCTAAGAACAGCAACAATAACAACAATAATTACAACAACAGTAATAACAACTACAACGACAGCAACGGCAGCAGTAATTACGACAATAATTACGATAGCAACAGCAATAATTACAACAATAACAACAGTAATAATAACAGCGGCAGCAGCGATGACAGCAGCGACGCTATTACAAATAACGATGGCTCATCCGGAAGAAGCACCGGTATTTTCGGAAATCTGCTCGGCGGAAGTGACGACGATAATTAAGGAGGTTTAATAATATGAAGAAGAAAGGTTTTATTTCTCTGTTACTTGCATTTGTTATGACAATGTCTCTTATGGCTACAGCATGCCACAGCGCACCTAAGACCATTGAAGAGTACATCAATAATGACAAAGAAGCTATGAAAGAAGTTCAGGATGCAGCTGATACAGCCGGTCTTGCAGTAGAATTCAGCAGCAACGATGTAATTTATACATATGATCTTTCCAAGATCGACGGTGCTACAGAAGAAGTTCTCAAGAGTGATATCATGATTGAACAGCTTACATCTGCTCTTGATTCTACAAGTGAAACATTCATAGGTCTCTGCAAGCAGCTCGAGGAAGAATCCAAAATTGAGGGTATTCATATTGTTATCAACTACACATTCGGTGACGAAGTTCTCGTAACCAAAACATTCGATGTCAATGGTGCAGTCGAGGGATAATATATAACAATAACTGAATAAAAAAAACTGCTGCGGAAATGCAGCAGTTTTTTATTACCTTATTTAAGTTCGATTATTACCTTGCGGTATGGATCCTTGCCTTCACTTCTTGTCTTAACTCTTGGATGATTCTGAAGTGTGCAGTGGATTACTTTACGCTCATAAGGATTCATCGGCTCAAGTGTTACTGATCTTCTTGTTCTCTCAACCTTTCCTGCAAGTCTGTTGGCGAGATTTACAAGTGTCTTCTCTCTCTTGGATCTGTAATTCTCAGCATCCAGGATAACTCTTATATATTTGCCGTTTTCCTTATTTACAACATAGCTTGCGAGGCACTGAACAGCATCGAGTGTCGCTCCCCTCTTGCCTATGATAGTTCCTGTGTCTTTGCCTGTGATTTCTACGAATACCAGCTCTTCTCCCGCTTTAACTTTGAAATCAAGATTGATTCCCATATTGTCAGCTATATCTCTGAGAAAAGCTTCTACAGGATGATCCTTAACAGGATCAAGTTTCTTTACTTCATACAGCATGCTGTCTTCAACAGACAGATCATACTTTTTATTCTTTGATGACTTACTGTTTCTTCTTGATTTTGCATTGGCTTTTTCTCTAGCCCTTGCATCCTCGCGTTCTTCAGCTTCGTATTTGTCATACTCTGCTCTGACCTCGTCAGGCAGCTTTGAAGAAGAATTTTCAGGGAGTCCTGCGAGAATAGCATCGATATCATCAAATGTTGCTTTTTCTCTGGCACTTGTTCCCTTATCTTCCTTCGCCGTTACTCTTACTCTGGCGAGTTTTGAGCCGATTCCCAGAAAACCGCTTGAAGATTCCTCCAGAACCTCTATCTCTACTTCATCTCTATCAAGTTTGAGATCCTTGAGTGCAAGATTGACAGCGGTCTCAACATCGACTCCCCATTTCTCTGAAGATCTCATTTATTGAACATATCCTTTCATTCTTGCTCTCTTCTTCCTGGCAAGTTCCTTTTCAGCTCTGTCGGCCATCTTCTTCTGCTCTTTTTCTTTGTTTATCTTCTCTCTCATCTTGTTGATTCTGATATTAAAGAAAATCTGCATAAACTGACCGCCTGCCCAGTAAATGGCAAGTCCGGCAGGGTATGATCTTGCGAGCCAGAGGATACTCAGCGGGAAGAAATATTTCATTATTGCATTCATTGCCTTGTTCTGTCCGGCAGACGCACCAGGCTGCTGCATTGTCATTGCACTGTTCAATGCAAAAGCAAAATATGTTGCGAGTCCGGCGGCTATAGGCAAAATCCATGCATCCGGCTGTGCGAGGTCTTTAATCCACAGGAAAGACTCATGATTTGCGAAAATCATCTCGCTTCCGGAAGGCATATACTTCATCGGATTTCTGAGAAGTGCAAACAGTCCCATGATGATCGGGAACTGAATAAGCATAGGAAGACATCCGCTCATAGGATTGAATCCTACTTCAGAATAAAGCTTCTGCATTTCTTCATTCTGCTTTTCTCTGTCATTTGCATATCTGCGCTGAATTTCCTGAGCCTTCTCAGACATTTCAGCCATATCTGCAGATGATCTGATCTGCTTAGAATACAGAGGATACAGAACGAGCTTTACTATAAAAGTAAGAATAATGAGCGAAATACCATAATTTCCTACTAATTTATATATCCACATCAGCAGATATCCGATTGGTTTGGCAATTATTCCCATTATCTGTCTCCGTTCTTATGGTACAGGATCATATCCACCCGGATGACCCGGATGACATCTGAGTATTCTTCTTATACCCAGCCAGCTTCCCTTAAGAGCTCCGTATTTTTCAACTGCTTCTATAAAATATGCGCTGCATGTAGGCGTATATCTGCAGTGAGCTCCTATGTAAGGTGAAATTGCAAGCTGATATGCCCTTACCATTAATATTAAAAATCTTTGAATAATATTTCTCTTCTTCATGTCCCTTTTTCAGTTTTTATTTTTCAGTAGTCCGCAGGCTTTCAACGCACCATAAATCGAATGCTGCACTTCTTCTTTTCCTGCGCCATTAATAGTATTTCTTGCCACAAATACTATATCGTAACCTTCTTTAATATAATTGCTTACCGAATAATAAGACTCTCTCATGAGTCTTCTTGAACGGTTTCTTTCTACTGAATTTCCTACTTTCTTACTGGAAACAAAAGCTTTTCTTGTATATCCGAGATTGTTGTTTCTGTACAGAACAACTACATATTTACTTCCTTTTGATTTACCACTGTGATAAACCCTTGAGAAATCCTTCTGTTTCCTGAGAGTCAGTTCACTGTTATCTCTCACTGGGACACCCTATTCTTGAATTAAACTGTGAGGGACTTTCTTCCTCTTGCTCTTCTTCTCTTGAGTACCTTGCGGCCGTTAGCTGTTGCCATTCTCTTGCGGAATCCGTGTTCCTTAAGTCTCTGTCTCTTCTTAGGCTGATAAGTTCTTTTCATTTTGTTGCTCCTTCTAACTAAATATATAATGTAAAAATGATTAAAAATACTGCTCTCTGAATTTCAAGAGCACATACGCCTAAAAATTATAGATTAACGATAATACTAAGTCAAGCAATTAGTATTTTATAAACATTCAAAAAAGTATGTCTAAATAAAATACATTTTTACCAAAAACGCACTTATTCACAATATGTAGTATTGCTTATAACTTATTAACAACTTTATCAACAATATGTGGATAACTATATTTTTGTCATTGATTTTTCAAGCTATTATGCAGAATTTCAGCCTTTGCATATGTGGAAAACTTTATGTAAAATTGGTACATAAGTGATAGAGGTGGTAATTTGGACAAAAACAAGATATGGGGTACTACTCTTAATTACCTCAAGGCTAACACAACTGATTTGAGTTATAATACCTGGATTTCTCCCCTCTATATTCATCATATAGAGGAAGAAGCAGGTATTATTTATCTTGCATGGCCTAATCAGGCTAAATTAGTAAATCATATTAATGATCACTATCTTAATCAGATCGAATATGCTCTGAACAGCAGTCTTGATAAAACTTACAGGGTAGTCATTAAACAGGAAAAAGAATACGACGTTTCAAAAATTGATACTACAAGGATGAAGAATGCTCTTAATCAGGAGAAATTGTTCAATCCGAGATTTAATTTTGAAAATTTTGTCGTAGGTAATTCAAATAAATACGCACACGCTGTATCAGTAGCAGTAGCAGAAGCTCCCGGAGATATTTATAATCCTCTTTTTATTTACGGAGGATCCGGGCTTGGCAAAACTCACCTGATGCAGGCTATTGGTGTGCAGATTATCAGAAATAATCCTAGTACCAAGGTACTTTACGTATCTACAGAAATGTTCACTAATGAGCTTATTACAGCCATTAATGATAATAAAACCAGAAGTTTCCGTAATAAATACAGAAAAGTTGATGTTCTTCTTATAGATGATATTCAGTTTCTTGAGGGAAAAGAAGCTACTCAGGAAGAATTCTTCCATACTTTTGAGGCACTGTATCAGAACAATAAACAGATAGTAATCACCAGTGACTGTCCGCCGGTAAGTCTCAAGGGACTTGATGAAAGACTGAGAACAAGATTCAGCTGGAACATGATTGCTGATATTCAGCCGCCTGATTATGAGACCAGAGTAGCTATTCTCAAAAATATGGCAAAAAAATCCGAAATCGAGATTACAGATGATGTCTATGATGTTCTATGCCTCATAGCTGATCAGGTTAAGGATAATATCAGAGAACTTGAAGGTGCTTACAACAGAGTAATAGGATTATCACAGCTGCTTAATGAGAAAATAACCGTTGATAATGCTAGAAGCATTCTCAAAGACATAATTAAGGATAATGAGCAGGCTATTGCACCTGAAAGAATCAGATCTACAGTAGCCAGCCACTACAAAATCAAGATTGCTGATATGGATTCTCCTAAGAGAAACGCTGAAATCACACTTCCGAGACAGATTGCAATGTATCTCTGCAGAGAAACAACTGAGCTTTCTCTTCCTAAGATAGGCAAGCTCTTCGGAAACAGACATTATTCCACAGTTATTCATGCTGTAGAAAAAATAGAAGAAGAGCTGAAATATGACGAAGAGCTCCGTGAAAACATTGAAACAATCAAAGCCAAATTAAACGTAGGCAAAAGCAAGAAATAGGTCATCATTAATAATTAAATAATGTTGATTATAAGCTCAAAATATTGTATACGATGATTTTCAACATATTTCAAATCAATTATTAACTGAGTTTTTAACGGTTTACGCAGGTTTTTATCAGTTGAAAAATCAACGTTTTATAGAGTTTTCCACATTATCCACAGGCCTTACTATTAATACTATAATCTATATATAAATATTACCGGGAGGACAATTAATCATGAAAATGTACTGCAGCAGATCTGAACTGAACAAAGCTCTTGCTAATGTTTCTCATTCAGTACCGGTAAGATCTACTTCAAATATTCTTGAAGGTATTCTTGTAGAGGTAAACAATGGTTTTATGAAGCTTACAGCTACAGATACCAATATTACTATTGAATCAAGCATCAGTGTTCAGACCAAGGATGATTTTTCATTTGTTGTACCTGCTAAGCTTTTCACTGCTATTGTAAATAAACTTCCTGAAGAAGAGATGATGATTGATTTTAATCCTGATTCAGTCAAGATTATGATCAGATGCGGAGGATCCAATTCAGAACTTATTTGTTTCAGATCAGATGAATTTCCTAAAATCAGAATCAATGAGGGCGAAAATCCTATCTATCTCAGCAAGGAAGACGTTAAGAAGCTCATAAGAAAAACTGCTTTCAGTGCATCTACTGATGATTTCAATGGAATTCTTACCGGAGTTCTTCTTGAGATTAATGACGGAAAGATGAAAATGGTAGGTGTTGATCCTTACAGAATCGCTACCTATAACATTGAAGTAGCTAACAATGAAAATATCAGTGTTGTAATTCCTGCAAAATTAATCAATGAGACAGCTAAAATCATCAGTGATGATGGTGAAGACCAGATGAGTTTTGAAATTGCGGACGGCAAAGTTATTATGAAATTCGATAATAACAAGGTAATAATCAACACATTCTCAGGAAAGTTCATTGATTACAACAGAATTCTCAAAAAGCAGGGTGATATTAACGTAAGAGTCAAGAGAAATGATCTTCTGAGAAGTACAGAAAGAGCTTCACTGCTTGCTTCAGTTCAGAATAATAATCTTATAAGATTTGATATAGATTCAGATCTCATTGTTATTAAGTCACTTAATGAAGAAGGTAATATTGAAGAGAAAGTAGAGATAATTAATGACGGAGAAAGTCTTAATATAGGTCTTAACTCGAAATATCTCAAAGATGCGTTAAGTGTAATAGAAGACGAAGAAATTATCATTAATTTCAAAGACAGTGTCAGCCCATGCGTTATTAAACCTCTTAAAGGAGATAAATACGCGTATCTGATTCTTCCTATCAGAATGAGCTAATTAAGATAGAGATTTTAAATAAATTATTAAAAAATGAGATAAATAATCTGTTTATGAAGATTATTTATCTCATTTATTATGCTTTGAATATGATTTATTTACAAAGTTCTGCGGCTGTCTGGGCAGCTACTTTTGCATTATTGAAAACAAGTCTTATATTGGAATCAAGACTGTCTCCACCTGTAATGTCTTTGACTTTAGCAAGAAGGAATGGTGTTGTTGCTTTGCCCTTGATTCCGAGTCTGTTACATTCTTCTATTGCCTCATCAATTGCTGGATTTATAACGTCAGGATCCATTGAATATTCATCCGGAATAGGATTTCCTACAAGAATTCCTCCTTTAAGTCCAAGCTCAAGATGTGTATTAAAGAAGTTTGCAAGTTCTGCAGGACTGTCTACTTTATAGTCAACCTTGAATCCGCTTTTCTGTGTATAGAATGCAGGCATATCTTCTGTTCCGAAACCAATAACAGGAACTCCGTGAGTTTCAAGATATTCAAGTGTAAGTCCTATATCAAGAATTGATTTACATCCTGCACAAATTACCATTACAGGTGTCTGAGCAAGCTCTTCGAGGTCAGCACTTATATCCATTGTTACTTCTGCCCCTCTGTGAACTCCGCCTATGCCGCCGGTTGCAAATACTTTGATGCCTGCCATATGAGCTATCATCATAGTTGTAGTAACTGTGCATGCACCATCTTCTCCTTTTGCACACAGCATTGCAAGATCTCTTCTTGATGCTTTGGTTATTTCCGGTCCTTTTTTACCGAAATATTCGATTTCTTCAGGTGTAAGTCCTGCTTTAAGTCTTCCTCCGATAATTGCGATAGTTGCAGGTACTGCACCATTATCTCTGATAATCTGTTCTACCTGAAGAGCAGTTTCTACATTCTGAGGATATGGCATTCCATGAGAAATAATTGTAGATTCAAGAGCAACTACAGGTTTACCTGATTCGATGGCTTCCTGTACTTCCGGTTTAATATCGAGAAATCTGTTCATTTTAATTACTCCTTTAAGATTAATATTAATCAAATGAAAAGCGTCTGTTGTATCTATTTGAGAATTTTGATGTTTACACCGCTGTGATTCATAGTATATAGAAGATCTTCACCTGTCATTTCATTATTAATTGATTCTTTGACAATTATTGTCTTAGCAGCAGCAGCGTTAGCCGCTTTTGATGCGGTTATAAGATAATTATCATTCTCATTTAAAAGATAAGCCCATACAACTGCAGCAGTTGCAGAATCTCCGGCTCCTGTTGTGCATACAAGATCAGCATCATAATTTTCAGTTATATAAATATTATTTCTGTCAGCCGCCAGAATTCCTTTTTCATTCATTGAAATAAAAACTTTTTCAACACCCTGGTCAAGAATTTTTTGGGCTGCGGCTGCGCAATCTTCAGAATTTTTGATTTTTATTCCTGTAAGATATTCAGCTTCAATAATATTAGGTTTAACAGAATAGAATCCTTTGAGATTATCTTTGATTTTGGAGGATTTGTTTACAGAAACAGGATCAATGAAGACAGGAGATTTACAATTATCTCTTATATAAAGCAAAGTTTCTTCAGGAATATTGCAGTCAGCTATAACTGCAGAAGCATTATTAATGACATCCTGATAATTACTTATATATTCAGGTGTTATTCTGCTGCATATATCCATGTCAGATAAAGCCAGCTTCATATCCCCTTCTGCATTGTTGATGTACATATACATTGAGGATCTGACACCGTCCGCTATTAAAGAGCAACTGGTGTCTATTTTATTTTTTTCACAGTAAACCAGCATCTCCTGTCCGAAAGGATCATTTCCGACGGAAGTGATAAGTTTTACCCTTACTCCCAGATTAACAAGGTTGTGTGCAATATTTCTGCCCACTCCTCCGAAAGCTATATTGATTCTGCCCGGATTTGAGTCTTCCGGTATTAATTCATTATATGGAGTGCCTCCGATGTCTATATTGGCACCGCCTATTACAACAACATAATTATTATTCATTTAATAATTTGATGTGACATAAATAACTGTCACATATTCTGCTCCTTGATTTTTTGTTTCCAGCATCTGTGACACATTGCTGTATATCTGTCATTTCCGCCAAGCATTACCTGATCACCTTCTGTAATGATACGGCCGTTTTCATCGAATCTTGCGTTTACTGTTGCTTTGCGTCCGCATTCACAGATTGTCTTGATTTCAGTAATGGAATCTGCAAGTTCCATGAGTCTCATAGCTCCCGGAAAGAAATGTGTCAGAAAGTCAGTTCTGAGTCCAAAGCAAAGTACAGGAAGATTGCATTCGTCGACAAGTTTACGAAGTCCGTCAATTTGTTGAGGTGTCAGAAACTGTGCTTCGTCAGCAATGATAACATCATAACTTCCGGCTTTTCTGTATTCTTCGATAATATCATCCTGAGGATAGATGATCTGAGCCTGCTGTCTGAGTCCGATTCTGCTCTGAATTATATCTGCTCCGTCTCTTGTATCTGTGCCTGGCTTGATAAGCCATACAGTCATACCTTTTTCTTCATAATTGAACTTGGTAATTAGAGCCTGAGCTGATTTAGATGAACCCATCGCTCCATATTTAAAATATAATTTTGCCATTTTTATATCCCCCATTATTAATCTGAGATAATGAAATATTACTACAAAAGAGACACATATTTTGAAATATTATTTTTTGCTTTTATAAATATTCTATTTTGAATAACATTGGATTATAATTACATTAGTGTGGAAATCTATGGTTTCCTATTATATTTTTCTTGAATAACCTTGAGGAGGGTAATATGAAGAAGAAATTATTTGTTCTGCTCCTCGCAGTTGCTATGATGATGTCATTTGCAGCTTGTGGAGGAGGAAGTGGAGAAGAGGCTTCAGGTGATGCATCTTCAGCAGATATGATGGTTGCAATGGTTACTGACTATGGTGATATCACTGACCAGTCTTTCAACCAGACAACTTATGAAGCAAGCAAGGCTTTCTGTGAAGAGAACGGTGTTGATTTCACATATAAAAAACCTGCATCTGATTCTACTGCTGACCGTGTTTCTTCAATCGAAGAAGCTATCGAAGAAGGCTATAATGTAATCGTTATGCCTGGATACGCATTTGCTGATGCAATCTTTGAAGTAGCACCTCTTTATCCTGAAGTAAAATTCGTTGCACTTGACGTAAGTGAATATGACCTCACTCACGACGGTTCAACCGGTGAAGAGAGAGACTATCAGGGCGACAATGTATTCAGTGCTGTTTACCAGGAAGAAATCGCTGGTTATATGGCTGGATATGCTGCTGTTAAGCTGGGATACACCAAGCTTGGATTCCTCGGCGGAATGGCAGTTCCTGCTGTACAGAGATACGGCGGCGGATTCATTCAGGGTGCTGACGCAGCTGCAGAAGAGCTCGGCAAGAGTGATGTAGAAATGAAATACGCTTATGGTAACCAGTTCTTCGGCGATGCTGATATCACAGCTGCTATGGATACATGGTATGGCGCTGGTACAGAGGTAGTATTCGCATGCGGCGGAGGAATCTTCTCATCTGCTGCTGAAGCTGCTGCTAAGACAGGCGGCAAGGTTATCGGCGTTGACGTTGACCAGGCTGGCATAATTGACGGCGCTTACGGCGAAGGAATGACAGTAACATCAGCTATGAAGGGTCTTAGTGCTACAGTTAACACACTGCTTGGCGCTATCAAAGACGGCAATTGGGATGATTACGCAGGTCAGATCCAGAATCTCGGACTTGTTTCTGAGACTCCGGCTGACAACTACGTACAGCTTCCAGAATCAACACAGTGGGCTGATGGATTCCAGCAGGCTGATTATGAGACTCTTGTAAAGGAACTCTTCGATGGAACCAGAACTGTTTCCAACGATGTTTCAGCTTTACCTACTGCTAAGGTTATCAAGGTTGATAATCAGGGCAACATCAAGTAATTTAAAATTAATTACTATATAAAGGCGGTTCTGAAATGAATCGCCTTTTTTCTTATTTTATTTTTTGTTAAAATTAATATGTATATTTATTGTTCTTAGGTAAATGGAGGGAAACGGTATTATGGAAACACCTTATGCCATAGAAATGGTGAATATAACCAAGAGATTTCCCGGCATTATAGCTAATGATAACATTACGCTGCAGCTGAAGAGAGGCGAGATACATGCCTTACTTGGCGAAAATGGTGCTGGTAAATCAACCCTCATGTCTGTCCTGTTCGGACTATATCAGGCCGAAGAAGGAGTCATTAAAAAGGACGGAAAAGAGGTTAAGATCAACAATCCTAATGATGCCAACGACCTTGGCATAGGAATGGTACATCAGCACTTCAAATTAGTTCAGTGTTTCACCGTTCTCGAGAATATCATACTCGGAGTAGAAACAACCAAGAGTGGTGTTCTTCAGATGGATGAAGCAAGAAAAAAGGTATTGGCATTATCCGAGAAATATGGTCTTCAGGTAGATCCTGATGCCAAGATTGAAGATATCACTGTAGGTATGCAGCAGAGAACCGAAATTCTCAAGATGCTGTACAGAGACAATGAGATTCTTATTTTCGACGAACCGACTGCTGTACTTACACCGCAGGAAATTGATGAGTTGATGGAAATTATGAAGAACCTCAGAGCTGAGGGAAAATCCATTCTTTTCATTACGCACAAGCTTAATGAGATCAAAGCAGTAGCAGACAGAGTTACGGTACTCCGCCGCGGTAAATATATCGGTACTGTAGATGTAGCAAATACATCCAAGGAAGAGATGAGCCGCATGATGGTAGGCCGTGATGTAAACATGGTAGTTGAAAAAGAGCCATCAAAGCCGGGCGACGTTATACTCAAAGTTGAGAATATGACAGTCGCTTCCAAGATGCACTCCAACAACGCCGTTAAAAATGTCAGCTTCGAAGTAAGAGCCGGAGAAATTGTCTGCATTGCCGGTATTGACGGCAACGGTCAGACAGAATTCGTTTATGGACTTACAGGAATGGAGCCGCTTGTGGATGGTAAAATTACACTTTGCGGTGAAGATATTACAAGAAGTTCAATTCGCCAGAGAAGCAAACTTCTGAGCCATATTCCTGAAGACAGACATAAACACGGTCTTGTACTCGATTATCCTCTTGAGTACAACATGGTACTGCAGAGATACTATCAGTCAGAGTTTACTTCCAAGGCCGGATTCCTTAAGAGACCTGCAATCCGTGCTTATTCAGAGAAACTTGAAAAAGAGCACGATGTCAGATCCGGTCAGGGTCCTGTCACAATAGCAAGAGCTATGTCCGGAGGTAACCAGCAGAAGGCTATCATAGCCCGTGAAATCGACAAGGATCACCAGCTGCTTGTAGCTGTTCAGCCTACAAGAGGGCTTGATGTTGGCGCTATTGAAGGCGTTCACAGAAATCTGATCAAAGAGAGAGACAACGGAAGGGCTGTACTGCTTATCTCACTCGAACTTGAAGAAGTAATGAATGTTCCTGACAGAATTCTCGTAATGTATGAGGGTGAAATAGTAGGAGAACTTGATCCTAAGAAGACAACAGTCGAAGAACTTGGTCTCTACATGGCAGGTGCCAAGAGAAATGTCGGAACTGAGGAAAGGAAGGAGGAAGCATAATGAAAGAGAAGAAAAGCCTGATTAAAAATCCTTCCTTCCAGGCGATACTTACATCGCTGATATGCATAGTGCTTGGACTGCTGATAGGATATATTGTTCTGCTGATCATTAACCCTAGCGGAGCAGGAGAGGCTATTAAGACGATTTTGCTTAATTTCCTTACACGTTCAAGTTCTGCCGCAAAGGCTAAAGCTCTGGGTAATACTCTAGCCAAGACAGCACCTCTGCTTATGTGCGCACTGTCGATATGCTTCTGCTACAAAGTAGGACTCTTTAATATCGGCGCGCCGGGTCAGTATGAGGCAGGTGCTTGTATTGCTCTTTACTCAGCTATTGCATGGCACACACCTTGGATTGTAAGCCTTCTGCTTGCTGCAGCTGCAGGTGCAATTGTAGGTGCTATCTCAGGTGCTCTCAAGGCTTACAGAAATGTAAACGAAGTAATTTCGGGCATCATGCTCAACTGGATAATGCTATATCTGACGAATACGATTCTCGGAGGATCTAAGACTAAGGATATAGCCAGTCCTTATACTCTGAAATTACCTTCATCCGGCGGTATTAAGATTCCTTCAGCAGGACTTAATGCTCTGTTTGCAAATAACAAGACAGTAACAATTGCTATTCCTCTGGCAATTATCTTTGCTATCGTTATCTGGGTAATCCTCTCTAAGACAAAGTTCGGATATGAACTGCGTGCTACAGGATTCAATAAGGATGCTGCAAAGTATGCCGGAATGAAAGAAAAACAGAATATTATAGTAACACTTGCTATCGGTGGAGCTCTTGCCGGAATTGGTGCTACATTCCTTTTCCTCACAGGATATCAGGAATGGTCAACTACTCAGAGTTCTGTACCTAGCATGGGATTTAACGGAATCGCCGCTACATTCCTCGGCGGACTTCATCCGATCGGAACGATTTTTGCTTCATTCTTTATTCAGTCTATTACTGATGGCGGAGCACTCATCAACAAGTCAATATATCCTTCACAGATATCTGACCTGATTTCATCGATTATTATTTATCTGTGCGGTTTCGTACTCTTCTTCAAGTATGCAATCAATACCTGGATCAGCAAGAAGGATAAAGGCGGTCCTAACGTCAATGACGTACCTGTCACAGATGATGCTGCAAAAAAAGAAGGAGGTGACAAATAATGGTACTATTACTGCAATACACTATTATCTTCGCCTCGGTACTTTGTCTCGTGGCACTCGGAGGATGTTACTCTGAACATTCCGGAGTTATCAACCTTGGTCTTGAGGGCATCATGGTAATGGGAGCTCTCGGCGGAGCGGTAACAATGTTCATGCTTCCTGCAGGAACCTCTAAATTTGTTATCGTAATTGCAACAACACTGTTTGCGATTCTTGTGGGAATGATCTATTCCTGCCTGCTGGGTGTTGCATGCATCAACTTCAAGGCTGATCAGACTCTCATAGGTACTGCTATGAATCTGCTGGCTACAGCTGCCGCAACAGTATTCGTAAGAGCTATGAATACTTCAATCAATCCGGATAACGTATCAAGTGCGATACAGTATATCCAGCCTAAGAAGGCATTTCTTAAGTACATCGGAGGATTTGAGTTCAACTGGTTCATGCTGATGGCAGTTGTGCTTCTCGTAGTTGCATGGTTCCTGCTGTACAAGACTAAGTTTGGTCTCAGGCTCATGGCATGCGGTGAAAATCCTCAGGCTGCAGACTCTGTTGGTATCAATGTATACAAAATGAGATGGGCAGGCGTGCTGATTTCAGGATTCCTCGGAGGACTTGGCGGAATAGTATATATTACCGCAGGTGTATCTGAGTGGAAATTTGAGATGGGTGTTGCAGGCTTCGGCTTCCTTGCACTCGCAGTAATGATTTTCGGTCAGTGGAAACCTACTAACATCGCACTTGCTGCACTTCTCTTCGGACTCTTCAGAGCACTGTCCAATGTATATACAGGAATTCCTTTCCTTGCATCACTGAACATACCTAGTACAGCATACAATATGCTGCCGTATGTTATCTCACTTATCGTTCTGGCATTCACATCCAAGAACTCCAGAGCACCTAAGGCAGAAGGAATACCTTACGACAAGGGACAGAGATAAACTAATTACATCAGTCAAAAGCAGCGTCGGAAACGACGCTGTTTTTTTTTATCGCTGATGAATGCTTGTCTTTGAAGTGTCATTAATTGTAATAATCAGCACATTGTGTTATCGTAATTATGTATGGAATATTATTATTTGAATTATTAAATAATGAATCAAATCAATTCTCTGTAATCAGTAAAGGAGGAGCATCACAAATGGAAGTTAAAAATATACTGAGTCATGTAGATCACACACTGCTTAAGCAGACTGCAACATGGGAAGACATTAAGAAGATCATAGATGATGGTATTAAGTATCAGACTGCATCTGTTTGTATTCCTCCTTCATATGTCGGACAGGCAGCTGAATATGCAGCCGGCGGAGTTAAAATCTGCACAGTAATCGGTTTTCCTAACGGATACAATACAACAGCTGTCAAAGCATTCGAAACAGGTGATGCAATTGACAATGGCGCTGATGAGATTGACATGGTAATTAATCTCGGATGGGTCAAAGACGGAAAATGGGATGAAATCGAGAATGAAATACGTGTACTCAAGGAAATCTGCGGAGATCATATTCTCAAGGTAATCGTTGAGACATGCATGCTGACTGATGAGGAAAAGGTAAAGATGTGTGAAATCGTTACTTTTGCAGGTGCTGATTTCATCAAAACATCTACAGGTTTCGGTGGCGGCGGAGCTACATTTGAAGACATTGAACTCTTCTCTAAGAACATAGGTGAAGGTGTCAGAATGAAAGCATCAGGCGGAATCGCCGGTCTTGAAGATGCTGAGAAGTTCCTTGAACTCGGAGCTGAGAGACTTGGTACCAGCCGTATTGTTAAGGCAGTCAAGGAGCTTGAATAATAGATTCCTGATTTATTGTAAAGTTGAAGAAACAGCACTTTTTGGTATATAACTGGACGATATTTCAATATTACTATAATTTTCATAACATTATTATATTAATAAGGAGATTATTATGGTCGATTATACAGAAGGCGCAGGTTATCAGTATCACGTAGGACTGAAGCCGGGCGATGTAGGTGAATATGTCATTCTTCCTGGAGATCCTCACAGAGTTCCAAAAATCGCAGCTTATTTTGACAACCCTGTCAAGGTAGCAGACAGCCGTGAATATGTTACTTACACCGGAACACTTGATGGTGTAAAGGTAAGCTGTACCAGTACAGGTGTAGGCGGTCCTTCCGCATCTATTGCTCTTGAAGAAGTGGCCAACGTTGGCGGCAAGACTTTTATCAGAGTCGGAACCTGCGGAGGCATGGATCTTGATGTTAAAGGCGGAGATATAGTAGTTGCTACAGGAGCAGTCCGCATGGATGGAACATCCAAGGAATATGCCCCTATTGAATATCCGGCCGTTCCGGATGTTACTGTTGCTGCATCACTTGTACGTGCTGCCCAGAAGATTGGTGCTCCGTATCATACAGGAGTAGTTCAGTGTAAAGACGCTTTCTACGGTCAGCATATGCCAGAAGCACTTCCTAACAGTCATGAACTCCTCAACAAGTGGGAAGCATGGCTGCGCCTCGGATGTAAAGCATCAGAGATGGAGTCCTCAACTCTCTTCATAGTAGGTGCATACCGCAGAGTCAGAGTTGGTTCTGTTTTCCTTGTAGTTGCTAACCAGGAAAGAGAGAAAGCAGGCCTTCCGAATCCTATGGAACATGACACTGATCTTGCAATCAGAGTAGCAATCGAAGCAATCAGAATGATGATTGCAGATGACAAAGCTAAGCAGGAATAATATCTGTCGGTTTTCATAATTTGGGTTGCTGATAAGGAGAAATATTATGAGCAAAAGAGTTTTTTGGATAGTTCTCGACAGTGTTGGATGCGGAGAAGCTCCTGATGCTGAGATTTTCGGCGATGTTGGCAGTGATACACTCGGAAGCTGTGCAAGAAGCGGACTTCTGAATGTGCCTAATTTGGCAAAACTCGGAATATTTAATCTTGACGGTACTTCTTTCAAAGATGATTCCGTTGTAAAGCCTGAAGATATCGAGGGCTGCTATGCAAGAGCGCAGGAACAGTCTTTCGGAAAAGATACTACTGTAGGGCACTGGGAAATGGCAGGAATGATTTCTCATACTGCACTTCCTACTTTCCCGGACGGTTTTCCACAGGAAATACTTGATAAGCTTGAAGCAGCCTGGGGAAAGAAGATTATATGTAATAAGCCTTATTCCGGAACAGAGGTAATTAAAGACTACGGCAAAGAGCATGTTGAGACAGGTGCTGTTATTGTATACACAAGCGCTGATTCTGTTCTGCAGATTGCTGCACACGAGGATTTCGTTCCTGTAAGTGAACTTTACCATATGTGTCAGATCGCACGCGATATCATGCAGGGTGAATATGGAGTAGGCAGAATTATTGCCAGACCATTTGAAGGAGAATGGCCATATAAGAGAACTGTCAGAAGACACGACTTCAGCCTGCAGCCACCAAGAGAAACAGTCCTCGACGCACTGAAAAGCGAAGGCTTTGTAAATATCGGTGTTGGCAAAATCAAAGATATTTTTGCCGGAAAGAGTGTAATGGTAAGTTATTCAAATAAGGGTAACGATGCCAATATGGAAAGAACTCTCGATGTTGCTGACAGCGATTTTGACGGACTCTGTTTTGTCAATCTTGTTGATACAGATATGATTTACGGTCACCGCCGTGACATTCCTGCATATACTAATGCACTGAACGTTTTCGATGTTCAGCTTGGACAGCTTCTTGAGAAGATGCGTGATGATGATGTCCTCATTATTACTGCTGACCATGGCTGCGATCCGGGATTCAAGGGTACAGATCATACCCGTGAATATGTTCCGGTTCTTGTATACGGTCATGGACTTAAGAAAGGTGTTAATCTCGGAACTCTCGACACATTCGCAGATATGGCTGCGACTATCGGAGAATACTTCGGAATTGAATACAGGGGTGACGGTAAGTCTTTCCTTGCTGATATTACAGAATAAAACAATAAATCCGGAATATATAGGTCGTCTATCTGACATCTGTATTCCGTACTGATGATTAATTATTATCATAATTGGTCATTTATAAGAAAGGAATCAATTATGAATGACACTATTACTGCTATCTCATCTGCTCCCGGTGAAGCGGGCATAGGAATAGTAAAGGTCAGCGGACCGGGTTGTCTTGAAGTAATGGAAAGACTCATGGTCAGACATCCTGAAATTATTGAGCCCAGGCATGCTTACCTCAGCAGAGTAAGCAGAAATGCAGGAAACTCTGATGAAGAGGTAATTGATGAGGCTATTTTCATTTATATGAAAGCCCCTCACTCTTATACAGGAGAGGATGTTCTTGAAATCCAGGCACACGGCAGCAATATAGGACTCAAGAAGATACTCCAGGCTGTTCTTGACAGCGGTGTATCCGGCGTTCGTATGGCTGAGCCTGGTGAATTTACTAAGCTTGCATTTCTCAATGGAAAAATGGATCTGTCTCAGGCAGAAGCTGTCATTGATATCATCAAGGCCAAGTCTGACCTGTCTCTCAGTATTGCTGAAAGCCAGAGTGCCGGACGTCTAGGCGATAAAATCAGAGAAATCCGTGAAACTTTACTCGATATTCTTGCTGAAATGGCGGTTAATATCGATTATCCGGATGAGGATGAAGATTTTACCAGCGAATATGACAGTTCCAGTCTTATCGGAAGACTCAGATGGGTACTCAATGATGTTGAGGAACTGCTTAATACCGCATCAATCGGCCGTATTGCGCGCGAAGGCGTCAGAGTTGTAATTGCAGGCAAACCTAATGCAGGCAAAAGTTCACTTATGAACGCTTTGCTCGGAGAAGGCAGAGTTATAGTTACTGATGTACCCGGCACTACAAGAGATACAGTAGAAGAAAGTGTCTATATTGGAGGCGTTCCTATTGTACTGGTTGATACTGCGGGACTCAGAGATACTGATGACAAAGTTGAAAAAATCGGAATTGAGCGTACAGCACAGGCAATGGCTTCAGCTGATCTGATTATACTGGTTCTTGACGGCAGTCATAATCTTGATGATAAGGATGATACCGTGCTTGATTACATAAGAAAGATGGATAATGAACATCTCCTGGTTGTAATCAACAAAAACGATCTTGGTGTATCCATTACTGAAGAAGACGTACAGGCAGAACTTCCGGGATCTACTGTTATCAGAACTTCTCTGGTTGATGAAGGAATTCCGGATGCTGTCAAAGCCGTTGCAGATGCTGTAACAAACATGTATGATCTTGGAAAGCTTAATGCCAGAGAGATGAATATTGTTACTAATGAGAGACATGTCAGAATGCTCAGAAAAGCTCAGAATAATCTGGATGAGGCAATCTCGATGCTTCAGAACGGAGATCCGATGGAGGTTATTGAGCTCTCAGCACATTATGCTTACGACTCACTCGGAAATATCATAGGTGAAGAGGTAGGAGATGAAGTGCTCGACAGAGTATTCAGTAAATTCTGTCTCGGCAAATAAATATGTTTTATCATGTAAATTTTCAGAATGTTTGAATTCGATATTAGTAATACTGTTAATAAATACGATATTGTTGTTATAGGTGCCGGCCATGCAGGATGCGAGGCCGGTCTTATTGCGGCCAGAATGGGCAAAAGCACTGCTCTTTTCTGTACAGATATAGAATCAGTTGCCATGATGCCGTGCAATCCATCGATCGGAGGCACCGGCAAGGGACATCTCGTCAGAGAAATCGATGCACTTGGCGGTGAAATGGGCATTAATACTGACAAGACTTTCATCCAGTCCAAGATGCTTAATACATCCAAAGGCCCTGCAGTACATTCTCTCAGAGCTCAGGCTGACAAACACCGTTATCATGATGAGATGCTTAAGACAATAAGAACACAGGACAATCTGGATCTTATCTGCGCTGAAGTTACTGATCTTATAGTTGATAATGCTGAATCTGACTCAAAGAACAGTACAGTCATTACTGATTCAAAATTCAGTAATATCGGCAGAGTGCGCGGTGTAGTAACTTCTGACGGTACTGAGTATTCAGCTTCTGCTGTAATCATTTGCACAGGTACTTTCCTGGGAGGAAAGATATTTATCGGCGATGATGTTACTGTTTCCGGACCTGCAGGACTGCCTCCGGCATGTGAGCTTGGTGATAATCTCAGAAAACTTGGTTTTCCGGTACGAAGATTCAAAACTGGCACACCTGCCAGGATGTTAAGGGATACTCTTGACTACAGCAAAATGAGAGAGCAGAAGGGCGATGATAAAATAGTCCCATTCAGTTTTCTTAATGAAGATAAGGAATATGATATTGATCAGATTTCCTGCTGGCTCTCGTATACTAACGAAGAGACACACAGGATTATTCTTGACAATATTGAGAAATCAGCAATGTATTCCGGTAATATAGTCGGAGTTGGACCGAGATACTGTCCGTCTATCGAGGACAAAGTATCGCGATTCAAAGACAGACAGAGACATCAGCTATTTGTAGAGCCTGAGGGGCTCGATACTGACTGGATGTATATTCAGGGAATGAGCTCCAGTCTGCCTGAGGATGTGCAGCATGCATTTTATGCAACTATACCCGGACTTGAACATGCTGTAATTGTAAGACCAGCCTATGCAATTGAATACGACTGTGTTGATCCGCTTTCTCTCAGACCTAGCCTTGAAAGCAAAATCCTTGAAGGATTCTTCTGCGCCGGCCAGTTCAATGGCAGCTCCGGTTATGAAGAAGCTGCTTCCCAGGGTCTGATTGCAGGTATTAATGCTGTCAGAAAACTCAATGGGGAAGAAGCACTTGTTCTCAGAAGGGATCAGGCATACATTGGAGTTCTTATAGATGATCTTGTTACTAAGGGTACTAATGAGCCTTACAGAATTATGACATCAAGAGCAGAATACCGTCTTCTTCTCAGGCAGGATAATGCTGACAGAAGACTTACACCTATCGGTTATGAATTCGGTTCTGTTTCTGAAGAGCGTTATCAGAGGTATCTGGAGAAGAGCAGTAAAGTCAATTCTGAAATTGCTAGACTCAAATCAAAGAAGACGGATATTGATACTTTCCGAGATTTCCTTATCAGGCACGAGTGTGATAATGCACCAGAAGGCTCGGATCCTGAAGTCATTGAAAGAAAACGCAGAGATATTTCAGAAACCGGAAATCAGACTTTCGCTGATATTCTTCGCAGACCGGCAATTACCTATGATGACCTTGCTGAAATTGATGATGATACAAGGCCTCGTCTGGGCAGCAATGAAAAAACTGAAGTAGAAGTCATGCTTAAATATGACGGATACATCCGCAAACAGATCAATGAAGTTGAGAAGTTAAGAAATCTGGAGAATAAGAAGCTCAGAGAAGATCTTGATTATAATTTAATCAGAGGCCTCAGACTTGAAGCCAGACAGAAGCTGTCTGATATCAAACCGCTTACTGTCGGACAGGCCAGCAGAATTTCCGGAGTTTCTCCTGCAGATATCAATGTTCTGCTTATTTATCTTGAGAAGGAGATGCGTTCTTCTGCAGCCGGCAGAGAATAGTTATAATATGGCTGATTATAAAGATACGGAATTATTAATACAGAATCTTACTGCTTGCTATGGTACTGACAGGACTGACAGACTTGTTGCTTATATTGATAAAGTTCTTGATAGAAATGAGCACATTAATCTGACTGCTGTCAGAGACAGGGACGAAGCGATGCAGAAGCATCTTGCTGATTCACTTGCTGTCACTTCGCTGCCTGAATATAAGAAAGCACATAGAATTATTGATATCGGTACGGGCGCAGGCTTTCCGGGAGCACTACTTGCAATTGCGGATCCTGACAAAGAATTTGTTCTCCTTGATTCTACGCTTAAGAGGCTCAGGGTTGTTGATGAATTTGCCTCTGATCTTGGAATTCAAAATCTTTCAACACTTCATGCAAGAGCTGAGGAGATATCCCGTAAACCTGAATATCATGAACAGTTCGACCTTTGCGTTTCCAGAGCAGTTGCATCTCTTGATAAGCTTGCCGGATGGTGTCTGCCATTTGTCAGAAAAGATGGATTCTTCATTCCTTACAAAGGAGAAAATTATGAAGCCGAACTGAAAGATGCAGGCAAAGCATTGAAAAAATACAGAGGAAGTTTGCAGAGGGTACAGATCCAAGACGCTTCTTCTGCAGATATTTCCGGTCATGTTCTGATGATCTTTAAGAAATACTGAACTGTTTCACGTGAAACAATTATCTGTTAAATTTAGTTGTCGGTAGTAATACTGAAAACAATCATGTTAATAATAATGAGCGGATGCGAATGAATAATTGCATCCGCTTTTATGTTTCACGTGAAACATAAATAGTAAAAAATAGCAGAAAAAGGATAATAATTAAGAATTGTTAATAAAGCAGATAGAAAAATGCGCCCAGGAGTAACATATAAAAGGAAACAGTAAACACAACATCTAGTATCAGGAACATTTAATAAACACAATTTAAGATATGCACGGAATTTTGACCAGTATTATCACGGAATCTACACACAGTGTTTTCAATAAAAGTAGAAAAAGCAGAACAAAAAGAAGTATAATACTAGGAAGTATTTAATCGGGTATTATGCAAATTTGGGAGCGCACCCTTCAAAGGGGCTTCCTTAAGTGCGTTCAAAATACCACCGGGGAGGTTAATGAATGGGTAAAGCTATCGCTATTTTCAACCAGAAGGGCGGAGTAGGAAAAACAACAACTAATATCAATCTGGCAGCCTGTCTTGCCAACAGAGGCAAGAAAGTTCTGATGGTGGATATAGATCCGCAGGGTAATACCACAAGCGGAATCGGAATCCGCAAAAGAACACTAAAGGTCACGCTTTATGATGCTCTGATAGACAGAAATTTTGATGTAAAAAAGGCTGTACTGCCTACAAATACTGAGAATCTGTTCATCATACCGGCAAGCGTAGATCTGGCTGGAGCCGAAGTTGAACTAGCCCAGATGGAAGGCCGTGAAGGCAGACTGAAACGAGTGATTGACGCTGTCAAGAATGATTACGACTTTATTCTTGTTGATTGCCCGCCATCGCTCGGAATACTTACCATCAACTCACTTACCGCTGTTGACAGCGTACTTATCCCTATTCAGTGTGAATTCTATGCGCTTGAAGGAGTAAGCCAGCTGATCAGCACAATAGAAATGGTAAGAAAGAGAATGAACCCTGATCTGTACATTGACGGTGTAATTCTCAGCATGTTTGATGGAAGAACAAACTTGTCTCAGGCCGTAGTACAGGATGTACGGAATTTCTTCGGAAGCGCAATGTATGAAACAATCATTCCTAGAAATGTCAGACTTGCGGAAGCTCCAAGCTACGGGGTACCTATTATAAAGTATGATCCATCGGCACCAGGTGCCAAGGCATACCAGGCATTCACTAAGGAATTCCTCGCAAGAGAGAGAGCAAGAAAGAAAGCGAAGAAATAGAAATGGCCAGAAAAGCAGGACTTGGAAGGGGTCTGGACGCGCTATTTGCAGATGCAGCCCCTGTAAATAAAGAAGAATATGCCGCAGAAGTGCTTGAGGATCTTAATCAGCCTGAAGAAGCAGCTGCCGGCAAAGCTACAGAAAGTACAGTAGAAAAAGCAGCATATTCCGCTGATGACAGAGACCGCATCCTGTACATAGACATCAATGATATCAAGCCTAACAGTGCTCAGCCGAGGATCCACTTCGATGAGGAGAAGCTGAACGAACTGGCCGGATCTATTCAGACCAATGGTGTTATTCAGCCGCTGATAGTACGTGAAGGCAAAAACGGATACGAGCTGGTTGCCGGTGAGCGAAGATGGAGAGCATCCAGAATCGCAGGACTCAAAACAGTACCATGCATCGTCAGAGACTTTGATGACAGGCAGAATGCAATCGTTGCCATCATTGAGAATATGCAGAGAGAGGACCTGAACCCTATTGAAGAAGCCAAGGGACTCAGAGCAATGACTGAGAAATATGGTTTTACACAGGAGCAGGTATCCGTATCACTCGGCCGGAGCAGAACATACATCGCAAACAGCATCAGGCTGCTGAAACTGCCGCCTGAAATACAGGAGTACGTGTCAAGCGGACAGATGTCCGCCGCTCACGGAAGAACTATTATAAATATACCGGACAAAGTAAAGCAGAAGGAAATCGCTGATAAAATCATCCGCAACGATCTTTCAGTAAGAGCTACGGAAAAACTGGCTGAAAGAGTTAAAGATGAACTCAAACCGGAAAGAAAACGCCGTAAACCTAAGACAGAACCTCTGAGCAAGACAGAAGATGTCCTTGCAGTCGAGCGTGAACTGATGACTCTTACCGGAACTAAAGTCAATATTACAGGTGACAGCAAAGGCAAGCTGGAGCTTGAATACTACAGCATAGAAGAACTGAACAGACTTATAGATATCATAAGAGAGGCATTCAGACAGACTGAAGCCTGAGAGGCAGCAATTATGAAAAAGAATTACATAACGCAGATGCCGATTCCGGCCTGTGTAGTAGGAGTTGACGGCAATATCAGCAAAGCCAACGCTTTTATGAAAAATGTCTTCGTATATGAGGACATCGTTGGTGCCAATTTCTTTACACTGACAGGGTTAAGAAGAGATGTTCTGGTTAATGCCAACTCTGAAGAAATCATCCTTGAGAGAAACAAGAGGATTTTCAAGATCTGGACCAATGAAAATGCTAAGCTGACCGATGAAATAGCAGTATTTTTCGATGAGGCAACAGCAAGGGAATCGTTCAGAAGCAAACTTGAAGAGGACAAGGCGGCAATTATCTACATAAGCATTGATAATTACGACGATCTGATTGCCAGCTCAAGTGACGATAACCGTAGAGTAATACCTTCGAAAATTGACGGTATCTTACGTAAATGGGGCGATACATATGATTCACCGGTAATCAGTACCAGTGATGAAGCCTATGTAATGTACTCAAGTTTCGGAAAACTGGCAAAAATGGCCGAAGATAACTTCAGTGTTCTCGATGAGGTCAGAAAAATAGAGTCACAGATTGACTTCCCTGCATCGATAAGTATCGGAGCAGGTGTTTCTGACATATCACTTAAGGAATCCACAGAACTGGCAGAAGCAGCGCTGGAACTGGCAGTCGGCCGCGGAGGAGACCAGGCTGTAATTAAGAATGACGACGGAACCAAGTACTTCGGTGGTACTCTTCAGGCAATTGAGAAGAGCAACCGGGGCAAAGCCAGAGTAATAGCCCATGCAATGAAAGCGATGATCAACGATGCAGACAAGGTTCTGATAATGGGTCACCGCTGGCCGGATATGGATGCTTTCGGTTCTGCGCTCGGAGCATACTGCATATGCAGATATCTCGGTAAAGATGCGTATATTGTCATTGATAAGCATAACGAGGCGCTTGATACTATTTATGATCAGGCAGTAGATACTGATGCATACAATATCATCAGACAGGAGAGAGCTCTTAAGGCAGTTACGCCAAGAACGCTCCTGATAATAGTAGATACAAACAGACCGATGCTTGTAGAGTGTCCTGAACTTGTCAAAGCGTGCTCGGCAAGAATCATCATTGACCACCACAGACTTACAGAAGACTCGTTCAAAAACGCATCCATTGCATACATAGAATCTTACGCTTCTTCCGCAAGCGAACTGATGGCAGAGCTGCTTCAGAACTTTGCCCAGAAGAGATTCATTAACAAGTTTGAGGCCGAAGCTTTGCTCGCGGGAATCATGGTAGACACCAATAACTTCTCAGGAAGGACAGGTGTGCGCACTTTCGAAGCCGCATCCTGGCTCAAGAGAGCCGGCGCTGATGCCACTGAGGTTAAGAGATTTTTCCAGATGGACAAAGCTGACTTCAAGAGCAAAGCAAGCGCTATAGCAAGAGCCGATTTTACTGATTACGGTGTGGCTTATGCGGCGACTCGCGGACATACGGGCAATACGCAGATAATTAATGCTCAGGTTGCAGATGAACTGCTGATGGTCAAGGGCGTTAAGGCTTCATTTGTTATCGGTATGAATGAAAAAGAACAGACCATAATAAGCGCAAGATCTCTCGGTGCGATCAATGTGCAGTCGATTATGGAGAAATTCGGCGGCGGCGGCCACTTCACATCTGCTGCTGCGCAGGTGAACGAACCGCTTGAATATGTTGAAGAACAGCTTCACAAATTGGTGAAAGCAAGTCTAGATAAGGAAAGTCAGGAGAGCATTAAAAATGGAAGTAATTCTTAAGAAAGACGTTAAAGGAACAGGAAAAGAAGGCGAGATCGTCAAGGTTAGCGATGGATTCGCACGCAATAAACTGATCCCGGGCGGCCTTGCAGTAGAGGCAACAGAGGCTAACAAGAGAGCGATTGCAAGAGAAAAGGCTAAAGCAGCAGAAAAATTCGCACAGGATAAGGAAGCTGCAGAAAAACTCGCCAAGAAGCTCACATCAGCACCTGTTGTTGTTAAGACCAAGGTAGGCGACAACGGTAAGCTCTTCGGTTCGATCACTTCTATGGATATTGCACAGGCTGTTTCTGAGCAGCTCGGAACTGAAATTGACAAGAAGAAAATCGTTCTTGACAAGCCGATCAAGGAAACAGGCACAACTGAAGTAGGCGTAAAGCTGTTCCAGGACATTACTGCCAAGGTTAAAGTCAGAATCGAGGGAGACAAATAGGTAATCCCTGAATAATTATGGATGAAGAGAGAACCAATGTACTCGTACCTCCGCAGGATATAGAAGCGGAGAAAGCCGTTCTTGGAGCCATGCTGAAAAGTCAGGACGCAAGAGCAGATGTAACCGGCATCCTGAGACCTGATGATTTCTATCTGAAAGAGCATCAGGAAATTTTCAAA
Organism: Anaerovoracaceae bacterium; assembly: GCA_045112795.1. Taxonomy (GTDB): domain Bacteria; phylum Bacillota; class Clostridia; order Peptostreptococcales; family Anaerovoracaceae; genus Crickella. Next base: position 2,607 of record JBGUIG010000052.1, on the reverse strand, counting down.
ACCATGCTCGAAATGGAGCAGAAGGGGACAGGCGTAGACATTACCACCGTCTACTCAGCACTAAGAAAGAGAAAAACTGCAGAGCTGGTCGGCGGTATCACATATCTCAGCAAACTGATGGACGAAACCATCGTTGTTTCGAATGCAAAATATTATGCAGATACCGTCAGCAGCAAATCCAAGATGAGACAGCTGATATCTGAAGCGGAGAAAATCAGAGAGTCCGCTTATTCGGATGAGCTGCCTCCTGAGGACATCCTCGACGGAGCGGAGCAGAGGATTCTTGAAATCGCTCAGAAAACCCAGCGCTCTCAGTATGAGGATATCAACGATGTTATCTTCCAGAATATCAAAGAAATTCAGGAACTCGAACGTCAGGGCGGAGAAATCAAAGGCATTGAGACAGGCTTCAGGGATGTTGACAGAATTCTCGGAGGATTCCAGAAGACGGATCTTATCATCCTTGCCGCAAGACCGGGCGTCGGAAAAACTGCTTTTGCCCTGAATATTGCAGAGCACGCAGCATCGATAGGCAACAAAGTTATGGTTTTCAGCCTTGAGATGTCTAACCTTCAGCTCGGACAGAGACTTCTCTCCATGACATCAAGTGTTCCGCTTGAGAATATAAGAAAAGGCGAAATCAGTCCGGACGACTGGGACAGCCTGAGCGCGGCACAGGACAGCTTTTATACTATGAACATGGTGATAGACGAATCTTCATCGATCACACCGATGGAGATGAAGAACAAGTGCCGCAGATTCAAACAGGAAAAAGGCGATCTTGACCTCGTTATCATTGACTACCTGCAGCTCATGAGTATGGGCGGATACAGGATAGAACAGAGAGAAAAGGAAATCGGCGCGATCACCAGATCCATCAAGATCATGGCTAAGGAGCTGAACTGCGCTGTAATCCTGCTTTCTCAGCTCTCCAGAGCGCCTGAGCAGCGAGGCGGCGATCATATGCCGAAACTCTCTGACCTCAGAGACTCAGGGTCTATCGAGCAGGACGCTGATATCGTTATCTTCCTTAAGAGAGACGACTATTATCAGAGCGATGATGAGAGGGCTCAGACAGATAACAGCAGCGGACTCACATGTATCGTCAACGTTGCAAAGCACAGAAGCGGACCGGTCGGGTCAGCAACTCTGGCATGGGTGCCGAGATACGTCAAATTCGGCAATCTGGCGCCTGAAGCAACAGCACCGCCGCAATACTGATCAGGCGGCACTGATAACGTAAATCCGGGCGGGCTGTCATATACAGCCTGCCGACAGAAATAAACAATTATCGATTAATGAGCAAAGCCAGACTAAAAACAGGGGAACACAAAGATATTTTCCTCTACTCTACAAAAGTGGAAAACCTTTTCATCAACGAGTTTCTCCCGGATGCACCGGGGGAATGTGTTAAGGTGTTCCTTTTTGGGCTGATGTACGCTCAGTTTGATCAGCAGATCGATTCGAGAACTATGGGACTGACCCTCGGAATCACAGAAAAGGATGTAGATAATGCATGGAGATACTGGGAGTCCAAGGGCCTTGTTAACCTGAAAGAAGATTCTGCGGGCGGAATTGAGGAGATAGAGTTTGTAAGACAGATAGATATGTTTTACGGCAAGACTATCGAAGATACATACCCTGTCGAAGAAGTCAGAAAACCGGCAGAAACACATGAATCATCTGAGGATGCAGAATACGCATCCCGCGATGAGTCTGAGGAAAGCGCTGACGCAATCATTGAGAGGCTTATTAACAGACAGCTCAGAGACATCTTCCGGAAGTACGAAATGCAGACCGGACGGACGCTTTCCACTCACGAGGCCGGCAAACTTACAGACGCAATCAAGGTTTACGGTATAGAGCCTGATGTTCTGGACTTTGCAATCGACTACTGCGTCGGAATAGACAAGGGAAGTGTTGACTATATATGCAAAGTTGCGCTTCGCTGGACTGAAGAAGGCGCGAGAGATGTCGGAACAGTCAAGCAGATGCTGGACAGAAGAAGCAAGAGGAATGATGCTTACCGAAAGGTTTTCGCAGAGCTTGGTTTTAACAGACTTCCGAATCCGTCCGACCGTGAGATTATGGACCGCTGGTTTGATGAAAAGGGATGCTCCCTGCAGGAAGTTCTGGATGCGTGCAAAGCAGCAGGCGGAATGAGAGAACCTCATCTCAGATATGTTAATAAAGTAATTGAAAACAGAATTCTCGAGAAAGGCGGCGTAAATACGAGAGCGGAGCAGATCCGTAAAACCGCCGTACAGTCTCAGCAGCCGGTGCAGGCAGCTGAGGAAACCGCCAAAGTCAGCCGGAAAGTTCTCCGTGATTATTATGAGTACATACGTAATGAAGAGGACAGCGCGCATAAAGCAAGACTGGCGGAAATAACAGAAAAGATTCCACAAATCAGAGAAATATTCTCAGCCGAAACTCAGATAAACAGCCTGGTAATCACAATGAAACCGGGACCTGACGCAAAAGAGAAAAGGCAGAAACTCAAAGACAGAAGACTTGAGCTCGAAGAAGAAAAACGGGCTTTGCTTGCCGGCAGCGGATATCCGGAAAACTATCTGGAGAGGAAATACAGATGCAGTATCTGCAGGG
>JBGUIG010000051.1:0-36805 GCA_045112795.1 Anaerovoracaceae bacterium | reverse complement strand
ATAAGGAGAGAATGAGATGGCAAGAGTAGAAATAAATAATCTGACGAAAGAGTTCGGCAGTATTACAGCACTTGACGGTGTCGCGCTGACTCTTGAAAAGGGACAGATTGTCGGACTGCTGGGACCGAACGGCAGCGGCAAAACAACGCTGATCAAGCTTATGAACGGTCTGCTGACACCGACTGCCGGTACCATATCAATAAATGATCATGAACCCGGGGTCGAGACTAAGAAAGTTGTTGCATATCTTCCGGACAGAAACGCACTTCCGGACTACATGACGACGACACAGCTTATGGACCTGTATCAGGACTTCTTCACTGACTTTAACAGAACGAAAGCAGAGACGATGATCGCGGATCTTGGGATCGACATGAAACAGCAGATGAAGAAGATGTCCAAAGGAACCAAAGAAAAACTGCAGCTATGTCTGGTTATGGCAAGAGAAGCTGAAGTCTATCTGCTTGATGAGCCGATAGGCGGCGTAGACCCGGCAACCAGAGACTATATTTTGAGAACCATTATTTCCAACTACAACGAAGATGCTGTAGTAATTATTTCAACACACCTGATCTCAGACATTGAATCCGTACTGGATGATGTAATTTTCCTCAAAGACGGCAAAGTCGTACTTCACAAATCTGCAGAGGAAATCCGTGAGGAAACAGGGGAGAGTGTAGATCAGCTGTTCAGGGAGGTATTCAGATGTTAGGTAAACTGTTAAAATATGAGATTCCGGCACTAGGCCGTAAACTTGTACCGCTGTACATAGGCTGGGCAGTTACAGCAGCTCTTCTTGGGCTGGCTGTCGGACCTGCCGCATCAAAAACTGACTTTATGGTTGTTCTCTCCGGAATGCTGTACACAGCTGCAGCAACTGCTGTACTGGTGATGGCTGTAATAATGATCATCCAGAGATACAGCCACAGTCTTCTCGGTGAGGAAGCATATTTCAATCAGGTGCTTCCCGTCACAGCATCAGAGCATATTGCGAGCAAAGCCATATCAGCTCTGATCTGGGTATTGCTGTCAGGAGTGGCAATGTTGGTTACCGGAATCATAATTGTAATATTCAGCGGGACTGTAATTGATGCCTTCAAAGCCATGCCTGCAATATTCCGTGAAATCATCATGAACATTACAGGAGTTGAGTGGCTGATTCTTCTGGAGATTCTTATTCTTTTCGCTTTCAGCATCACGAAAAGCGTGCTTGCAATTTACGCGGCGATCACTGTTGGACATCAGGTGCAGAAACACACCACTATCGCATCTATCGGAGCATATATAGGAGCTCTTTTCCTGGAGACATTAATTGGCAGAGCAATTACAGGATTGTTTCCGAATTACTTCAGGGAATTTGATATTTACGGATTCCACAGCTTCTTCCTGGGAGGCATGCTCATAACATTGGTGCTTGGCGGTCTGTACTTCTTCATCTGCAAATATCTGATGGAGAACAGACTCAATCTCAACTAGTGAGATGCAATAATCATAAGGGAGAACCCTTTTTATAATAAAATACCGGTAACAGAAATGGCGGACCATATATCCGCCATTTTGCATTGTGTGGTTCAGTTTGTTCACCTGTTCACTGGCAGCAGGAAAGATGGTTATTGGAGTATGGAGAAGCTGTAAAATTGACAATTATTTATCAATATTTCTCTGATTTTGACAGCCTCAAGAGCGAGAAAAGAAGATTTGCATGCATAAAAATACATAGTCGCAAATAAAGATTGATTCAATATTAAAAAGAAAAATGCCGGAAGTTGTTAAAAAAGCATCAAAAAAGGCGAGATTGATAATTAATTAACGAGAAAAAGGGCCTTGTTAGTATATTAACTATCCCCTTAAAATGTTGAAATTTCAAGGTTTTAGCTTTTGTGAACAATGTGTGAAGACGCTAAAAGCTCTGATTTAATGACAACTAAATATCGATTTAAGATTGACTTAATATGGGAATTGGTCAATAATTAGTGTATGTTAAATATTGTCACCAAATTATCATCTTATTGCGACAATTCGTATCAAACATAACCCGATAACATACTGGATACCGAAAATGCCGTAAAAAGTAACCAAGAAATCGGACCGGACAGATCACTGCATCCAGGCCGGACGTAAGGTAAAATTTACCACCATTATCAAAATAAGCGCTGTAGGGTGGCAATAGAAAAGGAGTTTTATATGAGTTCTGAAATGTTAACTTTTATACTTTACTTCGTCGCTCTGATGGGAGTAGTAATTTACTTCTACATCAAGGACAAGCAAAGAAGCCAGGAAGACTACTTCCTTGGCGGACGTGCGATGGGACCATGGGTAACAGCTCTCTCCGCACAGGCATCTGATATGTCAGCATGGCTGCTGATGGGACTTCCTGGATCAATCCTCGCATTCGGATTCGGTCAGATCTGGATCGGTATCGGACTTGCTCTCGGTACTGCTCTCAACTGGATCCTCTGCGCAAGAAGACTGAGAGTATTCTCTGAGGAAGCTGATGACTCCATCACAATCCCGCAGTTCCTCGCTAACAGATTCGATGCTGATTCCAAAACACTGCAGGTAATCTGCGCTATCATCTTCCTGTTTGCTTATACCATCTACGTTGCATCAGCTTTCGTAGCAGGTACTACAGTATTCGGAACACTGTTCCCTGGAATCTCAACAACACTTGCGATGGTAATCTTCGCACTGCTGATCGTATTCTATACAATCTTCGGCGGATTCACAGCTGTATGCTGGACAGACTTCTTCCAGGGCATGCTGATGATGATCGCTCTGATGGCAGTTCCTATCACAGTACTGCTCACACATCAGACTCTCGATACATCACTGCTTTCACAGGTATATGAATACACAGACGCAAGTGGTGCAGTAGTAACATGCGATTTCGGAAGCGGCATCTTCAGTGCAAGCTGGCAGGATATCGCAACAGGAATGGCATGGGGTCTCGGATACTTCGGTATGCCTCACATCATCGTAAGATTCATGTCAATCGAGAAGCCTTCACAGATCAAGAAGTCTTCAACAATCGCTATCATCTGGGTACTGATCTCACTCGGAAGTGCCTGCCTCATTGCTTACATGGGCAGAATGCTGGTTGCTGATGAGCTCCTCCCACAGGGACTCCAGAAACTGGTATTCATCACAATGGCTAGGAAGTTCTTCCCACCTGCACTTTCCGGACTGCTGCTCGCAGCTATCATCGCAGCTTCAGTATCGACTGCTGACTCACAGCTGCTCGTAGCTTCCAGCTCATTCACAGCTGACCTTTACACACTGTTCAAGAAGAACGTAAGTGAGAAGGAAGCCGTAATGGTAGGCCGTATCGTAGTAGTAGTTATTGCTGTTATCGCTTACCTGATTGCTTCTTCCAAGGGCGCGGGCGCTCAGGCGATCATGAATCTGGTAGAAAACGCTTGGGGCGCATTCGGTGCTTCATTCGGACCTGTAATCATACTTTCACTCTTCTGGAGAGAGTTCAACTATAAGGGCGCTATCGCCGGTATCGTTGCAGGTTTCGTAGTAGACCTCGGATGGCTGTTCGGCGGACTCTCCGCTAGCACAGGCGTTTATGAGCTGCTGCCAGGATTCATCTGCGGCGCTATCGTAGCATTCGTTGTAGCTAAGGTTACACCGACACTCGATAAGGAAAGAGCTGTATTTGATAAGGCAAGAGAAAGAGACGCTATCGCTGAATAATGATACTTATGACTGATCATTACAATCAAATGATCGGTTCGGGTTATACAGGTGCACAGGCTTAAATGCCTGTGCACCGCTTTTTTTGTAAAGCGCACTTTACATACACAGTCCGCAGGCCTTTTTCTCTCATAAAATCTGTACAGAAAAGTTAAAAAATCATCCATGAAATAGTACCATTCAGGCAGGCACCTTGCGATGCCTGCGTTTTGTTATTCGCGGAAAGCATGTGCATGAGGTGCCGGGATGCACAAAAGGAGACAGGTTACTATGAGAAAAAGGATGATAACGCTGATACTGACATTGGCTCTGATGATGAGTCTGATGCCGCTTGTATCTTACGCTGCGTCAGAACTTCCTGACCTCAATGATAAGACTATTTACTATACACCGGACTACCGCAGCGGAGACTGCATTCTTTCATCTGCAAAAAGCATGCTGAGAAGAGCAGCTATCGCCAGAGGATCGTATAAGTGGGACAGCATTACAAATACAACACTCAGGAGCACTGCTACTGTTAAAGGCAGACTGTTCAGAAATACATTTACTTATACAAACGACGGTAACAGCTATAAAATCGTCAATCAGGAATTGTCAGGCAATGAAAAGAACAAGATGAAAGATGTTACGGCTTTGCTCGCCAACCATCCTGAGGGAATCATAATCTGGGGACCGTCAGCTGCAACATCCGGTCCGCACGCCGTACTTATCATCGGTCAGGCAGGCGGAGTACTGTACGCTATTGACTCAACTCACAATACATACAAGTCCAATGCCGGCTTTGAGCCTTGGGGGAAGACAACGATGAAGAATATCTCCAAGTGCTCTGATGTATGGTATATCAGCACTATCAACGGAAAGTCAGCATCTGTAGCTCCTACAGGCAAGTCCACTCTGTGTGCCACAGGCATCAATCAGCCGGCAACCCTGACACAGGGCAAAGGTTTTGATGTCACCGGAACTGTGCAGTCCAATTACAAAATCACAAACGTAACAATTTCAATTATAGACAGTAAAGGGAAGGCCGTAATAACAAGATCTTCAAATCCGTCTTCATACTGGTTCCCGCTCAGCCATCTGGATTCAGTCGTAAAATTCGGAACTCTCCAGGCAGGAAGATATACATACAGAATCACTGCTACTGACGAGAAGAAGGGAAATACTGTTGTTCACGAAAACAGCTTTGAGGTTGTATCGGCAATCAAGGGATTTTTCAACAATATCGTTGAGAAAGTTACAGAGTCGACCCTGAGAGGTGACAGCATATCCCAGCCTGATACACTGAAGCAGGGAAGCGGATTCTCTGTAAAGGGCAAAGTGTTATCCAACTATAAGATTACATATGTAAGTGTTGCTGTAACTGACTCATACGGAAATACTGTTATCGGCGCAGAGGCAAGACCGAATGCCAAGTCCTACAAACTGGCTAACCTGGATTCTAAGATCAAGTTCGGAAAACTTGCTGCAGGAAGTTACAGCTATGTAGTCACGGCCACTGACAAACAGGGGACAGTTACTCTTGTCAACAAAGAATTTGCAGTTAAGGGAAAGACTGCTGCAGCTTCTTCCCAGAGCAGCGGATCAATAAGCATTTCATCCGTCAAGGCTCCTGCTACACTTAAGAAAGGGAAATCATTCTCAATCAGCGGAACAGTAAAGTCATCCAAGAAAATAACAGATGTCAGAGTACAGGTTCAGGACCAGAGCGGAAAGACTGTAATCTCTGCCAGTGCAAAACCGGGCAAAACATCATACAGCATAAAGAAGCTCGACTCTAAGGTCAAATTCGGCAAGCTGAAAAAAGGCTCATATATCTATATTATTCAGGCAAGAAACGGATCAGGATGGCAGACACTGGTCAGTGAAAACTTCACAGTCCGTTAAGACATGCAGGAACTGTTGCTCTCAGAAAAACTGATTCCGATCGTAAAGCTGAATGCTTACCTAAAAGAATTCTTGTTAATACAAATTAATACAGACTTCCGGAAATGAATAAAATCCGGAAGTCTTTTTAAGTTTATTTAAAGCAACAATTTTATTATGTGTCTTGCAAGTCAGAACAAGTAGAATATAAAAAAGAGGGGTATTAAATAACATGAATATAAAAACAAGAGGAAAAAAGTACATAGCAATCGGACTTGCTGCATTGCTTATGGTATCGGCAGCAGCATGTTCACAGGAAAGTGCTGATACCGCACAGGAAGCAACTCAGAACGCAGACTATCTGACCAAAGAAGATATAACCGTCAATGAGACATTTGAGAATAGTGCAGATGGCGGGCATGCGATAGAAGTCAGCGGAGAAGAAGCAGATTATTCGAATATAGGAGTCACAAAAACTGGTGAGGCGGATGGTGATGAAGCTGATTTCTACGGAGAAAACTCAGCAGTGTTTGCAACCGAAAAAGGAACTCTGACAATTAAGGATTCTCTGATAGAAACAAACGGAACACACGCAAATGCTATTTTCTCATATGGTGAAGGGACTACTGTAAATGTCTCTGATTCTGTAATCGAAACCAGCGGAAACTGCTCCGGCGGAATTATGACCACCGGAGGAGGGACGATGAATGCATCAAACCTGACAATCAATACATCAGGCAATTCATCTGCAGCTATAAGATCCGACAGAGGCGGAGGAACAGTCACTGTTGACGGAGGTTGCTACAAGACATCAGGAACCGGATCGCCGGTTGTATATTCAACAGCAGATATAACAGTAAATGATTCATATATGGAATCTACAGCTTCACAGGGAATTGTTGTTGAGGGAAAGAACTCTGTAACTCTTAACAACGATACACTTGTGGCCGACAACAATACCAAAAACAGCGATAAGTCCGAATACTACCAGGCTGTAATGATCTACCAGTCAATGTCAGGAGATGCAGCTGAAGGAACATCTTCATTTACCGCTGAAGGAGGCAGCATAACAAATAAAAACGGAGATATATTCTTCGTGAACAATACTGCTACTGAAATCAGCCTTAGCGGCGTAGCGATTACTAATGAAGATTCAGACGGCAATTTTCTCAGAGCAGAAGCTGCCGGCTGGGGTAATGAAGGTTCAAATGGAGGCAAAGTAAATCTTAATGCTTCAGGACAGACAATCGATGGGAATATCATTGTTGACGATGTATCCATCCTGAACATGTATCTGAAAGACAACTCGGCATTTAACGGTGCAATCAATACAGAAGGACAGAATGGCGATGTATATGTTGAAATCGAAGACGGCAGTACATGGACACTGACGGAAGACTCTTATATCTCCGGCTTGACTGTTGACTCCGGATCAGCAATCGATCTGAACGGACATAAACTGTATGTAGACGGCAAGGAGTATACAGAAGGGTCTTCAAGCAAAGGAACCGCTTTTGAAATCTCAACAGAAGGGACCGGATCCGGTTCAGCGGATGGAATGCCCGGGGACGGACAGGCTCCTCCTGATGGCGGACAGGGTGGTCCGGGACAAGGCGGTCCTGACGGAAGTAAAGGAAAACCCGATGGCAACCCGCCGGAGAAACCAGATGGTGACAAGGGCGGAGAACCGCCTGCTAAACCGGACAGTGATTCAGGCAACTAGCACATGCATAAATACTGCATGTGCAAGAAAAAAGCATTTTCCGATAATTAGCGACAAACAAAACCCGGGCAGAATTGCTCGGGTTTTTGCTTACAGTATGACTGTGCAGGGGAGAATAAGTCCCGGGACAGTGTTTATTTTGCAATGTAGCGTGTTTCGATGTAGTATCTCTTCTCGTTAGCTTCGCCCATAGAGAAGGTCTTGCGTGGAAGTGCACCGTCTGCTGCTACTGCAGGGAAGAGCATGAACTTATCCATTGCAGGGAGCATGAAGCCGGCATTGCCATCTCTTGCGGAAAGCTTCTCGACTGCATCTGTTCCGTGGATGTAATCGATATCACATTCTTTGTTTTCTTTGACCATAATGTCAAGTACGTGCTGGAGTGCGCCTACTTCAAGCTTATTTGCAGGCTCTTCGATGATGATTTTACCTCTCTGTGCGCCTGTGATGTAAGGAATCTCAAATGCGCCTTCAGGAACAGCTGCATCAGCATCAGCAAGGTATGCTTTGCCATTAGCCTCGTCAAGGAGAGCTACTGTCTTGTTGACAAGATCCATTCCGGACTGACCTTCCTTAGCGAAGATTACTCTGTGGATAGGCTCGAATACGATGCCCTCATCGTGAATGTTCTCGATCTCACAGAGTGCGTATCTTGCAGGATGTGTCTCGATTTCTTCCGGTGAAAGAGTCTTCTTGATGTTTTCCCATGCGGTTTTGGCGGTTGCGAGTGAGTGGTTGCCGTCTCCCATAGCCTGGAAGATAACATTGCCGTCACCGTATTTCTTCTCTGCTTCGTCATAGAGTGCGGAGAGCGCTTCCTGCATACCCTTGAGGTTTTCTTCCTTGATGAATGAGCCTGTGATATGTCCGCCTTCCATCATGAGGTCTGTGTCATAGATGACATCTCTTGGCTGGTCAACGAGCGGCTCGATGACTGTTTTGCCAGGGTCATCGATCAGGATGATGATGTGCGGCATCTCTATAGGTGCGTCGCCTCTGATTCTCAGACGAGGCGGGATACGCTCTACTACAGTACCCTCAGTTGCTCTTGTGAGGGACTTGGAACCTTTGTTGAAATCATATGCTTCAAGGTCTGTTGCGATAACAAGACCCATACGTGTACGTCCTTCTGCAGTTCTCTTGATAAGCATGCAGCCAGGCTCCATTTTACGGAGTGTGCCGTCAGCAAGGTACTTGTCCATTGCAGCACGGACTGCCTTAATGCGGTCTGCCTCATCCGGTCCGTCAAGATAGAGTTCAGGGAGCATCAGGCGGAGAGCTGACGGTGCATCACCGACGATTTCCTCTACCTTGTCCCAGTACTCAGGTTCAGATGTGTACTGATCGCAGGCTACGACTGCCCATTTAAAGTAGTCGGTACCTTCTTTCGGCAGCATCATTTCAGGGATATGAAGGCCGAATTTACTCCAATCATAAGTTGCCATAATATAACCTCCGGTTGATTATGTAATTGTGTAAAGCAAAAGTGTTATTGAGGTGAAACTGTCTATGATAAGGTATAACCATTATTCATGATACAGTAACGACCATTCATCTAATTATCGAATAAATCAACTTATAATTCAAGCTTTAATATGCTATAATACAAACATCAGAAAACTAAAATTAATGTAGTTTTCATCTATTCATTACTGTATTAAGAGAGGCAACTCTCCAGTGCTGTCAGTCGTATAAGGAGGCCGGATATGTCAATGATATTCAGAAATTATCTCCGATGGCGCAGCGCTTTAAGACAGTAGTTTAATATGCATCAGAATACATTCACCCCGGGAGAATATTGAAGACACGATATTATATCCCATGCGGGCGAATGTTTTTTATTTCTGATCAGTAAGAATTCGCACGGAGGTAATACTATGATTTCAAAAGCAATGCAGCCTTTCCTTGCAGGCAGCTCTCAGATCAGAGCAATGTTTGAGGAAGGAAAGAAGATGGCGAAGATTTACGGCAAGGAAAACGTCTATGACTTCAGTATAGGCAACCCGGGGCTCAAACCTCCTCAGGAAGTGTTTGATGCTATTGACGAAATCAATCATAATCTTGATCCGCTGTCAGTACATGGATATCCGTCAAATGCAGGCTATGAATCAACAAGAACAGCCATAGCTGAAGACCTCAATGAAAGAGCCGGCGGGGATTACTTTGATGCTGATCATATCATCATGTCCTGTGGTGCTGCTTACTCAATCAACATGATTAATAAGTGCATTTTTGACCCTGGTGACAAGCTGGTAGTATTTGCTCCATACTTTGTAGAATATGGCAACTGGGCACGTAACTGGGGAGCAGAGATTATTGAGGTACCTGCTAATCCTGAGCTTAAGTTCGACCCTGATGCGGAGGCATTGAGAGAACTCCTCGTTCCTGAGGTTAAGGGAGTAATGCTCAACAACCCTAACAACCCTACAGGCAAGATTTATTCAAGAGAAGCGCTTGACGCGGTTGCTGATGTTCTCAGAGAAGCTGAAGAGAAATTCGGACACACGATCTATCTGATCTGTGATGAGCCATACAGAGAACTGGTTTACGATGGATCTGACGTTCCGTTCCCTGGAGACTATTATGCAGATTCACTGATTGCTTATTCCTGGTCCAAGTCGCTGTCGATGCCTGGAGACCGTATCGGCTACGTAGCGGTTCCAAAGTGCGCTGAAGGTCACGAAGAGCTGGCTGCTGCACTGGTTGTAGCATGCAGAGTGCTCGGCGGTACAAATGCGCCTACAATCCAGGAACTGATAGTTGAGAGATGCCTCAAATGCAGATCTGACCTCGACTATTATAAGATGAATGCCAAGGACCTGTATGAGATCGTAACAGGCGCAGGACTCGAGTGCATCTATCCTCAGGGTGCGTTCTATATGTGGATTAAGTCACCGGTAGAAAATGAAATGGAATTCGTTAACGCAGCCAAGGAGGAGAGAATCCTCATAACACCGGGAAGCGCATTCCACGGACCTGGATGGGTAAGAGCTTCTTTCTGCGGTTCCAATGAAATGATTCACAAATCTAAGGAATCCTGGGATAAACTCGGCAAAAAATTCGGCCTGGTATAAATCCTGCGCAATAACTTTTGCCCTATAAATTCATAAAAAACAGTCCGTGAGCTGAATTGGCTCACGGACTGTTTTTTATGTCAGATAATACTGTATTCTGTATGGCAGGTCTATCTCTGTGGTACTGTGCCAGGCTTAACACCCGGAACAATGCTGATACGGTCTTCGGCTGTTTTTGCAATTTCACCGAAGTCCTGAAGTTCTTCTTCACCACGGAGCACTCTGAGGCATCCTGCAGCCAAAGCTTCCATTTCAAATTCGCCAGGCATTACTTCAACAGGGCAGATGAATGATACATGTTCTGTAATGTAATCTGCTACATACTTTGAATATGCGATTCCGCCGGTGAGGATGATGCGGTCAACTTTGCCGCATACTGTAGCTGCGAGCTTTGAAATGTCCTTAGCAACAGTAAGGCACATAGCTTCATAAACGATTTCAGCGTATTTGTCGCCGTCAGCAATCATCTGCTCTACATCACGGGCGTCAGCTGTGCCGAGATGAGCAATGAGACCTCCTTTGCCGTGGAACAGCTTCATGGCTTCTTTGTATGTGTACTTGCCGCTGTAGCAGAGATCTACAAGACGCTTTGCGCTGACTCCGCCGCCTCTCTCCGGTGTGAAGTTACCTTCGTCATCGTTAACGGAGTCAATGTTGACACCGTCTTTGTAGAGTCTGATGGAGCTGCCGCCGCCGAGATGTGCCACGATGAATGTGCAGTCATCGAACTTCTTTCCGAGTTTTTCTTCGGCGCACTTAATTGCCATAGCTCTTGTGTTAAGTGTGTGACCTACTGTGAAGTGAGGAATTTCCGGAACACCACTGACTCGTGCAACCGGCATTTTCTCATCGGTACCGATAGCATCATAAATACATACCGGAATTCCGTATTCTTTGTTAAGATCGAATGCGATCATGCTGCCGATGAGGGAAGGGTGTTTGGCCAGATCTTCAGGTCTGGTCAGGAAATCGATCATAGCCTGATCGATATTGATAGCACCATGCGGACAAGGGAGAATGTTGCCGCCTCTTGAAACTGCTGCTGTCAGCGAATCCATGCTGACTCCGTTGGCAACCATAGATTCTTTGATTTTGCTGTATCTGAACTCATACTGCTCAGTGACGTCACCGAAAGGAGCGAGCTCCTCTGTAGTGTGACGGATGGTATCGTTGAATAGTTCTTTGTCATCATCATAAACTGCGATCTTGCTGGAAGTTGATCCCAGGTTCATTACGAGAATTCTCTCTGTGCCCATAAGTGTTTCTCCTTTGAATAGTTTATTTAAAATGTAATTGAATGAACATGTCTGTGAGGTATACAAATCATAATTAGAGATGACATACCCAAATAAAATTCTACCATATTTAATTAACAAAAAAGTGAGCATTCTGAGGATTCTGCAATGCGGAAATTATAGTTCCCGCAGCCGATCCTGACTGCTCACTTTTCAATATTATCGTTAGAGTTATACCTGGATAATGAGCTCAGCAGATACTGAGGCGTGCATATATTCAGCTAGAGGTCAGCAGCTTCGCTTTCGATTTCTGCAGCTTCCTGACTGTCTTCGTCATCATCGTACTCGTTGGTAAGGTGGAACTTGTCAAGCAGATACATTACCAGTCCGAGAAGCATTCCTGTAACTGCAGCAAGGCTCATTCCGGATAACTGTGCAGAACCGAGCTGAATAGCGATTCCGGAGAGACCTACTACGAATACTACAGAAGTCATAGCAAGATTGCGAGGCTTGGAATAGTCAATCTTAGCATCTACCATAAGACGGATACCGCTGGCTCCGATCATACCGTAGAGGAGGAAGCTTACGCCGCCCATTACAGGACCAGGGATGGTCTGGATGAGAGCTGATGCTTTGCCGATGAATGAAAGGACGATCGAGAAAGCAGCTGCGCCGCCGATAACCCATACGCTGTAGACTTTAGTGATAGCCATAACGCCGATGTTTTCGCCGTATGTTGTAGTAGGGCAGGATCCGCAGAAACCGGAAAGTGCGGTTGAGAATCCGTCTGCGAACATTGATCTGTGAAGACCAGGATCCTTGAGGAGATCCTTGCCGACTACTTCAGATGTTACAACCTGATGTCCGATGTGCTCGGATACAACAACAAGTGTAGCAGGAATGATGATCAGGATAGCCTGAAGGCTCCACTGCGGTGTCTGGAAAGCAGGAAGCTCGAATACTGAAGCTTCGCCGATAGCTGAGAAGTCAACAAGGCCAAATGCGAGAGCTGCGCAGTATCCTACGATGATCGAAATCAGAATAGCGATAGCGCTGGCAAATCCTCTGTACAGAACTCCGCCGAAGACTGCCAGAGCCAGGGTGAGAAGGAATACGATGAGGACTTTGGGATCGATGTTCTCTACCATGCTGCCATCTGAATTCAGAATTCCGCCGGTCTGAGCAGCATTACCTGCAAGTTCAAGACCGATAAGAGCGACTACAGGGCCCATTGCAGCAGGAGGAAGAATGGCATCAATCCACTTTGTTCCGACAAATTTGATCAGAATCGCGATTGCACACATCAGAATACCTGTTACAACGAATCCGCCGAGTGCATATCTGAAGCCCAGTCCCTCCGTTCCGATTACAAGAAGTGCAGGGGAGATGAATGCGAATGATGATCCGAGATAAGCAGGTGCTTTTCCCTTAGTGCTGATAATAAAGATGAATGTACCGATACCGTTCATCAGAAGAGCGATGGACGGATTGATTCCGAGAATGTAAGGAACCAGTACGGAAGCACTGAACATTGCGAATGTGTGCTGGATGGAAAGAGGAATACCCTTGCTGAGAGGTACTCTTTCCTGAATGCCGATTATTTTTCTCTGCTGTTTAGCCATGTGAACCTCTTTCAATTTTTGTTATTGCAAAATTTATCACGAACAATTATACTGACGACTTGTAACAGCTACAACAAGTAAAAGTTTATTTTTTGTTTTTTTGAAAGTGTTTTACATTGACGTATCCGAATCGCCGAACGGCTATCTGCGATAAGATTATGCAGTTCAGGTTCTGTACATTGAAACAGGACGATTTATCGGACAATCAATATATGATACAATAAAGCCATGAGTAATATAGATAGTGAAAAACTTAAAGAGGCGAAGGCTAAGCTCGCATGTCATATAGAGCCGCCGAAAGGCAGCGCATATGCAAAAATGCTCGCGGAACAGGAAAAAACCAATGATTCCGCGGCAGAGTCTTCATGTGCCGTTTCTTCATGCGGTACTGCGGATATTTCTTCGAAGGACGGGAAAATCAGGCTTACCGAGATGACAAGTGCCGGAGGTTGAGGCGCCAAAATCGGACCGGGTGTTCTTTCAGATATATTATCGGGCCTTCCGAAAATCAGCGATCCGAGAATTATTGTCGGATTTGAGAGCAGTGACGATGCCTGCGTATATAAGGTGTCAGATGATGTTGCGCTTATTAATACAGTAGATTTCTTCCCGCCAATTGTCGACGATCCTTACATGTTCGGACAGATTGCCGCAGCTAATTCGCTCAGTGACGTCTATGCGATGGGAGGACAGCCGAAGCTGGCCATGAATCTGCTGACTTTCCCTAACAACAAACTCCCTCTTGACGCAGTCAAAGCTATCCTCGAAGGCGGCAATGACAAAGTCAATGAAGCGGGAGCTACGATTGTGGGAGGACACAGCATCGATGATAAGGAACCGAAGTACGGACTTTCTGTCACGGGCTTTGCACATCCTGATGATATTCTCAGCAACAGCGCCTGCGAGGGTGATCTTTTGGTAATTACCAAGAGAATCGGAACCGGAATTCTCACAACCGCTGCCAAGGTTGATCTGCTTACAGATGCGGAAAACGCAGAAGTAGAAGCCACTATGGCTTTCCTCAACAGGTACGCATGGGAGGCAATGCAAGGCGTTAAGGTCGACGGTTGCACTGACATAACAGGTTTCGGCCTTATCGGTCACGCTGCTGAGATGGCAAGAGCCGGAAATGTTACGCTGGAGCTGTACAGCCACAAAGTGCCGGTTTTCCCTAAAGCCATAGAAATGGCTACAATGGGTATAATTCCTGCAGGAGCTTACAGAAACAGGGAATACACTCAGGGTGAGGTCATGGAATTCCTGTCTAAGGATCCGATGAGAGACACATTGCTGAGAGCCAGACTTGACTGCCTGTATGATCCGCAGTCATCAGGAGGACTTCTCATAGCGGTTAAGGAAAAGGAGCTTCCAAGACTTATCGAGCAGCTTGGAGAGAAGGGCTGTGAAACTGATATAATCGGCTGCTTCAAGCAGAAGAAGGGAAATTTCTCTATTGAAATTCACGACTGATTAATTATTCAGCAATACAAAACGCATGGAGATGAACTCCATGCGTTGTTTTGTTGGTGCAAAAAGCATCAGATGTGCGATTTTACATATTCTGCAAAAGCTTCGGCTGCAGGAGAAAGGGATGAACTGTGAAGGGTAACCATGTAGAATGAGCGCTCTTCATCAAAATCTTCTATTTCAACTGTGCGTGTACGGGTTCCGAGCGTATCGGCGACCTTCTTGGAGATGATTGCTATGCCAAGACCTGCTTCAACAGCACGGATAATAGAGTCCAGGTCATCAAACAGTGCGGCCACCTCAAATGATTCCTTATCATATCCCAGAGCAACCGCCGTTGCTTCGAAAGACTTACGTGTTGCTGACCCTGTTTCGCGCCACACGAAAGGATATGTAACCGCTTCTGCCATGGTAATGCTTGACGGTATGTTAAAGGATTCAGGTGCAATAACAACAGACTTGTCAGTAAAGACCTTGACAGCATCAAATACATTGCTGGCAGGATTCTCACCGATAAAGCCAATCTCTCCGCGGCGCTCCATGATATTGTCTATAACAGACTGTGTATCAGAAGAAGATACATAATACTGAATGCCGCTGTGCTCTGAACGGAATCCGGAAAGCAGTTCCGGAAGGAAGGTAACGCCCGGAATTGAAGATGTCTGAATTTCAAGAATTCCTTCGACCCTGTCACTGTTGTTGTCAAGTGCATCAAATGCCTGTGCTCTTGCGTTGATCATCTCAACAGCATATTTGTAAAATTTAGCACCCTGAGGTGTCATTTCAACTGAGCGGCTTTTGCGGTCCAGCAGCTTAACGCCAAGTTCCTTTTCGAGGTTGCGGATATGCGTACTGATAGTGGGCTGAGTGAAAAAAGTCGCATCTGCTGCCTTGCTGAAGCTCTTATATCTGACAACATTTACGAAAGCTTCAATCTGTTTAAAATCCATTAAATAAGTCCTCCTAATCCATACCCAGAAGCTGTACTTTTGACAACCCCGGTATATTGCTGATATCTCTGATCATGTCGTCCAGAGCACCTGCATCCTCGCCAAGTTCCAGCGTGATTACGACATTAGCCTTGGCGTCTACGGGAGGATTCTGAGTGATTGTCCAGACACTGTAATCGTAGCCGGAGATAACTCCGATAACTGTAGAAAGAACCCCGACAGTATGACTCATCATCATGCTGATGATTGCGTGGCGACCCATGGAGATTGTGCTTATATCTCTTATCAGGTCCTTGTACTTGTAGTAAGTACTGCGGGAGATTCCGACCATTTTGACGGCTTCACTGACGTCTCTGGCTTTGCCCTCGTCCAGCAGTTCTCTGGCCTGGGCAACCTTTTCATAGTATGGCGGCAACAACGCCTTGTCTACGATCAAGTATTTGCTCTTCATCGATTATGATACCCCTTATGATAAATAATTTCAATAATTGAAAGCTTACAGCCGTTTATTATTACTTAAACACAGGTGCAGCGTGAGTAAAAGATCTATTTTGACTTTCCGATTACATAATCTTTCATATCTGAAATATCGATAACATCTCCGTGCCTTACTTCTCTTGCGAAGATACCGGCAAGTCCTTCAGGAACAGCAGCTCCGGTCACTTCATGAACTTTGTTCATATTTGCCTCATCGCTGTCAGAGATGTCTTCGCCGAGAGCCTGAAGTACAGCGCGTGAGAATTTATACGGAGAAGCTGTAGAAAGAACTACAGACGCAGCGCCTGACTCAGAAGCACCGGAAGCAGCAGCTCCTGCTTCGAGTTTGGTCATGCATGCCCATGCAATGGATGTGTGAGTATCCATAAGATAGTGCTCTGAATTGAAAACATCGCGGATTGCGGCGGCGCCTTCTTCGTCGCTGGCGCACGCACCGGCAAATACAGAGGCTATCTCTGCAAGTTCATCAGCTGTTATCTGATACTCGCCATTTTCTGAGAGCTCCTTCATATACTGTGCGGTATGTTCAGCACCGCATACGTAATACAGAAGTCTTTCAAGATTGCTTGAAACCAGAATATCCATAGAAGGGGATGTTGTTTTGTGGAAAGGTCTCTTTCTGTTGTAGTGGCCTGTTTCAAGGAACTCGGTAAGTACGTCGTTGCGGTTGGACGCGCATACGAGTCGTCCCACCGGAAGACCCATCTTGAGTGCGAAATAGCCGGCCATAATATCACCGAAATTGCCGGTCGGAACTATGTAATCGACTTTGTCTCCGTCTTTGATTGCGCCTGCAGCGAGAAGCTGGCTGTATGCAGCAAAATAGTAAACGACCTGAGGTACTAGCCTTCCTATATTAATAGAGTTGGCGCTTGAAAGTGAAACACCAGGTACCGGCTTAGGGATCTCGCGGAACAGTGTTTTGACACCTGTCTGCGCATCATCAAAATTACCGCGTATAGCGCAGGCACATGTGTTGGAGCCCGGAGCAGTAACCATCTGCAGTCGCTGTGTTTCGGATACACCTCCGTGAGGATAGAAAACTACAATGCTGGTACCGGGAACATCACTGAATCCGCACAGTGCGGCACTGCCTGTATCTCCTGATGTAGCAGTAAGTATCATGATCTCATCTGTGAAGTTGTTCATTTCACGGGCGGCTGTCAGCAGATTAGGGAGTGCAGACAGAGCTACGTCCTTAAATGCAGATGTAGGTCCATGATACAGCTCAAGAACATATCCCTGTCCGACCTTGACTACAGGAGTGATCTCAGGAGCAGAAAACTTTCCTTCATAGCTTCTCTCAACAAGCTCGTCGATCTTCTCTGTACCATAGTCAGGGAAGAAGATGTTCCAGACGGCTTTGGCCATACCGCGGAAGTCCTTATCGATAATGTCGTGATAGTCACATCTGATGTCTTCAAGATGCTCCGGAATATACAGTCCGCCGTCAGGAGCCTGACCGCTCAGAATCGCACGGCTTGAACTGACCTTATGAGATGGATTTCTTGTACTGATATAGTTGATCATATTAGTGTCCTCTCTTACTGTTGAAAATTGTCATCGTTTATGTTACATTATTCCTGCCTTAAAGACAAGTGTTTTCGTGACACGGACAATGAGAACCTTCTTGTCCGCACCTAACGGAAATTGAAAAAAAATATTACACAATTTTTGTATTTTTTAACAAGAAATCACAAAGGCATATGGGACATAAGCACAAATTTTGCAGATGAACTTTCAAAAAAACAAAAGTTTCTGCAGCATTACAATTGATCAAACGGAGGTAAAAGCATGAAAATCGCCATAATGGGATTCGGAACTGTCGGAAGCGGAGCATATGATGTTGCTCAGGCAGCAGGCGGCATAGAAGTCGTTAGAATTCTTGACATAGCTGTCAGGAAAGGATATGAGCATATAGCTGATCTGTTTACTAAGGATCTGGCGGACATTACAGGCGACCCTGAAATCGAACTGGTAATTGAAGCAATGGGAGGCGTAGATACGCCGAGAAAGTTCGTGCTTGAATGCCTCAGAGCAGGAAAGAGCGTTGTTACTCCAAACAAAAACCTTATCAGCGCATGCTACGGCGAACTGATGGAGACCGCAAAAGCAAACGGAGCGGAGCTCCGCTTTACACCATCCGCAGGCGGCGGCATTCCGTGGCTGTATAATCTGCTCAGAACAAGGAGAACCGACAATATCCAGGAGGTAAGGGGAATCGTTAACGGTACCTGCAACTTCATTCTGGATGCAATGTATGACAGTGGCGCAGACTTTGGCGAGATGCTTGCCAAGGCACAGGAGCTCGGCTACGCAGAGGCAAATCCTGCAGCAGACATCGAAGGTACAGACACACTCCGCAAGACCGTTATCTCCTCCAACTTTGCATACGGAACTGTAATAGAGGAAGCGGACGTTCCTTGCTACGGAATCGATACGATCAGCGCAGCTGATGTTGCTTACCTGAAGGAAAAAGGTCTGGTATGCAAACTGATGATGAACTCAAGAAGAGAAGGCGATGTAATTACCGCATACGTTGAACCTGTCGCTTTCCCTTCAACAAGCCTCGAAGCAAACGTCAAGACCAATAATAATCTGATAACACTTGTGGGAGACTGTGTAGGCACACTCAGTTTCTACGGACAGGGTGCAGGCAAGATGCCGACTGGAGAGTCAGTGGTTCAGGACGTTCTGGATATCCGTGACGGAAGGGCTCTGCCTATTCCTCCGGCAGAGGCGGAATGCAAAGTGGACAATGAAAAGGCGGTTCACAGATATTACATCAGACACAGCAATATGTGCGAGCACATCGAGCCGCTGATCGATACATATGAAGAGAAGGACGGAGTTTTCTACTGCATTTCCAAGCCGGTATCTGTAACCAGGATGCATGAGATGGGACATCACCGCAAGGAGAAAGGCAAGCCGATGTTCTTCGCGGCACTTGCAGAGTAGAAGAAAAAACGGATAATAAACGAAACAGGCAGACTTAATATAGCCTGTATAAACCAGATAGATAATAGTGAGGTAAGCACAGATAATGTTAAAAGTACTGAAATTCGGCGGATCAAGCCTTGCTGACAGCAGCCAGTTCGCCAAAGTAAAGGGAATCGTGGACAGCGATCCTGACAGACAGGTTGTAGTAGTCAGCGCTCCGGGCAAAAGACACAGCGATGATAACAAAATCACGGATCTTCTTTACCTGATTCACGCACACATCAAATACGGAGTCTCATATGACAGCATTCTTGTCAGCATAATGGACAGATTTTCCGAGATAAGAAATGCGTTCGGACTTCAGACAGAAATAGAGAAGATAATAGATGAAACTTTTGCCGGAATAGACAAGAAAACTCCGGTGGACTTCATAGTATCCAGAGGTGAGTATTTCTGCGCAAGACTGATGGCTGAATATCTCGGCTTCCGGTTCGTCGATGCTGCAGACTGGCTGAAATTTGACTATGAAGGCAAGGTGGACACAGCTGCTTCAGAGAGTAAACTGAAAGAATTCAAGGAGATTTACGGCAAAATCGTAACTCCGGGTTTCTACGGATCAATGCCTGGCGGAGACATTCATGTTTTCCCAAGAGGCGGATCTGATATCACAGGTGCTATCGTAGCAGCAGCGCTCAACGCAGATATTTATGAAAACTGGACAGATGTATCCGGAATTCTGATGGTAGACCCGAGGATCGTACCGGAACCTAAGACGATCGCAAGGGTAACCTACGACGAACTTCGCGAGCTGAGCTACATGGGAGCATCCGTTTTGCACGAAGATACGGTTTTCCCTGTAAGACTCAAGGACATACCTGTTAATATCCGCAATACCAATGCTCCGGATGATCCGGGAACAATCATTCAGGAATACTTCGACGATGAGCTTGAAGAAGAACATGAAAGATTCATCACCGGAATCACAGGCAAGAGAAACTTCTCCATTATCAATATTTACAAAAGCAGGATAGGAGAGGATAAGCTGGGACTGCTGAGACAGGTTCTGGAGGTCTTCGCCAGATACAATGTGCCGGTAGAACAGATTCCGAGCGGAGTAGACAGCTTCTCAGTCGTTTTCCCAAGTGACAGCATCAAAGTCAAAAAATACGATCTGATGCACGAACTTAATGAGAACGAGAGTATCGACAGCTGCTCGCTGACTGAAGGAATCAGCCTTATTGCTATCGTCGGAAGGCAGATGGCTTACAGGACAGGCGTATCGGGCAAAATTTTCAAAGCCCTCGGAGAAAACCATGTAAATATCCGAACTATTCAGCAGGGTTCAGATGAAATCAACATCATGGTAGGAGTTTTCGATGAGGACTTCAACAAAGCGATCCGCGTGCTGTATGAGAGCTTTGCAAAATGATATACTTACAAAGTCAGAAATTAATAAGACAGATACAGATAATTTAGATAATTCAGAGAGAACAGAAAAAGGGGATAATAATCATGAAAAAGTATAATGTGGGTGTTATGGGTGCTACAGGTGCTGTAGGACAGGAGATGATCAAGGTTCTGGGAGAGAGAAACTTCCCGATTGGCGAACTCAGATGCCTTGCAAGTGCAAGATCTGAGGGCAAAGTTCTTTCAACTCCTTTCGGTGATGTAACTGTACAGAAGACATGCGAGACCGCTTTTGACGGACTTGATATCGTACTCGGCGCTTCCGAGAATGACATCGCTAAGGAGATGGCTCCGTATATCAAGGCAGCCGGAGCAGTATTCGTAGACAACTCATCCGCATTCAGAATGGATCCTGAGGTTCCGCTGGTCGTTCCTGAAATCAACCCAGAAGACGTAGAATGGAACAAAGGCATTATCAGTAATCCTAACTGCTCGACAATCATCACACTCGTTGCGGTAAATGCTATCAACAAGCTGTCACCAATCAAGGCTATGTACGCTTCAACATATCAGGCAACAAGCGGCGCAGGTGCTGCAGGCCCGGTAGAGATGTATGATGAGGCTGAGAAGATCCTCGCAGCCAGAGCCGCAGGCGGTAAGGGAAATTCATATGGCGCAGAATTTGAGCCTAAGGTATTCCAGCACCAGATTGCTTTCAACCTGATTCCTCAGATCGGAGGATTCGGTGAGAATCTGTATTCATCAGAAGAAATGAAGCTGCAGAATGAAGGACGTAAGATCATGCATCTGCCTGAACTCAAAGTATCATGCACATGCGTCAGAGTACCTGTAGAAAGATCACATGCTATTTCTGCAAACGTAATCACAGAAGAGCATCTTGATCTTGAAGATGTACGCAAAGCTATTGCAGAAGCTCCTGGTGCAAAGCTCTATGATGACGGAGACAATCACGTATATCCGATGCCTATCGTAACATCAAATCAGGATATCGTATATGTAGGACGTGTCAGAAGAGACCTCGTATGTGAGAACGGCATCAATCTCTGGTGCTGCGGAGATCAGGTCAGAAAGGGTGCTGCTACTAACGCAGTACAGATCGCTGAGCTCCTCGTGAAATAGATTGATACAAGTAATGATACAAACTGCCGCACGCAAGTGCGGCAGTTTTTGTGTCAGGTGCCTGGAGTTGAAGCAAATAGAAAACCCCGCATCCTGTGCGGGGTGTTTAATTTCTATTTATTTCATATTATTAAGTTGTTGAGTAATCTTATGAACTAAGATACTAAGCTGTAGCTTGTTGTTCCTTACTTCTGTTGATACTCGGCAACTGGTCTGTCTATTTTGATTATCGATTATTTCGAATATCTGATGCCTGTAAGCAGGCTAGCCTTGCAGCGAGTTTATGCCGGATCAACCTCTCTAACTGAATATCCCATCGGTCCGTTCCTCCTGTTCCGCGCGCTGGCGCTGTCTTGTCGCCGACACTCCTTAATGTACTTTGATTTCTTTTCCGGTTCTCTTCCTGATCGCCCGTATTGCTGTCACCTATGATTGGACCGTCACCTGTGTACTTTTTTGACTGATTACTTTTTCCCTGTGTACTTGTTCCAATTTGCACTTATTTGGTCTGAGGCCCCATCGACATCCCTGTGTGTAGCTCTCTGCCTGTAGTGCGTCTGTACTTCTTCCACGTTAGTACTTCTTCGTCAGTGGTTATCTTCCAAGGCTGGTTCTTAGATCATCTGTCCAGCGGCGGGGTAGTTCAGTATTTCTCAGTGCGTCCTTCGTAATGTTATTATACGGTTTCGGCACCCGGATGCTCTCCTGCGTAGTGTTATCATACGTTGTGCATCTTCGAAATCCTGTGTACCTGTCGGCCTGTTTTCTTGGCTCCTTTAGGTTGTTTAAATTTTAGTACAAGATTCACAAAAAATCAAGTGTTTCTTTGTTCTAAAAGAATACAAAAGAAAAACATGAAAATACAAGAAAAGCCCAGAAAATTGGGCTTTCCGGTCGTTTTCCGAAGGGCAAAACGGCAGGTTGTAAGTGATCGGATATGTCTATATGCCGAAGGGAGCAACATGCGTTATAATAAAAAGCGAAAACCGGTAAAAATGACTCAGGTGGGGGTGATTTGGTATGACAGCGGAAGAACTGCGCAAAAGAATCAGTGAAACGGTGAGCTATCTGGAAAGCAGAGGCGTTAAGGATCCGGAAGTCGGAATGGTTCTCGGAACCGGTCTGAATGACTATGCGGAGAAGGTTGAGGACGCAATCGTGATCCCTTATTCAGATATTCCGAACTTCCATACAGGCAAGGTAGACAGTCACCGGGGACAGCTTATCTACGGGCGCCGCTGCGGCAAAACTGTCGTAATTATGGCAGGGCGTTACCATTATTATGAGTCCGGAGACATGCAGACTACGGCTTTTCCTGCCAGAATAATGGTTGCTCTCGGAATCAGGCGCATGATAATTACCAATGCGGCAGGCTGTGTCAACAAAAGCTGGAAGCCTGGCCAGCTGATGCTGATCAGGGATCATATCAACCTCAGCGGAGGAAATCCTCTTATCGGGCAGAACCTTGATGAGTTCGGACCGAGGTTCCCGGATATGTGCTATACATACGATCCGGATCTCCGCAGGCGGCTGACAAAAGCAGCTTCATCTGAAGGCATCACCCTTGTAGAGGGAGTTTATACTATGATGTCAGGACCGACATTCGAGACTCCTGCTGAGATCAATATGGTCAGAGTTATAGGCGGGGATGCCGTCGGAATGTCCAGCGTCCCGGAAGCCATCATTGCAAACCACGCAGGAAAGGAAGTGATCGGAATTTCTTTCCTGTCGAACATGGCAGCAGGGGTACTGGATCAGCCGCTTTCCGGAGAAGAGGTTACTGAAGCAGCAAAACACATTGGAGAGAAGTTTGCAAAAGTAGTGGACCTTGCTGTATCGCTGTGATCCGCACCATAGGAAACTGAACGAAATACCGAAAACGCCGCACACAGAAGTGCGGCGTTTTGTCAGCTTATAATTCCGAGTATTCTGCGGAAGAGTTCCGGAGCATCCATCACAACGAGTGCAAGTTTCTCGCGGACTCTTGTTATTCCCTGATAGAAGAGATTCGGATATATGTATTCAGGATCCGGCTGAGGGATGCCTTGCAGGAACCCGTTTTCGTCATAATAGAATGTGCTGTCCATCAGCATTACGATTTTGTCGTACTCGCGGCCGATGATGTGATGAACGTCGAACTCCTCTGCGATTTCTGCAAAAGGATCCTGCGGATCGTGGTGTGTGGTACCGGGTTTCGGGATCCCGGCGTTGATAAAGACGTAGCCCTTGCTTTTGAAATAGGATATGAGCTTCATGGCTTCGGCCGGATCATTTGCATAGTTCACGGAAACATCGCTGTATCCGTAGGAACGGTCAGTCTTGCGGGTAATATGCTTGAGAGTCATTATGAACGAGTGCAGTTCTCTGTTCATGCGGAGCCGCTCTGACAGCTGGAATTCACCGCGAAGTGGCATGGAATGGATACGGCCTGCTATGTTCCGCTCTTTCTCGGACCTGGTAAGAACTGATTCCGGATCTGAAGAGAAAATGCATATCTGGTCGTTTTCTGATGCTGACTGGCATATCGCTGCGAATGTGCCTGTAGACAGTCTGTGCGATTCGTCTGTGAGTATGAAATTATACCATCTGAGATCAGATGATGAACTGATGCTTTCTGCGGTGATTATTTCCAGATTGCTGAGTTCCTTGCTGATTATGCGTTCGCCTTCAGTAAGCTCTCCGCACCTTACGATTACGGTTCTGCCGCTGCCCGAGAGTGTCCTTGCGATATCGTACAGAAGAAGGGTCTTGCCGGTTCCGGGTCTTCCGGTGATGTGATAGTATTCACCTCCGGTATTATCCGGATCAGCGGACGATGTATCAGTACTGTCAATGCTTTTGATCAGTTCGGTTTTGACATGATCCTGCGCAGGAGTCAGGAAGTATTTTCCCTGCATGAATTTATCAGGCGTACTCATCGGAGAAATCAGATACTCGGATGCGCGGAATGAATGGTCCAGATCAGTATCATAATTGGTGTTGCACTTGCGGATGACATCTGCGATCTCGCGTATGTCGACCCGGACCAGGTTGTCACTCAGTGTAAGCCTGTAGCAGGTCATCGTGTTGGTTACCACAGTGTAAAGCAGCAGTCTTTTGCCCAGATAAGTGAGGTAATGGCGGTTTTTGCGGAGCTGCGCAAGGATTGCGTCTTCGGCTACAGCCTGTGATTTGAGTTCAATATTGAGGCAATGCCTGTCTGTTACTTTGAGAAGGTCGAATTCCTTGCCAATCTGCGGGATCGTGAAACCGAAATAGAATCCGTCAGCTTCAGGAACAGTCATGCCTGCAGCAGTAAGGTTGTCAGTCAGGATTCTGAGAGAATTGATCTCATGCACACGAATTTTGCGGGAACCTTTGTCATCGGCCTCGTGCTTTTCTGCAATGTTGAAGAGCTCTTCATCATGTATTCGTGTTACTGCAAAAATGTTTACAGGCTCCATTCTGTGTGACCTCCTGCCTACAGTTTAGCGCAAAGAAGACGTATGCGCAAAACCTGCAGAAAAAAAGATGCAATAAAAGGGAAGAGAAACAGGCGAGCGGCTTGCATTATTAGTGTTTTGTAGTTAAAATATCAAAGATTAGCACTATCAAAAATGATTGGAGTATAAAATAAAATGGAAGCAAAACTTACAAGAGACGAAGCAGAAGCACTGCTTCGCAAATATGTCAAAGGCGAACACTATATAACCCACAGCCTTGCAGTAGAGGCAATAATGCGCGGACTTGCAAAGCGCCTCGCGCCTGAAGATGAAGAATACTGGGCAATCTGCGGACTTCTGCACGATCTCGATGAAGAGACCGCCCCATGGAGAGAAGACTTCGGAACACACGGACCTGTTTCAGCACAGATTCTCAGAGATGAGGGATACGGCGATCCTGTAATGGAAAACGCTATCATGTCACACAATCCTGCATGCGGCAAAAACCCTGAGACTACACTGGAGTATGCACTGATTGCTGCTGACCCGATGTCCGGATTTATCAAAGCTGTTGCTCAGATTTATCCTGACAAGAAGGTTGCAAGCGTCAAGCACAAATCTGTGAATAAGAGATACAAAGAGACCAGATTCGCTGCGGGTGCTAACAGGCAGTATATGATGGAAATCGAGAAGACCGGTATCACATGGGACGAATTCATAGATATCGCGCTCGAGGCAATGGTTGGAGTAGCAGACAAGATTGGTCTGTAAAATATTGCTGAAAGAATTATCAATCGAAAGAATTATTGATAAGTAGGAAAAGGAATTTAACAAATTGAAGAAGATGTTTACTTTTTATCCTGAAGGCACATGTTCTCAGATGATTGAGATTGAGCTTGACGGAGATACTATCAAAGATGTTATTTTTACAGGCGGCTGCAACGGCAACCTTAACGGCATTTCAAAGCTGATCAGAGGAATGAAGGCAGAGGATGTAATTGAAAAACTTGAAGGAACTACCTGCGGATTCAAGAACACTTCCTGCCCTGACCAGCTCAGCAAAGCTCTCAGAGCAGCAATGAAGCAGCAGAACGCATAGAACACTCAGTACGAACGCGTAAGAATGATATAGGACAGGAAGGGCTTTGCCCCGCATGTCTTATTGGGAATGGAGACATAATATGACAATGCAGAGCAGATGGACAGGTGCGGCGCATCTCGAAGAGATAGCCAAGGCAATGACCGAGATTGACACCAAGCCATATGACGGCAGGTTTATCGGGATTGAAGAAATCGTGGCAGAGGCTATCGAGCATCTTCTTACCGCTATGTTCCCATATCACCTCGGCAAAGCAAGAGGCAGGTTTGTCGAGACTGAGAAGAGAACATGGGAACTGATGAGAGCATATGATGCAATCACTCAGGCCCTCAGCCTGGTGTGTGACTGCACAGACGGAGCGGCGTACAAGGCTGAGCAGCTCCTTGATTCTCTGCCGGATATTCTCGAAGTTCTCAAGACGGATATCCGCGCAGGATATGAGGGGGACCCGGCGGCAGCGAGCCCGGATGAAGTTATTATTACTTATCCGGCTTTCAAGGCTATTTCAATATTCCGCATTGCTCACAGACTGTATGAGATGGGAGTGCCGATGATTCCGCGCGTAATGACTGAGCTTGCTCATCAGTGGACCGGGATAGATATCCATCCGGGCGCGGAGATCGGAAGATACTTCTTCATTGACCACGGAACAGGCGTGGTAATCGGAGAGACCACGGTTATCGGTGAACATGTAAAACTGTACCAGCATGTAACTCTTGGCGCCAAGAGCTTTGACCTTGCGGAAGACGGCACACCGGTCAAGGGAGTCAAGAGACATCCGAATATCGGCAACAATGTTGTCATATATTCAGGAGCCACTATCCTGGGAGGCGATACTTACATCGGCGATGACTGTGTTATCGGCGGTAACGTATGGCTCACGCATTCAATTGAGGCAGGTAAGACTATTACTAACAAGTCTTCCGGACAACAGCTGTGGCAGGGAAGACGGGAAATCGAGAGCGGCAATATTACTCTCGAACCGGAAACATCGGCTCTGTTTATCTGATCCCGGAAAGAGGATCAATTCATGACATTTAAACCATCAGAGAGTTCTGTAATTGTTGATACTCTGATGGTTTTTTGTTATAATATTCTGACTGCGGCCATGATGGCTGCTCAATAATAAAGCGACCTGGGGGTAGATAGGTGCTGGTGTGCCTCGCGGTCTTCAAAACCGTTTGCAGGGGGTTAGGAGCCTCCCGGGTGGGTTCGATTCCCACATACTCCCGCCACTTTTTACCTTAATTGTTTTCAGTGCTGTCTGACATGCGGCAGCACAGACACATTTATCCGGAGGTCGGTGATATGAATAAGAATGAATTATTGAGGAGACTCCCTAAGATTGATGAAGTTCTGAAAGAGGGGTCTCTTGTTGTTTTATCTGAAGAAAAAGGAGCTTTGCTCGTAACTGAGGCCGTACGCGGCGTCATCTCGGATATGAGAAAGAATATCCTGGACATAGAAGAGGACAAACTGGCAGCCCTCGGCTCTGCAGCGGACGATGCTCTGACAGGAAGTACAGAGAGCAAAGCAGCTCTTGCTGCTTTCTTCAGCCAGTTTGAGCCTGCGAATGTTGCTGCGAGAGCAGCTCAGAGACTGGCAGAAGATGAGTCTCTGAATCTGTATCCTGTGGTCAATGCTACGGGCACAATTCTGCATACCAATCTGGGCAGAGCGCCTCTGTGCGCGGACGCGGTAGAGAATGTTGCAGAGGTATCCCGCAGCTATTCAGACCTTGAATACAATGTCGAAAAGGGCGCGCGCGGTTCCAGGCATGATCTGGTCGGAAGCCTTATTGCTGAGCTGACAGGCGCCGAAGACGCGATGGTCGTCAACAACAACGCTGCCGCTACTATGATAGTGCTTGCAGCAATGGGAGCCGGCAGAGAGATTATAGTCAGCAGAGGCGAGCTTGTTGAGATCGGCGGTGCTTTCAGAATTCCGGATATTATGGCTCAGTCAGGTGCTTATCTGCAGGAAGTCGGCACCAGCAACAAGACAAAGCCTTCTGATTATGAGAAAGCGATCATGACTAAGGAGATGCTCGCTGCTGAACCATGGAGAAATGATCCGCGCGGGACGAGAAGATTTGAGACCGGTGCCCTGATGAAGGTCCACAAGTCCAACTATGACATTCTCGGGTTCACTGAAGAGGCCAGCCTTGAGGATCTGGTCGAAATCGGCAGAAAGCATGACCTGCCTGTCATATTTGATATGGGCAACGGTCTCATGCTGGACATGTCGGAATACGGGCTGAGAGAACCTAACATTCCTGCTTCGCTGGCTACAGGCATCGATGTAATGCTGTTCAGCGGCGACAAGCTGCTCGGCGGCCCGCAGGCGGGAATCATCGTTGGCAAGAAGAAATATATAAGCAAAATGAAAAAGCATCCGCTGGCGCGTGCCATGAGAGTTGACAAGATGACATTCGCTGCTCTTGAGGCTACGCTGGCTAAGTACAAAGACCCTAAGATAGCTCTCAGGGATATTCCGGTACTGAATATGATTGCTGCTTCGGGGGATGAGATGAAGGCCAAAGCTGAGAGGCTGGCTGCTGAGATATCTAGGGTGAACGGCTCGCTCGGGCTTGAGCTTGTGCCGGTCAGAGACCAGATCGGCGGCGGCTCGGCACCGATGGTGCGCCTGCCCGGATGGGCAGTTGCTGTCAGCGACGGCAGCAAATCGGCTGACAGCATCGAGCGCCGCCTCCGCAAAGCCGGCGTCCCTGTAATCGCAAGAATCCACGAAGACAGACTGCTGCTCTGTGTAAGAACAATATTTGAAGATGAATTCAACCTTGTAGCAAAGGCACTGCAATAATCATGAAAAATATAATTATAGGAACTGCCGGGCATGTTGACCACGGCAAGACAACATTAATCAAAGCTCTGTCCGGCATCGACACCGACCGTCTGATGGAAGAGAAGAAACGCGGCATCACGATTGAACTCGGCTTTGCCCACATTCCTAATGATGCAGGCTACAACATCGGTGTAATTGACGTGCCGGGCCACGAGAAATTCATCAAGAACATGCTCGCGGGAATCGGCGGCATAGACTTCGTACTGTTTGTCGTTGCTGCTGACGAGGGAATCATGCCTCAGACCCGTGAACATTTTGAGATTCTCAATGCTCTTGGAATTGACGATGGAATCATCGCTGTAACCAAGACCGATATGGTCGAAGAGGAATGGATGGAACTTCTCCTCGATGAGGTGAATGAATACTTCCAGGGCACATTCCTCGAGGGCAAGCCTGTTATTCCGGTCAGTGCGGCTACAGGCGACAACATCGAAGTCCTCAGAGAGGCGATAATCGAGAAGTGCGACAGAGAGAACAAGCGCCGTGAGGAGAAGGAACTATTCAGACTGCCTGTCGACAGAGTGTTCACTATGTCCGGATTCGGAACAGTTGTTACAGGAACTCTTGTCGACGGTACTGTCAGGGTCGGGGACGACATCATGATATATCCGCATCAGGGCGAAGGCCAGGGCGGTACAGACGGGCGCAAAGTCAAGGTGCGCGGCATTGAGACATACGGCAAAGAGACCGAGATGGCCGTAGCCGGACAGCGGACAGCCATCAACCTTGCGGCAGTCGGCAAAGATGACATTTCAAGAGGTGATGTGCTCGCCGCTAAGGATGCCGTCACTGTTACAGGCATGATTGATGTCAGCCTCAGGATGTTCAGTTCATCAGACCGGGTAGTTCTTAACAACAGCCGTGTTCACCTGTATTCAGGAGCTGCGGAGGTTCTGGCCAAAGTCGTCCTTCTGGACAGAGATGCTCTGTCTGCAGGCGAAGAGGGCTATGCGCAGCTGAGACTTGAAGAGCCGATGGCACTCAGACGCGGGGATAAATTTATCGTAAGATTCTATTCTCCGATCATCACTGTCGGCGGAGGAACTGTCCTTGACACACTTCCTGCCAAGCACAAGCGCAACCGTGAAGAAGTGCTTGCCGGAATGGATATTCTCGCGAATGGCACTGTTGAAGAAATAATAGCCGCTAAGGCGGGCGAATTCAGATTTGTCAGACAGAATGAACTGGCTAACGAGCTTGGCTTACTGCCTCGCGAGATGGAGGAATTGGTAAGCAGAATGACTGTAGAGTCAGACTCCGGTGCAGACGGTAATTCTGATAAGGATGTGAGACTGGTCAGACTCACTGACAGAACTCTTCTGAGCACTGCCAAGTATGACAAAATGAAATCCGGAGCTGAAGAGATTATCAATGCCTACCATGATGCCAATCCTCTTGCAGACGGCATTCCGAGACAGGAGCTTTTCTCGAGGCTGAAAGATTCATGGCATACAGATGACGACAAACTTGTGCAGGGCGCTGTCAAATATCTTATGGATAACGGCGTTCTTGCAGATCACGGTAAATCAATAGCCCTCGCGGGATTTAAGATTGAGTACACGCCTGCTCAGCTTGCGCTCAAAGACAGGATCTCAGATATGTATGTCAAAGCCGGGCTTGAAATGCTCAGGACGGATGACATAATGGCCATGGACAGGAACAAAGGAGTAATAAGCGCCATTCTCGGAGATCTTACTGAGGAGGGCGTCATAACCAAGGTCAACCCTTCGTACTATATTTCTGTTGAAGCATGGAATGAAGTGCTGAAGACTGCAAGAAGTTTTGACACAGAATTCACACTCGCTGAATTCCGCGACAGAATCGGAACATCAAGAAAGTTTGCGGCGGAATATCTTCCTGCGCTGGACAAGGCAGGAATTACAATATTCGACGGGACATCCCGCAAGGTAGTCAAGCGATGAGAATCAGAGAAATCAGACGTTATCTAATCAGTGTACTTGCAGTTGCTGCTGTGCTGGCAGTCTCTGTTGTCATGCTTTCGGGCTGCAGCAAGAGCAGCGGGGCAGAGGCTGCAGTAACAGAAGACCTTGAATCAATGCGCTTTGTCGAGATCGATCCGGAGACTGAAGCTGAACTCGAAAATGTCCTGAGCGACAGAGGTATGGAGTATTTCGAGATGTTTCTGGGCAAAGCGGGAGAGTTTGACTATGAGATAACCGGCGCAGATGCGAAAGGTGACGAGGCAATTGTTCATGTCCGCATTAAGACATATGACTTTGCCACAGAATATCTTAAATCCTGGACTGAATTTCTCGACTCGACCGGAAGGGGCGGAGAAGAAGACGCTGCAGAGTATGATACAGCGCTTCTGTATGAGACGCTTTTCAAAAATCTGAGCAGTATTCAGGACAAGAATTATACAGCAGATGCAGACATCATCTGCACGCGTGATGAAGAGGGCGGCTGGACTACAGACGCAAAAAGCAATTCTGTTCTGAAAAATGCGATTCTCGGCGGAATGATACGCGAAATCAGCAGTCTGGCAGGGCTTGAATAAAACAGAATCAGATTGTTTCGGGATGATTCCAAATAATTCCTGAAATCAATGGATTTTACTGACCAAAGTATATATAATGTTCAAATTGAGCAAATAAAATAATTTGTTGGAGGATTTGCAGATGTTAAAGGAAGAAAGAATGATGCCGATGATGCATCAGGCAGATGATCAGGGCGCTCCTGATGAAAATTGCACTCATGACTGCAGCACATGCGGTGCTGACTGCTCTTCAAGACAGGGCGGTATTCAGAAAGCTCCGATGAATGAGCACAGCTCAGTCAAGAAGGTAATCGGAGTAGTCAGCGGCAAGGGCGGCGTAGGAAAGTCAATGGTTACCGCACTCAGCGCTCTGGCAGCTACAAGAAACGGATACAAGACAGGCATCATGGATGCAGATATCACAGGACCATCAATTCCTAAGATGTTCGGCGTTCACAGCAAAGCCATGGGATCCGACTTCGGCATCCTGCCTGAGGTAACACCGACTGAAATCAGACTGATGTCAATCAATCTTCTGGTTGAGAACGAGACTGATCCTGTAGTATGGAGAGGGCCTGTTATCGCAGGCGTTGTTGAGCAGTTCTGGTCTGAAGTATGCTGGGGAGACCTCGATGTACTGTTCATCGATATGCCTCCGGGGACAGGTGATGTTCCGCTGACAGTATTCCAGTCACTTCCTATTGACGGTATTATCGTAGTTACTTCACCTCAGGACCTTGTAAGCATGATCGTAACTAAGGCCGTCAACATGGCTAACCTCATGAACGTTCCTGTTCTAGGACTTGTAGAGAACATGAGCTATATAACATGCCCTGACTGCGGCCGCAAGATCGAGATGTTCGGACCAAGCCAGGCAGAGGCAGTAGCAGCAGCTAACGGTATCAAGCTGCTGGAAAAACTCCCGATCGACCCTGTACTCTCACAGGAAGCAGATATGGGTAAGATCGAATTCAACGAAGGAACTCAGATGGAATCCATCCTCGGAGTCCTCGATGAACTCGGACTGAAAGCATAATGACAATGGCCGTCTGAGACGGCGGCCGCTTGACAATTTACGGAGGATACTTTATTGAGCGAACTGATCAGGCTTGAAGGTATCGTCAAAAGCTTCGACGATACTGTGGTGCTTAAGGGCATCGACCTCAGTGTTGCAGAAAATGAATTCGTAACACTGCTTGGGCCTTCGGGCTGTGGTAAGACAACAACTTTGAGAATCATCGGCGGATTTGAGAAGCCGGATGAAGGCAGGGTGTTTTTCGATGGCAAGGACATCACAGATGTCCCGCCGAACCAGAGACTTGTTAATACTGTTTTCCAGAACTATGCGCTTTTCCCGCATATGAGTGTCGGGGAGAACATAGCTTTTGGCATGCGTGTCAAGAATAAATCTGAGCAGTATATCAAGGACAAAATCAAATATGCTCTCAGGCTCGTCAACCTTGACG
Organism: Anaerovoracaceae bacterium; assembly: GCA_045112795.1. Classification (GTDB taxonomy): domain Bacteria; phylum Bacillota; class Clostridia; order Peptostreptococcales; family Anaerovoracaceae; genus Crickella. The sequence continues at coordinate 3,838 of JBGUIG010000051.1, read as the reverse complement.
GATTTGAGAACAGGCGCATTGACCAGATGTCCGGAGGACAGCAGCAGAGAATCGCAATGGCTAGGGCTATTGTTAATGAGCCTAAAGTACTTCTTCTCGATGAGCCGCTTGGAGCTCTCGACCTCAAACTGAGACAGGAGATGCAGTACGAACTGGTCAGACTCAAGAAAGAACTCGGCATCACATTCCTCTATATTACTCACGACCAGGAAGAAGCCCTGACAATGTCAGACAAGGTCGTTGTAATGAACGAAGGATACATCCAGCAGGAAGGAACTCCGGAGCAGATCTATGATGAGCCGGTCAATGCTTTCGTTGCGGACTTTATCGGTGACAGCAATATTCTCTCGGGCAAAATGATCGATGAGAAGCTCGTCAGAATCAATGACATTGATTATCCGTGCATCGATGGTACAGAGCAGGGCTTCCCGCCGGGAAGACTGGTCGACGTTGTAATAAGACCTGAGGATATTGATATCCTTCCTTACGGACAGGGACAGTTCAACGGAACCATCATCTCCAAGCTCTTCATCGGTGTCCACTATGAGATGCTTGTTCAGAGTGAGGACGGCAAGATCGAATGGCTCCTGCAGAACTACGATCAGCATGATGTCGGAGAGAAAATCGGCATGAAGGTTGACCCTGAAAATATTCAGATCATGCATAAGCCTAAGAGCGAAGCTGAATCTGCGATCGAGCTGGATATATAGGAGGGTAATGCGTTGATAGCTAAAAAACGTTTTGCAACTCCGTTCATCATATGGATAATCGCGGGCACGATCATCCCGCTGGCTTCGATTGCCTACTACGGATTCTCATCGCGTGAGGGTGGCTTTACATTCGCAAACATCACGGCAATGTTCCAGCATGACCACATGCAGGCACTGGGACTGTCGCTGCTGCTGGCAATTATCAGCACACTGATTTGTCTTATCCTGGCTTTTCCGATGGCGATGGTGCTCAAGGGAAGTAAATACGGCAAGCAGGGATTTCTGATTTTTGTAATTATCCTGCCTATGTGGATGAATTTCCTGCTGAGGACAATGGCCTGGCAGGTTCTCCTTGAGAGACAGGGCGTTATCAACGGTCTTCTCGCTGCTGTGGGACTTCCGAGACAGGAGATGATGAACACACCGGGAGCTATCGTGCTCGGTATGGTATATGATTTTCTGCCTTTCATGATACTGCCTATTTACAACACAGTATCCAAGATAGACAACCATCTGATCGAGGCAGCATATGATCTGGGCGCAAGCAGGAAGATGACCTTCATGAAAGTTGTTCTTCCGCTTTCCGTACCGGGAATTGTTAGCGGTATCACTATGGTGTTCATACCTGCACTGACAACATTCGTTATTTCCAACATGCTCGGCGGAGGCAAGATCAACCTCATCGGCAATATCATCGAGCAGGAATTCACTGTCAACTCCAACTGGTACCTCGGCAGCGGACTGTCGCTGGTAATGATGGTGTTCATTATCCTGAGCATGGTATTGCTGCGTAAGTTTGACAAGACCGGCGGAGCCAACCTCATATAGAAAGGGGGTATGGGAATAATGAAAAAAGTCTTTGGCAGGATATATGTTTTGATAATCATGCTGTTCCTGTATCTTCCGATACTGACTCTTATCGCGCTCTCATTCAATGACGCGAAATCAATGTCGGTATGGACAGGCTTCAGCCTTCACTGGTATGAGGAGCTGTTCCAGAGCAGACTCATGATGGGTGCTATTGTAAATACATTTTCAATAGCCATACTTGCAGCTCTTATCGCGACCATAATCGGCACACTTGCAGTGCTCGGAATGGCTGCAATGAAGGCGCGCACGGAAAATGTTCTCATGGGTCTCAACAATATCCCTATGCTGAACGCAGATATCGTCACAGGTATCGCTCTTATGCTGTTCTTTCTCATGGTTCACTGGCCGAGAGGATATATGTCGATTCTCTTTGCACACACAGTATTCTGTATTCCGTATGTAATACTGTCGGTAAAGCCGAGGCTCAACAAGAACACAGACAAACTCTTCGAGGCCGCGCTCGACCTCGGCGCGTCGGAAAGATACGCGTTCAGAAAAATCGTTTTGCCTGAACTGAGACCGGGAATCATGTCCGGATTCCTGCTTTCCTTCACGATGTCTGTAGATGATTTCATCATCACTTACTTCACGAGGGGTGCCGGCATCAATACAATTTCGACACTCATATACAGCGAGGTCAAGATCGGAATCAGACCGAGCCTGTTCGCGCTGTCGACGATCATATTTGTAGTCGCATTGGTTGTCCTCATTACAGTCAACCTCAGACAGTCAAGACAGGACAAGGCATTAGCAGCCTGATTCCACGGCAATTCAATGATTATACGGTGCTGCCATGCATGAAAATGCGGCAGCACCTTTTTTGAATAACCCAAACAAATCGGTGACTATCGTGTATAATTAATATGATGCAATCATTTGCAATCAATGACTAAGGAGCTGATTAAATGAACAACAGAACAGTATATATTGACTGGGACACAATTACTTCATTCATGACGGATGCGTTTATTGGCTATGGGGTGCCTGCTGAAGAAGCAGCTATCTGCTCGGATGTCCTCATTTCCGCGGACAAAAGAGGCGTTGACAGCCACGGATGCAACAGATTCAAACCTATTTACATAGACAGAATTGAGAACGGAACACTTCTTCCGACTACTGACATAGAGATACTCAAGGAGACTCCTACAACACTCGTCATGGATGCTCACGACGGCATGGGCATGGTTGCAAGCTACCGCATGATGGAGCGCCTTATTGAAAAGGCAAAGACATACGGTATGGCAGGCGGAGCGATCCGCAATTCCACACATTACGGAATGGCTGCATACTGGGCAATGATGGCAAGCAATGAAGGTCTTGTCGGAATCACCGGCACCAATGCAAGACCGTCCATCGCACCAACGTACGGTGTGGAGAATATGATGGGAACCAATCCGCTGACATTCGCGCTCCCGACTGATGAGGAATTTCCGTTCTGCATCGACTGCGCGACATCTGTAGTGCAGAGGGGCAAGATAGAATTCTATGCGCGTCAGGGCATGGATACACCATCAGGTACGGTAATATCGAATGATGGATCATATATGACGGACAGCCAGGAAATACTCAAAGCGCTGGTCGAAGGAACCGCGGCTCTTGCGCCTCTAGGCGGCGCCGGGGACGAGATGGCCGGATACAAAGGCTACGGCTATGCTGCTGTTGTAGAGATTCTCTCCGCCGCTCTTGCAGGCGGACAGTACATGAAGGCGCTGACAGGCAGAACACCTGATGGCGGCAGACAGATGTACCATCTCGGACACTTTTTCTTCGTTGTGGATCCGGATGCATTCATGGGCAGGGAGGAATTCAGAAAAACTGCAGGCGATATCTGCAGAGCTCTCAGGGCTTCGAAGAAGGCGCCGGGTCATGACCGCATCTACACAGCAGGCGAGAAAGAATACCTCGCATGGCTTGACCGCAAGGACAAGGGAGTGCCGCTCAACGCATCAGAGATGAGCGATCTGACTGCTGTCCGCGATAAACTCGGCCTTGATTATAAGTTCCCTTGGGAATAAATTATTGTGATATTCCGGGAATTCGCTTTCTGACACCATTGAGAATAAACTATCAGTAATTGAAGAGAACAGGGAATAAATGGTACAATAAGCGCAATCGCATTTGTAATTCTGTATGATGTTCTCCACTACAGAATTGATTAAACGAGGTACAACGTCAACTGCCCCTACTTAGGCTGACGCCTTGAAGAAGGGGCTTGTGACTGCCCTGCAGTGGTCGGCTGACGCCTCCTGCATTTGTTA
>JBGUIG010000050.1:0-4628 GCA_045112795.1 Anaerovoracaceae bacterium | reverse complement strand
GCGCAGTTGAGCCAGAGCTGGAATGTACCTGTGCATGTGAATCCGATGAGGATCATAGCGATGGAACCAGCGGAGAAATGAGCGTTCTTGATGCTCTGCAGAAGTCCTTCTTTCTTCTCAGCCTTCTTGTCTGTGTCAGGAAGAGGGAAGAACAGGATAAGAGCCATCAGTACGAGGTAAGCGATACCTACAATGTAGAACAGCTTGTTGTAGGAAACCATTCCGCCTGCAGTCTGTCCAACGGTAACTCCGAGGAAGAAAGGCAGCAGGAACTGTGAACCGGAGATAGCAAACTTGATTCCCATTGTTGCAACGCCAGGAGCCTTGTTGATGATCTCAGCAACAGCAGGATAGATACCTGTGTCGAGGAAAGAGTTAGCGATACCGCCTACGATAGCGCAGATATAAGCAATCTTGTATCCGCTGCCGCCGCCTGCGTTGAATGCCATAGCGAGGCCGATCAGATAAACTGCATAGGAGAATCCACCGATAGCTGTGGAGATTCTGCGTCCGAGTTTGTCAGAGAGAGGACCTGCGAATGGAAGTGCGATAAGTCTTCCGAGTCCGAGTGCAGCAGCGATTGCTGTGATGGACATTGCCTCAACTCCCCAGCTTGCTGAGAGAGCGTCCTTGATTACAGCCTGTCCGAGAACAGAGCAGCCGATTCCGTGAAGGAAGTAATTGAGATAAAGTACAATTACGCTTGGTAAATATTTTTTGTTAGTCATGATTATTTCCTTTCAAATACCTTGTGGAGTAAGTATGAAAAATGAATTGATTAGTCGTCATACGAAATTCCGAGAACTTCTTTCATGTGCTCGATTGGCATTTCCTTGCCTGTCCACAGTTTGAATCCTGCAGCACCCTGGAAGAGCATCATGCCGAGGCCGTTCATGGTCTTGCAGCCTACTTCCTTAGCCATCTTGCGCATCTTGGTGAGGAGTGTTCCGTAAGGAACGTCTACTACGATGAGCTCAGGTCTGAAGAAGCTCTTGTCAGGAACTACGGAAACATCTTCGAGTGGCTTCATGCCTGCGCCTGTAGCGTTTACGAAGAGGTAGCTGTCAGCCATCTCTCTGCGGAGAGCTTCTGTATCTGCGAGGTCAAACATAGCTGCCTTGCAGTTTGTGTTCTCGTTGATCTTCTTTACAGTATCTTCGCCAACTTCGTAGAACTTGTCTTTGATGTTGAAGATTGAAATCTCAGCAACTCCGTCAAGAGCAGCCTGAATCTCGATAGCTGTAGCTGCGCCGCCTGCTCCAACGATAGTCATCTTCTTGCCGATAGGATCGATATCGTTGTCCTTCATTGCTGCCATGAATCCGATACCATCTGTGATGTATCCCTTGAGGTGACCGTTGTCATTAACGATAGTATTTACTGCTCCGCAGAGCTCAGCAGCAGGATCAAGCTCGTCGAGGTACTGGCCAACAAGAGTCTTGTTAGGCATGGATACGTTGGATCCTCTCATCTTGAGTGTTCTGATAGCCTTTACAGCATCTTCAATCTCATCAGCGCCTACTTCGAATGCGAGGTAAGCATAGTCAGCGCCTACTTCTGCGAAAGCTTCATTCTGCATAGCAGGGGAGCTGGAGTGACGAATAGGGTAAGCCATAAGTCCGATAAGCTCGGTGTGTCCTGTGATTCTTTCTGCCATTGTTCTTTCTCCTTTTAATAATGGTTGCTGATTCCGGTAATAATTATCGAATCCTTTTGAGTGTCATTTTCCATCTTTGCCACAAGTCGGAGGATGACTTTGTTAAAACTATAACTATTTGTTGATTTAATTCTAATTCTTTATTCTGATAGAATCCAATGCCAGTTATAGCCATAATTGATGCTTTCAAAGTATCAATCTGACGGAGTTTCTGATAAAATTATTATCACGTGATACAGGGACTGTTATGGGGGCGGAAGGAGCCGGGAATTATTATCCTGCTCCGGGAAGGACAGACTTATGACACTTAATCAACTTGCATATTTTCAGGCGGTGGCCAGAACAGAAAACTTCCGCGCCGCTGCGGAAGAGTTATACATTTCTCAGCCATCGCTTTCGCGGTCAATCGATTCACTCGAAAAGGAGCTTGGTGTAACGCTTTTCGACCGCACCGGAAGAGGCATTATACTGACTAAGAGCGGCAGGCTTTTTCTTGAATACGTCAGCCGCATACTTGAAGAATGCGACATAGCAGTATATAAGATGAAAGAACTTTCATCTACCGGCGGAAGAATAGATATCGGTTACGTTTTTCCGCTTGCGAATTATTACATTCCTCATAAGGTGCGCACTTTCCTCAACCTGCCGGAAAATGAGCGCACGACATTCGGCTTTACACAAAACCGGACATCGCACATAATCCGTGAAATCAAGAAGGGTCTTATAGATGTAGGTTTCTGTGCTTATGCAGAGGGAGAAGAAGAACTCGAATTCACACCGATTCTCAAGCAGGAAATGGTCATTATCACTCCGTATGATCATCCTCTTGCACAGGCTGACGCGGTACCGGTTGCGACTCTGGAGAAATATCCGGTTATCGGTTATGACAGGTTTTCCGGGCTGGGAGGATATACGAACAGACTGTACAGAAATCTGGGGATCAAACCGGACATTGTATGTGAATGCGCAGATGAGAATGCCATCCAGGCGATGGTAAGAGAAAAATTCGGAATAGCGCTTGTTGCGAAAGTAGATGTTCTTAATGAGGATGAGATAAGGATCCTGCACTTGTCGGACGTTGATCTTACGCACTACGTAAATATGGTGTGGCTCAGGAATCACTATCAGATGCCTGCTGTAAAGCGCTTCATAGACTTTATGAAAGAGACTGCAGATATCGACATTGAACATATCTGATATTTCTGAACTGATACTTTCAGGCTATCAATTACGGGCAGAAAAGATAATTTTATTCTGCTCGTTTTTTATTTATCATTAAGTTGCCACAGGAAAGAAGATGACGCTGATCCAGCTTTACAAGGATAACTCTCAGGGAGGAAAGATTATGAAGAAGGATTACCCACACATTTTCGAGCCTATCACAGTCAGAAAAACTGTTTTCAAGAACAGAGTAGTCATGACACCGATGGGTACTAACTATGCTGATCCGGACGGCGGAATCAACGATGATCATATCAATTACTACAGACTCAGAGCCAAAGGCGGCACAGGCCTCATTATCGTAGAGAATGTCTGCGTAGATTTCCCTACAGGCTCCAACGGCACAAGCCAGCTGAGACTCGACCACGATATGTTCATGCCAAAGCTTTATAAACTGACTGAGGCAGTTCACAATGAAGGCGGACTCATCGCAGTACAGATCAACCATGCAGGAGCATCTGCTTCATCTGCACGTACAGGAGTTCCGACTGTATCTTCATCAACTGAGCCTTCAAAGCTTGGCGGTGAGGCTCCACGTCCGCTTGAAAAAGAAGAAATAGAAGCTATCGTTAAGAAATACGGTGAAGCAGCAAAGCGTGCTGTACAGGCAGGATTCGATGCAATTGAAGTTCACTGCGGACATTCATATCTCATCAGCCAGTTCCTTTCACCTATCTACAACAAGAGAACTGATGAATTCGGCGGATGCGCTGAGAACAGAGCGCGCCTTGCCAGAATGGTCATCGACGAAGTAAGAAAGCAGGTAGGACCTTTCATTCCTATCTTAGCAAGAATCAGTGCAGATGAATTCCTCGAAGGCGGAAACAATCTTGATGACTGCCTTGAGTATCTGCAGTACTTCGGTGATGAAGTAGACGTATACAACGTATCTGCAGCTCTTAATCCTTCGCTGCAGTATCAGATCGACAGCAACTGCTATCCTGACGGCTGGAGAGCATATCTCGCCAAGGCTGTTAAGGAAAAGTACGGCAAGCCGGTAGTTACAATGGGTAACATCAGAAGTCCTAAGGTAGCTAACGACATCCTCGACAGAGGAGATGCTGACTTTATCGGTATCGGCAGAGGTCTTATCGCTGATCCTGACTGGGTCAACAAGGCAGAGTTCGGTCATGAGTGCGACATCAGAAAGTGCATCAGCTGCAACATCGGATGCGCAGGAAACCGTATCCAGAACAACAGACCTATCAGATGTACTGTCAATCCTGCAGTCATCGAGGGAGAAGAATACAAGAAGCTCAAAGTCAACAAGCCATGCAACGTTGTAGTAGTAGGCGGCGGTACAGCCGGTATGGAAGCTGCATGCACAGCTGCTGAAGTTGGCTGCACAGCATTCCTGATCGAGAAGGCTGATCATCTTGGCGGACTCGCATATGAGATCTCGAAGTTCCCTGACAAGAGCAGACTGAGAGACTTCCCTGACTACCTCGAGAGAAGAATCAAGAAGCTCCACAACCTGCATGTGTTCCTGAACACTGATGCTACTCCTGAGTTCATCAGAACACTTAACCCTGATATCATCGTTAACTCCACTGGCTCACTGCCACTGATCCTTCCTATTCCTGGACTCAAGGAAAACGTAGGCAAGGGCAAAGTACAGACTGTACTTGGTGTTATCAACAATCTGGAGAACTATCCGGTAGATTGCACAGGCAAGAAGGTCGTTGTTATCGGCGCCGGCGCCGTAGGACTCGATGTAGTGGAATTCTTCGCGCCTAGAGGAGCGGACACC
>JBGUIG010000049.1:0-55192 GCA_045112795.1 Anaerovoracaceae bacterium | reverse complement strand
GTATCCGCGTTTACTGAAGACTATCTGGTTGTCATACTTACACGGAATGACTTCTTTGCCTGTTTCATCGATACAACCGGTTTTGCCTCCCCGCACAACTAAGCCAAGCTCATCAGGTGCATAAGCCCCTTGCGCATGCTTAACCACCGGGCTGCGATACCAGTCCCCGTTTATATCTATTTCTCCTGCTTTGGGCAGATTCTTAATCCCGCTGCATGCCGAAAGGCATAACACAGCAGCCGCCGCAAGCATCAGCTTCAGAATTTTCACCTTCATAAATCTCTGTCTCATTTTTCCACTTGATTCCCCTCATTCCGCATTCCTGCTTATTATCAGGTGTGGATATTTAACTGATTCTGTAGTAAATTATATGTGTATGTGCCGATCAACAAACTCGATATATTACTATTATAATACATTATTACAAATTCAACCACAGACAGGTCCCCGAGACCCGCAATTTGAAAGGAAGGGTATTTATGGCTGAATGGAAAAATCTTGATACACTTGATGCTTACAGATCAATGCAGGCATCATCACACCGTGTAGACTTAAGGGAAGTTCTCGGCGGTGCAGGCGGAGCAGATCGTGTGAAAAAATACTCCGTACCGATGGCTGCCGGTCTCGCATACAACTATGCCGCAAAGCAGGTAGACGAAGAAGTTCTCGGAATGCTTTCTAAACTTGCTGAAGAATCCGATCTCGCAGGCAAATTTGAAGAGCTGTACAACGGTGCTATGATCAACACCGGCGAGAAGAGACTCGTGCTTCACCACCTCACACGCGGTCAGCTGGGCAATGATGTAGTCGAAGACGGTGTCAACAAAAGAGACTTCTATCTCGGTGAGCAGAGCAAAATCTCAGAATTTGCGGCCAAAGTTCATTCCGGCGAAGTCTGCAATGCTGCGGGCGAGAAGTTTACGACAGTCGTTCAGATCGGTATCGGCGGAAGTGATCTCGGTCCTCGCGCAATGTACATCGCTCTTGAGAACTGGGCCCGCGCCAACGGCAAGCTCCTGATGGATGCCAAGTTCATCAGCAATGTTGATCCGGATGATGCTGTAAGCGTTCTGAAGACTATCGATGTAGCTCACTCACTCTTCATTCTTGTATCCAAGTCAGGCACAACACTTGAGACTCTGACCAATGAAGCTTTCGTCAAGAACGCTCTCACAGAAGCCGGTCTTGATCCTTCAAAGCACATGATAGCTGTTACCAGCGAAACTTCACCACTGGCCAAGAGCAGCGATTATCTTGCCGCTTTCTTCATGGATGATTACATCGGCGGCAGATATTCCTCAACTTCCGCAGTTGGCGGAGCTGTTCTGTCGCTTGCACTCGGATCAGATGTTTTCGCTGAGTTCCTTGAAGGAGCTGCTGCAGCTGATAAACTTGCTGCACAGGCAGACCCTATGAAGAATGCTGCAATGCTTGATGCTCTTATCGGAGTGTATGAGCGCAATATCCTCGGATATGAGACTACTGCAGTTCTTCCGTATGCACAGGCTCTTGCAAGATTCCCGGCACACCTGCAGCAGGCAGATATGGAATCCAACGGCAAGTCAGTCAACAGATTCGGCGAGCCTGTAAATTACAAGACAGGACCTGTTCTCTTCGGAGAGCCGGGTACCAACGGACAGCATTCTTTCTACCAGCTCCTGCACCAGGGCAAAGATATCGTTCCTCTGCAGTTCATTGGTTTCAAAGAAAACCAGTCCGGAGTTGATGTAGACATTCAGGGAAGCACCAGCCAGAAGAAGCTCGCTGCCAATGTCGTCGCTCAGATTGTTGCTTTCGCTTGCGGTAAGGATGATGAGAATCCTAACAAGAAGTTCGACGGCGGCAGACCATCGAGCATTATTATCGGCGACCAGCTGACACCTGCTTCACTCGGAGCACTCCTCGCACACTTCGAAAACAAAATCATGTTCCAGGGTTTCCTCTGGAACCTGAACAGCTTCGATCAGGAAGGCGTACAGCTCGGCAAAGTTCTCGCGAAGAGAGTTCTCGCGCACGAGACAGACGGTGCACTTGCAGAATACGCAGCACTCCTCGAGATCTAAGTGCAATATCTGACATTTGCTGATACCTGCCTGAGAGTCAATTCTCATTTCAAAAAATGTATGATGCAAAACAGGAACCGGAATTAAATCCGGTTCCTGTTTCTTATATTGTTTCTTTTATTTATGTATTAGTTATCTTTCGATTTCTTGCCGATCGATGCGATTTTCGCTCCGAGCTTCATCAGATCAGCAGTAGGATGTTCGAATACCTTCAGGCTGAAGAAAGCTGTCATCAGCGCGCCTATCAGGCAGTACACGAGCAGAGGCATTATCATCTGCGCGTCCGTACCTCTGAACGCCAGGCCTTTGATCTGGCCTGCAGCTGCAGCGTTATATTTACCGCCGAAGAGCATGTACAGACGCGGCAGTACCATCCAGTTTCTGAACAGATAGCACAGCGGTCTGTGCCAGAAATATACTGAAAGCGTCCTCGATCCGACCGTAGTTATGAATCCAAGATTCCTGTCCGGGATCAGAGCGATGACTGCGAATGTGATGAGCAGGGCTACTCCCCAGACAGCGAGTCTGATCCACCAGCCATTATCGTAAGCATAGCTGAAGAACTCCTGCAGGAATTCATAAGACCGTCTTCCTGTGAACCATTTCCTCCAGCTGTACATGCCGAAGTTGCCCATGCAGCATACCGCCATAGTCACTATTATAGTCAGCCAGCTGAATGCGCAGATTGCAGTATGCCTCTTGCGGACATTCCTGTCCGCGACTGAATGTGAGCACGCATCAGACACTCCTGCGCTTTGCGCTGAATGAACTCCGCCATATCCTTCTCCGTTCAGGAAAGGAAGGAACTTCTTCATATCCAGATAATAGCCGAGCATATAGATCGGCAGGAAGTTGATCATTCTGGACAGGCAGAATGTATCATCTACAGCAGGGAAGTATCCTATTACTGCGCTCAGAGCAAAAGCCCCGAGGATCACAATAAGGGGCCTCTTTGTCTTCTCGCTGCCCGGCTTTGCACAGCTGCCTCCGTCAATGTATTTCATCACATAGAAGAGCAGTTCATACTCTGCCATTACGAAGAGGTACCACGGAATACCCGGCTCTTCAATCCAGTGCCACAGAGGGTGCTGTCCCATCAGAGTACGTGTGAACTGCAGGAAAATCTTGAGTCCGTACGCGCACAGGAAGAATCCTGCCACCTTGTCCCATCTGAGTCTGGTCTCTCCACGGACTCCGAGCGAAGCCCGCTCTGCAGTGATGTACTGCTTGTGAACCAGCCCGGAGATAAAGATGAACGCAGGCATATGGAAAGTATATATCCACAGCGTTATCCATCTTACCAAATGAGAATCGGACACATAATCCGTGGTCATGTGTCCGATAACTACAAGAAAAATAAGGAAAGCTTTGACATTATCGTATTTGTATATTCTCTTCTTTTCCATTATTCTGTGTTATTAGCGATATCCTGTCGTATTATTCACGGTATTAATTGCTTTCAGGCTGATTATCATCATTTCCGGCTGATTTTGCAGCTTCAGCTGCCTTCTGTGCTTCCTGCTGCCCGAGAGCTCTTTCGATCTCAGCCTTCTTGAGTCTTACGGTGTATCTTGTAGCCCTCTTGCCCGGATTTGCTGCTTCCTTGGCGATTTCTGCCAGCAGCAGATCTGACTGAGTATTCGGATCTTCTCCGGCAGCCTCTCTCTCAGCTCTGCGTCTCTCCCTCTCAGTATTCAGCATCCATACAAGGTTCTCACGTTCCTGCTCTCTTGCTGCCTCTCTTGGATCCTGAGTAATGATTCTCTTGAGACTCTTTTTCTTCGGCTGCTTTGGCACAATGATGATTCCCAGATACAGTAGTGCGATAGTGAACAGGAAAAACGCATCCTTGTAAAGCGCGCGGCTGATCAGTACTGCGACAATTCCCATGATGCCGACTATTCCGTACATGATCAGAACTGATCTTCTCTGTCCGAAACCTGCAGCCATCAGGTGATGATGAAGATGTCCGCGGTCTGCCTTCATAATTGACTCATGACGGAACATTCTTCTTACCATTGCAAATACGGTATCAAAGATAGGTACTGCCAGTACCAGCATCGGGATGATAGCTCCGACAAATGTTGCCCTCTTAAGAGGCGAAATAACTGACAGAATGGATATCATATATCCCAGATACAGCGAGCCTCCGTCGCCCATGAAAGTCTTGGCAGGTGAGAAGTTGTAAGGCAGGAATCCGAGACATCCTGCTGCTACTGCGCAGAAAGCCACGCATACAGGCATCATACCAAGTCTGATTCCGTGTATATATGCGACATATGCCAGTGACAGCGCCATAATGGCGGTACTGCCTGCAGCAAGACCGTCCAGACCATCCATCAGGTTTACTGCGTTCGTAATGCCTACAATCCAGATTACGGTAATGAGATATGCTATCCCGGCACCGAAGTACAGCATAACCCTTGAGTCCTGTGCGGCCGGAATAATCATCAGATTGATGAACCTGATTCTGATTCCCATGGCAAACATGAAAGTAGCAATCAGGAGCTGTCCCCCGAATTTGGCCATAGGTTTGAGATCCAGGATGTCATCTGATACACCCAGTCCGTACATCATAATGCCGCCGAGCATAGCGACACGGATGCTTGAGTTCATTCCGGCAGGAATGATCATTGCTGCCATTGATCCGAGGAAAATACCCATTCCTCCGAATCTCGGAATCGGTCTGTTGTGGACCCTTCTGTCATCGCGCGGCCTGTCAATGATGTCCAGCTTATATGCCAGTTTGATGCTCAAAGGTGTTGTCAGATACGCCACAACAAATCCTATAATCAATACCAATATTATTCTTGTAAGATAGAAATTCAGATGCATTATTGTTTATATGTCTCCTTTTCCGGAATGCCTGCAGTGCAGACTACTCACCATCCTGCGTCTCTTCTGTATCAGATCCTTCTCCTTCGGATGCGCTGTTGTTCCTGCCCAGAATACCCTTTATGAAATTGATAGCAGTTGTCTTTTTCTTGTTCTCAAGCACCTCGTCCAGTTCTGCCTGTGTAGGATTCATTACAGCATTGATTGCGTCAACACAGGATGCCACTGATTCCGGATATGTCTTGTATACCTGGTATCTTGATGTCTTAGCCAGGGATGCAACATAGTCAAGGTCATATTCTCCTTCGATTTTCTGACTTTCAACTGTCCAAGGTGACAGATCAGCAAGCTGCATCCTGACCAGATTCTGCATGTCATCATTTGACATGTTAGTCTCGAGGCTCTTGCCTGCAGCGCCGAGAATATCTCCGTACTTGGTCAGCAAAGTTGTCGATGAAGTCAGTTTATCAATCAGAGCCTTGACCAGAATCTGCTGATTTTCAACACGCAGAGAGTCTTTGCCCTCGAACGACTTACGCTCTCTTGCAAAGTACAGAGCCGCTTTGCCATCCAGATGATTCCAGCCCTTTTCATAAGTATAATCTGAAATGCTTGATCCGAAAGCAACAGGTGAATAGACATCGACTCCGCCCATCGCATTGATAACATCTCTTACTGCGCTGAAATTCATCTTGACATAGTAGTTAAGATCTATTCCCAGCCATTTTTCGACAGTATTGAGAGTTTCATCAACACCGTAAATTCCTGTATGGGTCAGTTTGTCCATTTCAGGAACGCGGTCAAGTTCTACGTAAGCGTCTCTTGGGATTGATGTGAGCAGGATCTTTCTTGTCTGCGGGCAGACAGTCACGATCATATTAACGTCGCTTCGCTCGAGATCGAGGCCTTTCTCCTTATTCCACTGGTCAATACCGGTGATATATACGTTGAATGAATCCTGTGTAGGATCCAGTCCTTCTGAAGGTTTTACCGGTGCCTCATTGTTGCTGATTCTTGCGAACATTGCATATGTGGTTCCCAGATAATATGTTCCGAGACCGTAAAACGTCAGGAAAAGCAAAGCAACCAGTAATCCGAGAACTCGCAGCGGGCGCTGGCGGCGCGCAAGCAGCACCCATGCCAGCAGCAATACTGCGAAAAGAGCCGCAACAAGCCCCATTGTCATATTTGCCGGAAAAGCATTGACTACAGCTATCATCGCGAGAAATGCGATAGCCACAAGTGCCATAATCAGTATTAATACTGTATATAATTTGTTCTCCGGGAAAATTCTGCTTATACCTTTTTTCTTTTTAATTTCATTCGCCATTGGCGCTGTCCTCTGTTTCCGTTAGATTATCAGAAAGTGCCGAGATCGTATACATAGTTTGCTCTGTTGTAGTAGCTGACTACGGTCTTCTTCACTTTCTTGTATTTAGTCTTGTATTTCCAGACTTTTTTCTTCTTATATTTCCACTTCCACTTGCCGTTTTTCTTGACTTTCTTCCATTTGACCTTTCTGGTCACCTTTTTCCATTTTACCTTGTATTTGACCTTCTGTGTGATGGTCTTGTAAACAGGGTTGTTGTAATACTCGGACAGGTAGAAATGTGATTTGCCTGAAGCATCGGCAACATGGTAGATGTTCTCAGCTTCGTGCTTGGTATTGATTCTGATAGCCGCATCCGGTTTACCTTCACCGCGGTTGTCGCATCTCCAGGCCTTCTCAATGAACTTCTTGTTGCCGTTGACCACATCGAGCAGGTTCTCACTGTTCCAGTCAAGGGTAACAATGACATTGTACGGCTGAGTCTTGTCATAGTAACTCAGCAGCAGATACACATATCTGTCGTCTGCGTCCATCGCCTGGTATACGCCCGGGTAATCAGCGGTTATCCTGGTGAAGACGATACCGACTGCTTCAAATGTATCCGGATCGAATATCAGAATGTTGTGATAGTTCCGCTGCAGAGCCAGATATACATCATATCTTGGGCTGTACGCGATTGCAGCAAGTCCGCGCTCCTGATGATTCTTCGTGATAGAACCGCTGGTCGCATTTTTGTAATAGCTGTATTTAACATTCTGCTGCTTTCTGACCTTGAGCGTAGCCGCATCAATTACAGTCAGTTCCTGTTTTCTCTCCTCACGGGCAACGACCACCAGCACTTTTCTCTTGCTGTCGTATGTCATGCCGTTGCCGTGGTGGGTATTCAGGACACCGGAAGTCTTGATTACTTTCTTGTCGCTTATCCTGACTTTGAGCACACGTCCCTTCTGCGTCGAAGTGGATACCATGAGATAGTAAGCGTATGTGCCGTCTGTACAGCCGCCCTGCACAACGCTGTATCCGTTGTATGGCTCATTAATCAGTGTCCGAAGATTGATTCCGAGACTCTTAGGACTGCTGATAGTCCTGTTTGTGAGTTTCGGGCGTAAAGCTTCGCTGAAAGTCATGATGCGCAGTTCTTCCGAACAGGCGGTCACCGTGCCTTCTGCGTCAAGCGCCTCTATCCTGAATTTATGAATTCCGTCGAGACCTGTGAAAGTGTATGTATCCGGTTCTTCGCACAGATAGCCTTCATAATCAAGATATATGATGTAGCGGTCAGCTGCCTCGACAGGCTCCCAGGTAAAAGTTACCGAGCCGGCTGTGTTCTCTGCCACCGCGAACGAGTCTATGACAGCCGGTGTCTCGGGAATTTCCGGAACATCCCCGGCGTCTTCAGGCAGCAGTTCTGCTTCTTGTGCTTCTCCATCAGTACCGTCAGTTTCCGGCTGAATCAGATTGTCCGGAGCTGCAGCAGGATCCATTTCAGATGAAGTCTCTGCAGATTTGTCCGTATCAGACTTTTCTTCATCATTACTATCAGTAATGCTGTCAGCATCCGCAGAACCTGAATCTGTAACTGCCTCATCTCCGGCAGATGATGATTCCTGTACTGCTTCCGGATTAACAGCGGCAGATTCCGCAGCCCCGGCTGCGTCTGTACCGGCAACTTCTGCAAACGCAGTCAGTCCGCCGGATGTCAGCACCATCACACATATTAAAAATGCAGCAATGTGTTTTCTCAGCATGTTCTGTAATTCTCAGGAAGACATACTTCCTCTTTATATCATTATTTAGAATCGTTTAATTATAACAGACGCCTGATTCTTATACAAGAATCACCCTCTTAACATCCTCAGTATCATTGAAACAATGACGTTATCATTGTAAAATGGACTAAATATTGTACAGGAGCAACCATCAAATAATATATTTATGAAGAAATCAAACCTTTTATTAAAATTATCTGTTTATACTATCCTGTTCTGCATTGTTGCGGCAGGTATTTTTGTGCTGTTCATTGTGAACAACAAGACATTCATATATGACGGCGATGCCAGTGACCAGGGCTATTTCTGGACCATTGAGATGAAGAACAGTCTTCACAGTCTGCTCGCGGGTGACGGGTATCCTCTGTGGTCCTGGTACCGCGGAATGGGTCTCGACGCTAAGCTTCCTATCGACCCGTTTGTCGTCATAGCGTCGCTCTTCCCGATAGCACATATGGAACTGGGCTATTCGGTCGCAATCCTTCTCAGACTGTTCTTTGCGGGTATTGCTTTTGTTCTGTTTGCTCATGAAGTGGAGCTGGACGGATTCCAGTCAGCATTCGGATCAATCTGCTATGTATTTTCAACCTGGACTATTAATCTTGCGCTGATGCAGGGACAGTACATAGATATTTTCATCCTGTTCCCTCTTCTCGCACTGGCTGTAGACAGGATCTGCAAAGGCAAATCGCCTGCTCCTTTCATATTCATCGTCGGCATTACAGTAGCTGTAAATTTCTATCTTGCCTACATGTCGGCAATTATTATCATTCTGTATCTGCTGCTCCGCTACTTCCACTATCACAGCGAAGACGGTTCTTTCACAGATTACCTTGCTTATGTCGGCAGATTCATGCTGTACGGTATTGCGGGCATAATGATTTCCGCGGTCTTCGTAATGGCTACACTGCAGACTCTGTCCGGTGCTTCCACCGGCGCAAAGCCGATTATTGATACTTTCTACGATACTATGTACTACTACACGACGGGTATCAGATTCGTGTCGTACGGCTATGCTGTTTCATATTCATACATCGGAATACCGGCAGTTGCTCTGACTGTCCTCTTTGCAGGCCGCAAGCCTACGATCAAGGCAACCCACGGCATAATGGCTTTCCTGCTGTTCGTGATGACACTCTTCCCGTTCTTCGGCTCGATGTTCAACGGATTCAGCTATGTATCCAACCGCTGGTATTTTCTGCTGATTTTCTTCGTCGTATGGACTGCATCCGAGCATATGGATCCTGACAATCTCAAGAGACCTCACTGTCTCGTGATAATGATCCTGACATGGATTGTTCTTGCAGGCTCTACACTCGGTCTCGCATATTACGACATCACTGGCGACCTGGGAATGAACAAGGCGCTCTTTATCGCCGGAAGTCTCGCCGCTGCGGCATTCATGATCCTGGTAATACTTCTCGGCTGGCTTTTCCTGAAGCCTCTCTGGCTGCGCAAGACACTGATCATTCTTACACTTGCCGCTTCTCTGATAGTCTGCTGGAACTGCACACTCCGCACACACATGGATTATTTCTACAACGACGGCACTATCAACGGCCAGCTTGAGGCATCCACTCAGCGTGCAGGCTCCCAGATTGAGGACGATGGTTTTTACAGAATCGATCAGGTTGACTGGATAAACATCGAGCACAAAGCTGATCAGCCTGCTAATGAGAATCTCAGATGGGAGAACAACACGATCTATCTCTACGACTCGAAGATTCCGTCAAGACTGTCGCTTTTCAATAAATATCTCGGCAACAACATGGGATATTCCAAGCGTGTTTACGTTCAGTCCAACGGTAACAGAATGGGGCTCGACTTCCTGGAGGGCATTAAGTATTTCCTCGGAAACGACACCAAGAACGGCAAAATGGATTCGAGCGACTATGCCGGATACGGGTTCGAGAAGTATAAGGACATCGACGGAGTTGAGGTATTCCGGAATAAATACGACTCAGGTCTTGGATTCACATACGGATCATACATAAGGGAAAGTGAGTTCCTCAAGCTCAGCCGCCTCGAAAGGGAGCAGGCCATTCTGCAGGCAATTGTCATGCCGGATGTATCCTGTGACAGTATAAACGGCGGCAGGGAAGTCAAGGCTGAAGATATCGAGACAGACATTGATAATATTGAATACACAATCGTGGGCGGAGACGGCTGCACTGCAGCAGATGACAACACTTTCGTTGCAGATAAGGATCATTCATATATCACGATCCATGTAGAAGGTGTTGAGGACAGCCAGATGGTTGTTTCTTTCGACAATCTCCGCAGATACAATGCTGAAGGAACTGAAGTAGGCGATTTCTACCTGAGCTGCGTCAGCGCCAAACTGACTGCCGGCGCCTCCAACAGCAAGAACAACCAGACAATCCCAGACATCACGGACTTTGACCTGAATATGGGATACTATGATAACTATACAGGCAATCTCAAGATCCACTTCAATAAAGCCGGCACATACACGTTCGACAAGCTGTACGTGTCCGCTATGAAGGTTGCAAATTATGACAAATACGCCGCTGCTAGAGCCGCCGGTTCCTACAGAGTCAGCGACTACAACTGGAAGCAGGTAAACGGAACGGTTAAAGCGGTAGAAGACGGACTGCTCTTCATATCCATCCCTGTCAACGGAAACTGGAAAGTCTATATTGACGGAGAGCGGGCCCGCGAATACAGCAATGCGAACATTGCTTTCCTCGCTGCTGAGATAACTAAGGGCGAACATGATGTCGTTCTTAAATACGACATGAACGGCAGAGTAATCGGGCTGGCAATCACCTGCTCAGGCATCATATTCGGAATCATTCTGTCCCTGCTGGCACGCCGCCGCAGGAAGAAACGGGCAGCACAGGCAGTTCACTAGTCCGGCGCAGAGGACTTTTTTCGGAAACTGTTCATTTTTAAATAATAATTGCAAAAAATGAACAATGCCTTGGGAATTAACAATCCCAAGACATCCGCGTAATCGATTTCATGAGTTAATATAATCTGTAAAGCCGGACATTGGCATCAAGTTAACCAAATAACCGGTCTATTGAGGCACCATTCTATTAGAATAGTGCCTTTTTTGTGCAGCTGACTGCCTCTCCGTTCATATCAGCTCAGTTCTCCTAAGAGTCGTCTCGGTGCCATTGTTCATTTTTGTCGATTATTTTTCTGAAATGAACAATGATTGAAAAAAGGCCTATTGAAAAGCAAATGAAAAAGGCCCTTTTGATAAGGGCCTGATGAATAATTTCCTATGCAGCTTGTGCCTTAGAACTTCTCTGGCGGCCTCTGAACTTAGCCAGCCATGGGAAATACTTGTTGATGAATTCTGTAACTCCATACATTATGAACATCAGAATGATAAGAACGCAGAAACACTCAATTATGTACTCGAGGCCTGCCTCTTCAGGAATGTGTGCGACTTTCGCCCATCCTGCATAAGCAATCCCTTTGAATCCCAGCGCTGTATGTGTGCACATCAGGATCAGCGAGTTTCTGCCCCAGTAGTTGAAGCCGCTGAGTGAAACTCTGGAAGTAATTGCGTCGAACAGGAGTATAAGGCCCAAAGATCCGAAGATTCCTCCGAAGAGAAACAGGTACGGCCTGTCTCCCATTGTCATCATATTGAAATCCACATGCAGGTTCAGCTGGGACAGCACGACGTTAACTGCAGTCAGTATCAAACCGGCGGCCAGCTTGACTCCGTGTCTGCCATCCAGCAGATCATATTTCTTCATAAGCAGGAACAGTATGTATCCCAGTCCGATAAACCATGCGGCGATAAAGCTCTTGCCCATCATGTTGATCGTATATCCCAGATGCTCAGTCAGTCTCTCGGACATTCCGGATGATTCCAGAGCTCCGGTCAGCCATATTGCGCCTCTGAATGCCAGCAGTCCGAATACAGCATACAGCACTCTTATGAATTTCGGTGCCAGGAAAAGCAGCAGAATTATCAGTTCGCCGAAGAACAGCGTCGGCAGGAACCACATGCTGTTGATTCCGCTGAGGAAAAGCGTTTTGCCCAGGTTGTCGCGGAAAGTGTGAGCGACCGCCGCCATTCCCTTGTGTTTGGAGAAAGTGTAGAAGCACTTTACCAGAATTGCGATGACCGAGAAGATCAGATACGGCCAAGCGATGTTGGCAGTAATGTTCTTTACGAACTGCAGAGGTGTCCGCTTGTGCAGGCCGTTTGTGTATGCCATCAGGAATCCTGAGATTACATAGAATACACAAATCTTGCACGATGACATCCAGGTGTCTACCGGATTGGCCAGATCAGTTATGTGGCCAAACATGATCATCAGCATCGACAGTGCCTTGACCGAATCAATATATTCCAGATGTTTCCTGCTCTCCATTCAGAATTCCTTTCAGTTTCAGATCAGATTGACTGGCCGGCATATTCAGATCGCCGGCACGGCTTATTACTGCCCCGGAATCAATATCCGCGGCTCTTCAGATATTCGTAAGTTCTCTTGCTGTTGTCCGAATCGATATATTTGAAGTATCCCGGTCTCATCTCGCGGGCACGTTCACTCTCCTCGAATCCGTTATCAATGTATCTCTTGATGCTCCCGATCACATCCGGCAGACTCGTATATCTCTCGCCGAACAGGTCTTTTTCCATGTCCATATAGCTGCCGTGGCTTTCCATATACATGTCGTAGTCGAACTGATAGAAGACGACAGGCTTGCCCATGTAATACATATCCCAGCAGACACTCGAGTAATCTGTTATCAGCATCGAACTTCTCATCATTATCTCGTTGAGAGGTCTGGTGCCGAACTGAACGAGTTCGATATTCTCAGACGGAGCACTGAATTTGCCCAGGAAGTCCTTGAACTTCGGATGGATGAAGAATATCAGTCTGACTTTGTTTCTTCTGAGACTGTCATTCAGCGACTCATCCTGAAGCAGTTCCATATAGTTGCGGAAATAATCACTGGCAAGGAAGTCCTCGTCAGTCTTCTCTTCGAGCCATGCTCTCCAGGTAGGCATCACCAAAATGATCTTGTCATCCGGTGTTGACTTGTCTTCGAGTACATCCCATCTGGTGAATCCGACTACCGGCAGATCCGCTGCCGAATATCCCCAGTTCTCTTCGAGAATGTGCTGCTCGAAGTCCGATGTGGCAGTGACGCTTGTCATCGGGCTGCTTCCGTTGATACCGAATATTCCGTCGTCCTTCTTAAGGGCGGTAACACCATGCTGCAGGAAGTGAATCGGCTTTCTTCTCATTCTTCCTGAAATCAGATTCGGCTTCGGTCTCCAGACGTACAGGTGCTTTCTCGAATCAGATCCCACATATACCCTGGCCGCCATGCAGTACAGCATGTGTCTGAAGCTCATAAACTGCACCACGTGATCCTTGTAAGGCTCAACCTTGGCGTAGTCCTTAGCAGACTTATCCATTACATAATAGATGTGCTTCTTCTCCTCTTCAGAGAGATTCTCCATGCAGTACCTGAAGAAATAGTATCCGTTGTCCTGCGCTGCCGAGCAGAATTTCTCAAATACCAGCCAGATTTTCTGTTTTCTGTATTTCTTGCCGAATAATCTGTAGAAGACGTAAGCGCTGATCTCCTTCGCGCGTGTTGCTCTGGTGTCATACGGTGTCTTCTCTCTGTGTGTAAAAGCAAGTGTGTTAGTGAGCGAAGTATGCGGAAATGCGATATAGTCTCCAAGCTCGCACTGCCAGAACAGGCTCTTGATCTTCTTACGCATCTTCCTGCCGAGTGCAGCAGGGTACTTTGCTTCTTCGCCTTCCTTATCTGTAATTATGAAGAGATCCCAGTATACGCACCCCTTTCTGAGAATACTCAGATCGGCATCCACACTGATCTCATATCCATTATCTGCGGTTCTGACAGTATAAGGCAGGCTGTGTGCGATTTCTTCTATATTGCTGCGGTACTCGAGCACTACGTCTTTGATCTGCCCTGCCTTAGACGGGCTGCTAAGGCCGATGTGAATTTTCGAACCTGTAGTTCTGATTTCCGTAACATTGATTCTCAGCGGCTTGTATCTGGTGACAGATTCTATATTGAGATCGCCGACCTGTCTTCTGCGGTTTCTGGCGCTTACCTTTGCCTTAACAGACTTATTCTTCCTGCTCAGTGCCTCTGCATATGTCTTAGGTGCTGCTTCGGTTGTGAAGATGAACTCATATGCATCTGTATATGCTTCTCTGAATCTGCGGCTGTTCTTCGCAGGGAATTTGGACTGGTGGAAAAGCAGCAGATCCTTCTCCGGATCGATGCTTTCAGACAGAATATCCAGTTCTTCAGGCGTCGGGACATCCGGACAGTCGATCAGGTGCCACGCCTTATCTTTGTTGCAAGCCAGGTCATCAACTCTCATACTGCCGGCATCACCGGTCAGAAGATAATTCATGAGATCGCTTGCTGCTGTAATTGTGTCGTATTTCAGGAATCTGTCCTGATATCTCTCATCGCTGCTGTAATCTTCCTTAAGATAATCTCTTGTTTTCAGCAGAGTTTCCAGTTCTGCCTGCGTGTCCACTCTGATGAACGGCAGCTCGGAAATATCGAAGTACATACCTCTTTCGGATACGTACTCTTCATAGTCATATGTAAACAGGATGACCGGCTTGCCTGTAACAGAATAATCGAAGAAGATGCTCGAATAGTCTGTCATCAGAGCATCCATGCTGTTGATGAATTCATATTTCTCGATATCGCGCGGAAAAGCAAAAATATGCTTAAACCCGCTGGTGTCCAGAGCACTCTGGACTATCGGATGCAGATTGACATAAAGTTTCTGGTCATCTGCAAGTGCCGCATCAATACCTGCAAGCAGCTCATGCATCTCCTCTGCAAAAGCCTCGGTCTCGATGTTCTTGTTGTCGGAACCTCTCCATGTCGGCATGTACGCGATAGTACTGATGTCGTCATCACCGCATCTGTGTTTGATCTCTGCTGCTTTCGCCTTGTCGCAGAATACCGAATTGCGCGGATAACCATGTGTAATGACTTTGCCCGTAAACAGCTCGTCCAGGTTGTAGTCACGCATAATAGCTTCGCGTGTAAAGTCATTCGGGAAAAGCAGATGGCTCGCCTGCAGGAAGTTGTGCTGTGCGTTGTGCATCGTCTCAACGCCGCCCTTCATCTGCTTGCCGAGAGTTTTCCACGGAGTACCGTGCCAGGTCTGCAGATAGACCTGCTCTTCTCTTCTGACGAAGTACGAAGGGAAAGAGCTGTTGTTGATAAGGAATCCTGCGGTCGCAAGAAGTCTGGCATACTCATCTGAGTGTATATGAACCAGTTTGATGTCCAGTCCGAGAGCCTCGATGGTCTTGCGGTCCCTGTCCTCATTATTAGTTGAATAATATACTTTGTAATTCCCGCTCTCAGGCATCTCAAAGAGCGCCCTCGCCATTGCAAGCGGCGAGTCAGACACCTCTTTGCCGTGGAAAGACTCAAAGAGGATGATGCTTTTGTCTACCGGTTCCTTAGTATAATAGCCGGCATAAATGAACCTCATGCGGTTTTTTCTGTCTGCATATTTTCTGATTCTTCTGAGCATATATCTCTCCTCGGTTTGTGCGGGATGTATCTTATTTGTCCGGACCGGACCGTCACAGAATTATTGTCAGAACAATAGTTATTCCTGCAGTCCGTTTCCGATATCTTCTATGTTGATTGGTGTCTTCCATATAATATCTGTACTGGAAGAATAGTTTGAAAGCAGCAGCAGGTATCCGTCGTCATCAACCGTAGCGCTCTCTACCTCGCTCAGATCACATGCAAGTGTTCCGAGATAATATCCGTGTTTCATGTCGTACAGGTCAACGTAGTTGGTTCCGTGCTTGGAGCTGCCGGACAGACATCTCATCATAATACCGGCGTGTCCGCCGCAGTCCTGGGTGAATGTCTTGACGCTGTGCCTTACAACACCGCATCTGTGTTCGGTGGTAATGCCGTTTTCGCCTATGCTGTATGCCGCCATAACAGTACGGGAACATGTGTAGATCAGGTCCTCGGCCCGGTCATATCCGATTCCGGATGCGCCGTTAGGGAAGTATACTACGCCGTACTCGCCTGTCTCAGGTTTGTAAGTGACTGCACGTCCTGACCATCCCTTTACGCAGTAGCATGTCTTGTTCGCATTGTCGTAGCAGAAGCCATTCGGATGTCCCAGCGACACTCCCGGTACGGAAACGCTTTTGCCGTCCCCGTCCTTATCGAAGGATATGATCCTCTGCGAACCCGACATTCCGTAAGCGACAATGTATTTCTCGCCTGTATAGCCGAACGCCTGCGGGATAACTGCTCCGCCTGAGCCTGCTATGTACTTGACTGCCTCACAGTTGTCCTGTCCGAGGTAATAAATAATGTGAGCTGATGCCCCGCCTGCACTCGTTGTGTAAGACTCGATAACCTCAACCTCTGTCTCGAACTCGTCTCCGAGGTAGTCCTTGGTCTCGGCGGCAGTTACAGTAATATGAGCTGTTCCGTCTCCCTTGATGATGGCTTTGCCGTTCTTATCGACTTTGATGACAGACTCATCATCCGACTTGAACGTCAGCTTCGTCGCAGCCTCAACATCCAGCTTGAAGTCCTTGCTGCATGTCAGCTTGGTGTAGTGCTCTTTTCCCTTGATTTTCTGCGGTATTCTTGTGGAATAATATTTA
Organism: Anaerovoracaceae bacterium; assembly: GCA_045112795.1. Taxonomy (GTDB): domain Bacteria; phylum Bacillota; class Clostridia; order Peptostreptococcales; family Anaerovoracaceae; genus Crickella. The sequence goes on along the minus strand of JBGUIG010000049.1, from coordinate 38,538 downwards.
GGCTTAGTACTGAAGCCCTTTCTGTCTTCACTGTCAGGCCGGACTACGAATGCGTATTTTGTACCCTCTTCAAGATCTTCAATTACTGCAGAATCCTTGCTGCCTTTTTCATTTTCTACGGTTATCTTGGTCCAGTCTCCTGCCGGAGCGTCGGCGGGCTTGTAAAACACCGCATAAGTCTCAGTATTGCGGGTTCCCTGCCACTGGAGAGTAATGCTGTCGTCAGTCCTCTCAACAGCCTTAAGGGAACTCCTCTCGAGGATGCCCGGGCGTTCATGATAGTCCTTGTAGATGACATACCCGGTCAGGAGAGTCATCAGGACAAGCAAAATGAGCCCGATTCTGAGACGCTTTCTCTTCTGGCGTCTCGAAAGGCGGTGAAAATGGTGAATACTGTGATATATCGGGCCTCTGATCTTGAGCTTACGCGGCTTTGCTGCCTTGTGATGCGGCACCTGCTTTTCCGTAAGAACAGGTGCCATAGGCAGGTCGTCATCAGCTGGTGCAGGAATTACTTCTTCTGCCGGCATGCACGCCTCATCATCGGCCTTCAGATTGGTTTCCTTATTATCCTCTATTATATTGTCCTCCGCCACAGGCGGATTATTAGTATCCTTATTATTCAGCAATTATTATATGATCAATTCTCACAAAATGAAATTACGGCCAGTCTGTCTCTGCCAGGCGGACTGGCGTAATATACTCTTATATTCTCTTTCGAACTAAGTCCACTACTTGTTTCTGAAGAATTTATGAATGCAGTCACATACATAGTCCAGATCGTCTGTGCTGAGTCCGTAATACATCGGCAGTCTCAGCAGTCTCTCATAAGTGACTGTGGTGTACTTGTCCTCGCCGTGCATTCTTCCGAATTTCTTCCCTGCAGGTGCGCTATGAAGCGGCACATAGTGGAATACCGAATTGATGTCCTTCTCTCTGAGATAAGAGATCAGTGCGCTTCTCTCTTCAAGATCCCTTGCTTTGATGTAGAACATGTGCGCATTGTGCTTGCATTCTGCAGGAATAACAGGAAGATCTATTCTGCCGTCTGCAGCGAGGTCAGAAAGCTGCTCATAATATCTGTTCCAGCTTGCCAGTCTGTCGTTATTGATCTCATCAGCCATTTCGAGCTGAGCCCACAGATAAGCTGCATTCATGTCACTAGGAAGGTATGAAGAACCCATGTCTACCCATGTGTACTTGTCAACCTGGCCGCGGAGGAATCTGCTGCGGTCAGTACCCTTCTCTCTCATGATTTCGGCTTTGTCTACAGCATCTGCATCTCTGATCAGCAGAGCTCCGCCTTCTCCCATGCTGTAGTTCTTAGTCTCGTGAAAGCTGTAGCAGCCGTAGTCACCAATGCTGCCAAGAGCTCTGCCCTTGTATGTCGACATAACACCCTGTGCCGCATCCTCAACTACGATCAGATTGTGCCTCTTTGCGATGTCCAGAATGGTATCCATTTCACATCCGACACCTGCATAGTGTACAGGCACGATTGCCTTAGTCCTGTCAGTTATTGCGTCTTCAATCAGCTTTTCATCGATATTGTTGGTATCCGGGCGGATATCTACAAAGACCAGCGTTGCTCCTCTCAGCACAAAAGCGTTGGCTGTGGATACGAATGTAAAAGAAGGCAAAATAACTTCATCTCCAGGTCTTATGTCTGCGAGCATTGCCGACATGTCGAGAGCTGTCGAGCATGCGGTAGTCAGAAGACACTTTGACACACCTGTCTTCTCTTCAATCCAGGCGTTGCACTTCTTGGTGAACGCGCCATCGCCGCAGATTTTGTTGCTGTTAATGGCTTCTTCTATATATCCGAGCTCCTTGCCAGTATATGGAACACTGTTGAATTTAATCATGTTCTCTCCTATCTGTTTCCGTACATTTTCTCGTAATACTGCTGATATTCGCCGCTTACGATGTTTTTCCACCAAGCTTCATTATCCAGATACCACTGAATAGTTCTGCGGATGCCGTCTTCAAACTTAGTCTCAGGCAGCCAGCCGAGTTCATTGTGAATCTTGGTCGGATCGATTGCGTATCTCTGATCGTGACCCTTGCGGTCTGTTACATATGTAATCAGGCTTTCCGGCTTTCCAAGCTGAGCGAGTATGATCTTAACGACTTCTATGTTGGCTTTCTCATTGTGCCCGCCGATATTGTATACTTCGCCTACTTTTCCATTCTCAAGAATCAGGTCGATTGCTCTGCAGTGGTCTTCAACGTAAAGCCAGTCTCTGACATTCAGTCCCTCGCCGTAAACAGGCAGAGGCTTATCTGCAAGAGCATTGGCGATCATCAGCGGAATCAGCTTCTCAGGGAACTGGTAAGGTCCATAGTTGTTGGAGCATCTGCTGATAGTAACAGGCAACCCGTAAGTTCTGTGGTAAGCCATGACAAGAAGATCTGCGCTCGCCTTGGATGCGGAGTAAGGGCTGGAAGCTGTCAGCGGCATCGTTTCAACAAAGAACAGATCCGGTCTGTCCAGTGGCAGATCGCCGTATACTTCATCGGTGCCTACCTGATGGAATCTGCTGACATTATTCCTGATGGAAGCATCCATCAGCACCTGTGTGCCAAGGATATTTGTTCTGAGGAAAAGGCCCGGATCTTCGATTGATCTGTCGACATGAGACTCAGCCGCAAAGTTTACGACTTTGTCAAACTTCTCTTCTTCAAACAGCTTGTCAACAGCCTCCTTGTCTGTAATGTCAATTTTCACAAACTTGAAATGAGGATTGTCCATTACTGGTGCCAGAGTCTCGAGATTGCCTGCATAAGTCAGGGAATCGAGTCCGACGATATCATAATCCGGATGAGCATCCAGCATGTGGAATACGAAATTGCTTCCAATAAATCCGGCTGCGCCGGTGATAAGTATTTTCATAATTATATTCTCCAGTTTGAATTGGTTTCAGCTTACGGATAGCATAAGCCTATCCGATTAATTTTATTATTTATACTGAGATATTGCAACCTGTGTCATGGATGTAAGCCTACTGGGGCTTGAGTTTTTACACCCCTGAATGTAATATAAATTGTAATTGGTAAAATTATGTGATGGAGATAAGAGATTAACATGAAAAATACAAGCAAAATTATTATAGCTTTAATAGCAATAGCAGCAATTGCCATAATTGCCGCTTTTCTGTTTGCAAACGCCGGCGGAAAGTCAGAGGATGATCAGACATCTGCTGATCCTGCCACAGAAGAGCAGGAATACGAAATGCCTGAAGAGGAAATGGTCCTCGAAGACGATCCGACCACCGCAGACTATGATAACGGTATCTATTTTGATGAAGAAGGTGAAGATGCTGAGGTTGAGACCAAGAAAGCGCCCGAATCTGATTTCATCGGAAAGTGGACGGCTACATCCGGTCAGGCCGCTTACTACTATGGAAATGTTGATCTGACAATAGAGACCAACGGCACATGGAGCGGCAACATCACCGAGGAAAAGCTCAAGGGCAAGTGGAAAGCTCAGGGCGGAGGTCTGTATCTTACCAGTGATGTTTTCAACTGTACTCTTCAGTTCTCTTCAGATGGAAATCTTCTCATGCAGGAAGACTACGAGGATTCCGATGAAGAAGCTGTTATTGTCGTACTGACACGCAAATAGAAGATTTGCTTTGCCTCTGTCCGTGAGAGGCTTATTGTGGTATTGTGGGCTTTATTAGGATAATTAATGGATAGAAAAAGGGTAGTATATTACGATTTCGCAAGAGTATTTGCGATCATTTCCATATCTTTCAACCATGCTGTCAATCGTACATTCGACAATTACATCGACACGCAGGCTGAATTTCTTTCACTGGATCATCAGACGATTCTGATCAAGACATGCGTTACTGTTTTCAGTCGTCTTGGTGTTCCGATTTTTCTGATGCTCACAGGAGCGCTGATTCTTTCAAAATCATTTGAAACCAAGGATGATTTAAAAAGGTTTTACACTCACAACTGGCTCAGGATCCTTATCACTACAGAACTATGGCTGGTAATTTACTACTGGTTCTACTACTATCTGTGTCCGGAGACATATCTTCTGGAACTGACTCACGATGAGCTGATTCACAGATTTATTACGACATTGCTGTTTGTCAATCAGGCTACAGAAGGGCTCATGTGGTACATGAACATGCTCATTCCTCTGTATACCCTGCTTCCAGTATTTGCGGTGTTTGTCAGTAAGAAGGGCTTTGGCAGGTATCTTATCCTGCCGTCGTTCTTTACCCTGTTTGTCACTGTGATTGTTTATGATGTAAACAGGAACCTTGCAATAACAAATCCAGATCCTGAAGCCCTTATTGTCACAAATCTGTATGCCCCGCTGACACACTTCGCAGTATATGTCCTTGCCGGATACGCAATTTCAAAAGGAGTACTCAGAAAAATTCCTGCGATTTTTATTCTGTTGCTGGCCGGTGAATTCTTTGCATTAGCTGTCCGCTATCAGCTGTGGTTCTATGAAGGCCCGACAAATGACCTTGTATCCTATGATTCAGTCCCGCTGATGCTGTGTGCTATGACACTCTTCGAGTTCTTCCGGAGGCTGGACGGCAAAGTAATGGCATTCTTCAAAGGAATTCTTTCACACATTTCCAGAAGATGCTTCGGTATATACTTCCTGCACATCATTATCATGGAACTGCTCTGCTGGCACTATGATCTGTCAGCATTCACACAGGTACAGACCATGCTGATTATACAGGCTGTATCAGTTGTCGGAGCGCTCCTGATAATAGAAATCCTCTCGATCATACCACCGTTCAGAAAGTACTTATTCATGGTTAAATGATCATTGAGTTATACACAGAGAGATATCTCAGATAGGTGTATCCTTCAGTGGGAGCATATCCATCAAAACCGAAAGTCCTGAAAATGGTATAACATACAGAAAGACCAGCAACCTCGGTTGCTGGTCTTTTAATCTTGTAGTCAGATGTGTATCTGTGCCCTTTAGAGAACTACTACCTTAGTATGTCTTGGCAGTCCGTAGATGTACTTAGCTGAATCCAGTGAACATCTGATGCAGCCCTTGGATGCAGGATATCCCAGAGTCTGTGTCGGCTGACCCTTAGCGTTCATTCTTACTGAATGATATGAATTCCATGCTGAATATGGGTTCCAGTAATATCTGCGTCCGTGTCCCTTACGTGAGTACTTCTTGCCAGGGTTCTTCTCTGTACCAGGTCCTGCGATCAGTTCCTTATCTTCGCCGGATGGGGATGCTGCTCTTGCAGCGCCGCTGCCTACCTCGAAGTGTCTTACGCAAGTCCAGTTGCCCTTGGATCCTGTAAATACATATGTGTGCTGGCAGTACAGGCTGGTCCAGATGAGATACTTAGTAGGGCTTCTGAAGCCTTTTTCATTTACATAGTTCTCAGCAGCTGTTACTGAGTAGTTGCCGGACTTCTTGTAAATTGACGAGCAGTTCTTGGTGTCGATAGCGGTGCAGTAGAAGTAATATTCCTTACCGTTGATAGTGTAGTAGAACTTGAACTTGCCGCCTCCGAATCCGGATGCTGTAAGAGTCTGGCCCTTCTTGAATGTGTAAGTTTTGTTCTTGCCGTCATGGCTTGAAAGTTTCTTGTTCTTCTTCAGAGTGAACTTGTACTTGATGTACTCGATTCTTGCAGACCAGTCAATAGGGGATGCAGCGGAGATAACCGGCTCTCCTCCGACAGTCTTAACAGCATATACTTTGAAGTATGTGGTTGTACCGGTGTTGTTGATTCTGAGCTTGATAGCTTTGAAAGGCTTGTTTACTCTTCTGATATCCTTGACTGCATAGTTCTTGACAGTACTGAGTCCACCTTTTGTTCTGTCAGCTGGATCAACGCTCAGGTTGTTGCGTACAACAAGGTGATATGCACTCCAGTTATTGAAGTCTACGTTTTCCTTCTTGGTGCTGTAAACAACAACGTATTTCTCAGCACCTGCTACTTCAGGCCAGTAAACGGATACAGAAGCATATCCTCCGTAAACACTGACTCTGGATACATTAGCAATGCCTTTTACATTAACTGTAGTCTCTGCCTCAACAGTTGTTGTTCCATCGACTGCACTTACCTTGATGGTATGTGAACCAGGTGTCATTCCAGTGATCTCGTGCTTTGTATCAGTCAGATTATTTGCAACGGCTTTACCATCTACAAATACTGTGTAAGTCGCAGCATCACTGACTTTATTCCAGGAAACAAATGCCTTGTAATTATCAGTGCTTTCTGCTGTTACACGCAGGCTTCCTGCGAAATCTGCATCTTCTTCTGCAATTTCGACAACTTCTTCAGAAGCTTCTTCAGCAGATTCTTCGATATCTGCGACGGCTTCTTCAGGGACTGCCTCATCTTCAACAGCTGCTTCAGTATCTTCAGCAACATCAGCAACTGCTTCTGCAGCTACAGGGGATTCATCCGGCATAGTCTCTTCACCCAGCGCATACGCTGACAGAGCACCCGATGTAAGAAGCATCATCGCAATCATCAGAATTGAGATTGTTTTCTTCATAATATGTCTTTCCTTCCTATTTATGTGTGTTCTGATTAAGAATAATATACTACCCCAAATTACTTTACAATTCTACCCTAATAGCCATTAAATTGCAAATTTTTAGTGTACATTAGTTAGCTGCTCTGTATACTTTGATTTTTTTCTTATCACTCTTCTTGAAGATCTTGCTTCCGGAGGTGATTTTCGAGATATGACCATAGTATGTTTTGATAGCAGCCTCTGCAAGATATCCTTTTCCGTTTATCTTGACATAAACGCAGACATGCTCGCTTCCGGTAGGTCTCTGGTAAATAATGATATCTCCGTTTCTCAGATCTGATTCCTTATACGAGTATGGAACTTCCTTCCACAGGTCCGAGTTGTTCAGATGTGCCCACTGACCGGAAGACATATCACCCAGGCCTCTTGGCATATCAGGGTCATATCCGCTGTATCTGCAGACCGTACCGACGAATACATCGCAGGATGCGCCGACCTTAGGTGCTGCGCCCCAATTGGCTCTGTTCGGATAAACCTGTCCAAGTGCGGTCTTGAACGCTGCGCTTGCATCGCCTCCGCTGTATTTATAAGTGGCCTCTTCAGTTCCCAGCGGCCACGCAAGTGCGATTGCAGTACTTGCTATTTTATCCGGCCAGTACAGCTTTCTGACAGTAAAGCTGTGTTTGAACATGTTGTAGCACTTGCTCCCTATGTACATGTCCAGTGAGTATTTATACTTGCCAGGTGTCAGTGTTCCGAATTTGACACCTGCGTCGAGCTTTTTGATATCGAGTTTCTTGCTGTTAACAGGTATGCTGTATTCAAGAATCGACTTGTTTGAACTATTTAGAATTTTGACTTCAGCTCTTGATATCTCTGAAGTACACTCAACCTTGCCCAGAATGGAGAAAGGCAGTGTTTCACCAAGTGATTCAGGATACCTGATATCTGTCAGTGTGAATTCCGGTTTACCCTTGGATCCTCCCACTGTTGATGATTCTGTTACCGCTTCTTTTAAGTTTGGATCTACCGGTGGCGGATTTACAGGATCTGTAGCAGCATTCATATTGAAGGTAACGTTTTTGGCACTGATATAGTATGCTTTAGTTCCTTTCAGCACCTTGTACCACACTGCGTTTGATCCTTTAGCTTTACCTTGCAGGATAATATTCAGCGTAGCGCCCCGTTTGAACGATCCTTTCTTCTTCATCGCCGTTCCGGCACCCGCCCGGTATGCAATATTAACCGTAGCCTTTGCCTTGGCCGGACTGTATTTATATTTGCCGATCCAGTTCGCTCTAACATAGCCGCTTTTGCCGCCATAAGAAACATAGTACCATCGTTTTTTCGCTGATGTACTGTTTCTACTGCTGAAGAGCTCCCTTCTGACAACTATGGTTGCACCCTTGTTAACGAACTTAACCTTCTTAGAAGACATCGATGCAGATTTCCTGATATACACTCCGCCTTTGCACGTTACTTTAGCGGTTGCAGTCGGTGCCGTAGCTGCATATGTCTCCGGAACATTAAGAACAACCAAGCCGGTCAGCATCATTGTGGCCATAAGAAATACAGCCAGCACCCTGTTGATTCTGCCAGATAATTTCATGACTATTCTCCATTTTTGAGCTCAGCCGCTCCCCGCACCAGGCGGGGAGGGCACTGCCCGATAGTGTGTTTATTATAGATAGTGTAGTAATTGTAGAATCGCAATAAATGGGTTTCAACGAAGCTTTAAATATCTTAAGACAGGGGTAACGTTTTCCTAACAAACTTTAAGAATAATGTAAAGCAGACTTGTCATTTTCGTTGAAATTTCAATAGTTTGAGGAATTTTTAGTGCCTCACTTTTTTATTTCAATGCTTTTACGTTGTATAGGCACTAAATAGGAGTCTCATAATTAGTGTCGTTATCGTTTTCCTTTGCTGAAAGGCACTAATTACAGCTGGCAAATCAGCATTTTCACTCTGATTATTAGTGCCTTTGATACCAACAGATATGTTAAGCCACTAAATTTCAGAGAATTTCAAAATTGCATTATAAAACCATTAGTGCCTCTGCCTTTTGAGATTTAGTGAAGACACTAATGGTCAATGTGCTGTCACACTATAGAACTATTTTTCATAGGAATATTTTCTGTAATGAAAAACTGACCTCCTCCAGTTAGATTCCAGATCTAACTTTCGGGGATCAGTTCAATCATTTGAGGTTGCTTTTTTCCGCTAATGGGTTGTCCGGCAGGTTATCCGTCAAGGCTCTGTAGCACCACTGTCTTCAGCTGTTGGCTGGTCAGCTGGTGCTTGTTCGGCCGTATCAGTGCCGCCTGCATCCGTATTGCCTGCATCTGTACTGCCTGAGTCAGATGGTTCTCCGGCTTCAGGCAATGTGCTCTGTCCGGAATCATCGGAAGGATCTTCAGATGGATCTGCAGGTGTTTCAACAACTGTGCTGTCTGCAGGTTCCTCTGCTGCAGGTGTCTCTTCGAGAGGTTCCTCTTCTATTACTTCTTCAGGTTCCTCATATGCGGCAAGCAGCCTGTTCATCAGATCAGTCAGCTTAGCTGAAAGCTTTGCCTTGAAAGTACGCAGTCTGCTGTACTTCTCGAGGCGCGCCTTGAATTCTGCGCTTTCTTTGATAGCATCAATTTCAGCCTTGGAAGGCGATGAGAACAGCTTGTTGCTGATCATGAACTGGGCGATGCTGTCTCCGTACAGTCCGTAAGTAAACTTTGAATAATGCAGGTTGTCAGACGCCATGTGTCTGCAGTTGCTGCTGTTGACGATGTTCGTCTTCTGGCTGTCATAACGGTAGAATTCCAGCACAGGTGACTTTGCCCACTCTGCATTGATGGCATCCATTTCAGCCTGATAGTCAAGCATGGTGTATCCGAGCGCGTTCTTGGTGGTATTACGGTTGTGAACCTCGTTGTAAGGATTTGTTCTCTCACTGTAGAACAGGCTTACATTAATAACCTTGATTGGCGCTTTGCCATTCAGGACACGGATCATGCTCGCTTCTTCTATATATTTGAGGATCTGATTATACGCACCGTCAAAAGTTTCGATGTTGTAATCATAATCCATGTTTTTGTATGTCTTGCTGTATTTGGTGTCAGCATTGACAGTAAATGTAAGATCCTCAGTCTTGTCAGTGATCTTTTCCCAGTCAGACTCGCGTGAGCCGAAAGGAGTGTGTGTCTTGTCCTGGTAGTCATTAGTACCGGCGGCCATAAGAACAATGTCGTAGTCCTCAAATTTGCTTGAGTTGGTGCCGATATCCAGCGTCTTGAAAGCATAGTCAGTATTCTGTCCAAGGGCTATCATGCCTGCAACAGCATTGACTATTCTGTATCTGTTATTGTCCGGATGATATCTCCAGGTTGAACCAGGAATCGAAGGATTGAACATGCTGATACCGGTCAGCTGCTTAACCCTGCTTGCATATGAAAAGCTGTGGATGTTCTTGCCATAGTACGGCGACCCGAACGTCATGCTGTCTCCTAGGAAGAGGACCTTCTTGCCTGCGCCGATTTTGTTGTTTTTAATGGTAAAGTTCTTGTCGAAATTGCTGTAAGCGGTCTTGCCGTTACGTGTCGTATATGCGCGGACAGAATAGTAGTTGTTCTTGTTGAGTCCCTTGAAAGTTGTGCTCTGGTATACACCTCTTGTCTTCTCAGCCTTAACTTTAACTACCTTCTTCCACTCACCCGATCCGCTTTTCGTAACTACAATATAGCCATCAGCATTAGGAACTGTACCCCACTTTATCGTGCCCTTGTCAGAAAGGCTTACGACTGTCGGAGGTTCAAGGTGGCATATACCATCTCTCAGATACAGTCCATAGCTCTCCTTAAGTGATCCGTCAGAGTTCTTCTTGCTGTAATAAGGTCTGACAGTATAGATGATCGGGTTGTTGGACGGATCGACAAAGACCTGGCTTGTAAGTATTGCCGCCATTTTGCTGTTCTTGGCCGACTTCTCGTAAACATCTGTATAAGAAGTTTTGCCCGCAGGAACAGAACCAATCAGATGATTGCTGTCTCCTGTGCCTATTTTGCGGTATATAAGATACTTGTCCGCTCCCTTGACGGCCTTCCAGGTAATTGTCGAATTCAGCGTCTTGAAATCAACACTTATTGTAGGTCTTGCAATAGTCTGGAGTCCCTCAGCGTCATATTTGCCGCGGGCTCTGATCTTCTTGCCCTTCTTCTTGATCTGCCTGACAGTGTAGACATACGCATGATTGCCTACTTTGGTGTTCTTGTATGAGCAGTTGGCTGATTTTGCCTTTTTCTGCCCGATTGCCTTCCACTTGCCGCCCGGTGTCTTGCGCAGGATCTGGTAAGTGGCGCCTTTCTTGGCCTTCCAGTAGATCATCGCGTTATATGAGCCGTTATCACTCTGGTAGTACTGCAGCTTGGTCAGCTTCGGAGCCGCCATACCGCCGGCAGCATATGCTTTGCCGTCATCAAGCAGAGCTGAGCCCATGATAACAACAGTCATCAGAACAATTGCCGTCAGAGATCTGAGAACAATACTCAGTCTTTTCTTCATCTATGCCTCCTTGTATTGTCCAATCCCGGTTAATTAATACCCTTCGTAAACTATACTTTACCATTCAGGCAAAGCAATTTTAATAGATATTTGTTAAGTTTATTCAACAACTATCTTAACGCGGCTCATAGCCTCATCAAGTTTTGAGACTGCGGCTTCGAGTGTATCGCCGGTGCAGATAACATGTCCGATACGGTGCGGTCCTACGCGGAACTTGTGAACCTCATCACCAGGTTTGTAGTCGAACTGGACTTCGTATATATCCGGATCCTCCGGATTACCGTTCTCCTGGCTGACGATGTGTCCGTCCCTGTCACTTGTCAGCAGCTTGCTGGCATTAGGAACTCCACCGCCTGCTGCCTTCGGGCCAGGTGTAAAGTCAACATCTTCGCCGAGAGCTGTCTGCAGAATCTTCTCATAGTAGTCAAAGTCATAGTAGATTGCAGTCAGTTCTGCAAGGCAGGTAGCGCCGGAACGTCCGCCGATCTCAAGAACGTATGTCTTGCCGTCTCTCATGATGAAGTCTGCATTGATAGCGCAGTTGTCGAGCTTCATGGCACGGATAGCTCCGACCAGCTGCTGCTTTGCGTCAGCAATGACTTCTTCTGACAGATCATATGGTGCAAAGTGTCCGACAGGTACGCCGGTGTCACCTGTGAAGACATAGTCGCCGTGAGGAAGGATGAACTTGACTTCGCCGTTTCTTACGAATGCCTGAGCACCGAATTCCTCGCCTGCAATGAACTCCTCAACAATGAAGTAATCGGACCTTGTATTGGCTCTTACATATTCTCTTGCATCTGCGAATTCCTCAGGGCTGTTTACCTTACGGATTCCTCTGCTTCCGGATGAGTCTACGGACTTGAACATGAGAGGCAGGGTCAGAGCGGAAATATCTGAAGCGTAGTCTTCATTATTGAAGTAGATCTTTCTGTATCTTGCGGTTCTGACTCCATACTCTTCGTAAACTTCTTTCATTTTGAGTTTGTCTGTCGCAATTACAGCAGCCTCTTCAGAAAGACCTGTCAGACCGAGCTTGTCACAGACTTTGCCGATAGTGATTACAGCGACATCCGTACCTGCTGTAACAATGCCGTCAATCTTTTCTTTCTGCGCAATCTCGAGAATCTTCTCATAATCTGTTGTGTTCTCGTAATAGACTTTGTCTGCCAGCTCAAATCCCGGATAGTTGCCCGGAATACTTACTACGATTGAATAAACTCCAAGCTTCTTAGCTGTTTTGATCAGGGGAACCTGATAAATGCCGGCACCAAGAATCAGTACTTTCTTCATTTCTCTTCTCCGGAGACATCAATGTCTTCCGATCTCCTTTCCTGATTAACATTATTATTGTTATGTGTGAAGCCAGTTCCGCGGGCGTTTTGCTGCGTATATACAGAACGCACCACGAACTGCGGATCGTGCGTCATTCCCTGGAACATCCTGCCGATGTATTCTCCTATAAGTCCGAGGAAGAACAGGATCAGTCCCGAGAAGAATATGATCGTTACCATCATTGATGACCAGCCTACAGCCGTTGACGGGCGGAGGATCTTGCGGATCACGATCACGATTGCCGCAATGATACTGAGCACCGACAGCGAGACTCCAAGCTTGGTGGCCATACGCAGCGGAACGATCGAATAACCCATGATATTCGACCACAGGGATATCAGCTTGTTAAGGGTGTATCCTGATTTGCCGTATGCGCGGTCAAAGTGTTCGACCGGTACACACGCAATATTTCTGGTTGTGCGGAGGAAGAGACCCTGCAGATGTGTGTAGTGGCTCTTGTACTCAACCACGTAATCTCTTACGAATCTGCGGATGATCCAGAAGCTGGAAGTTTTGAGTTCCTTAGGCTTTCCGATCAGAATTCTGACGGACTGGTAGTTCATCCAGCTGCCGAAATTACGGAAAGCGCTGTGATGCTTCTCAGGATAGTATCCGTAGACTATGTCGTAACCTTTGTCGAACTCATCGAACATCTTAGGAAGCTGCGACGGGTGAGTCTGCATATCATCATCCATAGCGATGAGGATGTCGCCTTCTGCATAATTAAGGCCGGCCATAACAGCATTGTGCTGACCGGCATTCTGAGCCAGTTCAATTACTTTGACATAATCATAGTCATTGGCAAGTGCCCTGAGCTCACATATTGTATCGCCTCCGTCAGGTGAGCAGTCATCGACAAGAACGAACTCAAATGGTGTCCTGCCGATCTCTGTCAGCTTGGCTGCTGTCTCTTCGACGACCTGCCTGATTGTATGCGATGATTTATAGCATGGAATGATTACTGAATGTAACATATTGTCTCCTTTAATCTTTCATCATTCTAATATTTTTGAATTGAGTTAACAAGGTATGGCCTATTCTCTGACCAGTTCCCTGCGTTCTGCTCTGATTCTTACTACCATAGCTACACAAAGTGACAATGCCAGAATCGCCATGAGCAGAACATAGAACCAGGCTGCTCCCTGTATGCCGTTGCTTTTAACAAACAAACCTGAAAGTGCCAGTGCCATCGCTGATACTATTCCGTAGCATATTATCAGGGATTTCTGGATTCTGATAATGGCGATTACTGTACTGAAGTATGTCGCATAAGCGAGCATGCCTCCGCCGAGCATGATAATGCAGAGCTCTTTCTTGTAGTCTGTAAGATCGACTCCGAATACAAATGACAGTACCGGGATTCCGATTGTAGCTGCCACGATCAGGCCGAGTATAGTCAGCCCCAGTACTGCGATACACATCCTGCGCAGCCGGCTGACGAATTTATCGAATGACTCCTTGCGGTGGTCAATCCACAGCCTTGCATATGCGGTAATAACCGGATTGAAAATAAACTGCGCTACAATCTGTACGACGAATGCCGGCATGAATATATAGCTGAAAATCGCCTGGATATCATCGTTCAGGTAAGCGTCAATCGCATATTTAGGCGCATTGCCTACATATGTATTCAGGAACATGCTCAGGAAAAGCGGAAAGCCTTCAATTGCGAGGCCTTTGATTGCTGCCTTCCTGAATGCCGGTCTCAAAGTGTCGCTGTAATGTCTCGCAGCGTTCATCGATGTCAGCACCATGAGAACTACCGAGCATGCCACACACACAACAGCCGATAATACCAGTTTGTGTGTAGCAATCAGCATCAGGCAGAAAATGACGATTTCCATTGTATACCTGAAGGCTGTTGCTTTGGCCGCAACATCAAACCGGCCTTTCTGCTGCATGTTTCCGTGGAACACATCCGAATATGCCTGCACGAACTTGAGCATGCATATCAGGAATATGGCTGTGAATTTATCTACTGAATAGCCTCTGGCGAAGAATCCGAACATGCAGTATGCCGCGCTTGCCAGCACCAGGACCATACAGGTGAGTATCCTCATTCCGTGGTACTCATCAAATTTGAACTGTTCATTAATATCTGATGCCTGGAACCGCCTGATGCCGTACTGTCCTACGTACATCATGAGATTTGCCACAGCGATAGCAATAGAAAAGATGCCGGCATCCCGGGTTCCGTTCGTTCTGTTCATTACTGCCAGAATGACAGGACTCTGCATTGCCAGCATCGTAGCACTAACCGCATTCCATACGTATGTGCTGCGGCTGATGTTATCTGTTTTTTCGAGTATTTTAACGATTGCTTCGAGCATTAATTACTTTCCCAGTTTGCAGATGAAGCATCTCATCTTGCCGTTCTCATCCGGCGGAATCTCATCCATCCACTCGAATACAAGCTTGTATTCAGGATATCCGTAGAGTTCTTCTACTTTCTTCTCATAGAACTTCTCGATGTCTTCTTTGGAATTTGCATTGCTGTCAGGGTCCTTGACCAGCAGGATGTGGATCTCATCCAGTGCGGTCTGCACGTATCTGAACTGCGCAATGCCTGTAATTCCGTTAGGAATCTTCATCAGCTCGGTTGCTGATGTTTCTGTTCCGTTGGCATGCTTGACCATGTCGTTGGTGCGGCCCTTGATTGTCTTAATAAATCTGAGTCCGTTAATTGTCTCGGAAGTTGCAGTATCTCCGATCTCGTAATTGATGATCGGGAAGTCTCTCTTGTAGAGAGTCGTTCCGATGACTCTGCCTTCATCTGCGAGGTTTCCGTTCTCGTCGATCAGGTTCAGGACATGTGTGTCTGCATAGATGTAGTAGAGGTCCTTGCCCGGAAGTCTTACTGCGCAGCTGCCTGTCTCATTGCAGCCGTATGCATCCATAAGTCCCGGTCCGTAAGTCTCAAGGAGAAGCTTGCGGGTCATCTCGTCTACCATCTCGCTGACAGGTGTATATACCTTAGGCTGATGGATCTTCATGCCGTGATTTTTTGCATACAAAGCCATTCTGACAAGAACGTTCTTGCGGAAGCACAGGCAGTCAGGTTTGTAATCGTTGACGAGTTCGATCAGATCACGCATTCCCTCACCTACATAAAGATGCTCAGGAACGATCTTTCTTCTCATGATTCCAAGTTTCTGCACCCAAGAGTCGCCCTTCTTAGGGTCTACCTTGGAGTGAGTTGTCAGGAATGAAAGCATCTTGCCTGTGAAAGGCTTGTATCCCGCGAACATCAGAACTCTGATCCAGTTAGCATTCATGCACGCAGCTTCTCTGTGTGTAAGAGCAAACCTCAGAGGCACACCGGATGATCCGCTTGTCTTGAAAATCTCCCAGTCCTGTTCGAAGTTCGGGTTGTCCTTGAATACGTCTTCCATCCACTCGCGCATGTCCCTTCTGGTCATGACCGGGAACTTGACGAGATCTTCGGTGCTGTTGAAATCTGCAGGGGTCAGTCCGAGCTTGTCGAACTTAGCTCTGTAGTAAGGCACATGATCATAAGCCCTCTTCATTGTCTTGTGGACGAGTCTGTCCTGACGGGCTTTGGCTTTGGCGTAATCCTGTGGCACTTTCTTATCCAGCTTCATCAGATAATAAAGTGTCATTATGTTCTTGGATTCTTTTTTGATTAATGATTTCAGGTTCATAATTACTTGATTATCCTCCTGAGAACACGCTCCGATGCGTGTCCGTCGTCTTTAGGGTTGAATTTGTCGCAGAATGCTTCGTATTTTGCATCCGGTTTCCATGTATCGCAGGCTCTGACTTCGCTTATCAGCGCGTCTTCGTCTCTTACTATTGGTCCCGGAAGTTCATCGAGTGAGAAGTAGAATCCTCTCAGCTCGTTGGCATACTGCTCCAGATCGTACATGTAGAAGATTACAGGTTTTTTCAGGTTAGCATAATCGAAGAAAACGCTCGAGTAATCTGTTACCAGGATGTCTGCTGCGATGTACAGCTCGTTGATGTCACTGTATGAGGATACATCCCAGACAAAGCCCTTGTATTTCTCGAAGTCAAAGCTGTTGGCAACGAGATAATGCGCTCTGAAGAGTATGACGTATTCGTCTCCGAGTTCTGCTCTGAGTTTGTCGAAGTCGACTTCTGTCTTGTATGTGTATCCCTCACCGCTGGTGTGCTGGTTGTCTCTCCAGGTCGGAGCGTAGAGTATTACTTTCTTGCCGTCAACTCCGAGGCTCTGTCTCAGCTGAGTACGCTCTTCAGGTGTCGTGTTGATCAGCCTGTCGTTTCTCGGATAACCTTCCTCAATAATCTTATGTGTCTGCTTTGTCCTGACCAGATTCCACGCGGAAGCGAACTTCTCTGTGCAGAATGGTGACGGCGAAATGATGTACGAGAACTTTTTGGCGTCTGATCTGTACTTCTCACGGATCTCCTTACCTGAGTTCATAACGTTGTCGCTTGACTCAAGGTCGTATCCGAGCCTCTTGAGCGGTGTTCCGTGCCAGCACTGAACGTATACCTGGCCTTTTCTCGGATACTGGTGATTGAGCATTCTGTAGTTTGTAATCCAGTATTTTGCAGTCCTGAGAGCTATATTGTCTGCCCTGGTTCTGAACTTGACGAGTCTGGTTCTGTCGTTTTTGAGAAAAGCATATTTCTCAGGTTCTTTGAAGCTCCATACGAACTTAAAGTCCTTGTATTCAGGGGCTTTCATCATGTATTCGTACATGGCCTTAGGTGAATCACTGTATCCGCGCCCGGAAAATGTCTGGAAGTATACGAGCTTGTCGTCAATCTTGCCGAACGGGTCGTCGAGTGTCATCTTAGCGCGGTAAGCGGCATCGCGGCTGCCTCTGAACACTATACGGAATGCCTTATTCTTCTTGGCGATGTCGAATATTATTTTTTTTGCTGTTTTGGTTATTCCCATATTATGTAATTTCTGTCTCGTCTCTGCTAA
Source organism: Anaerovoracaceae bacterium (assembly GCA_045112795.1). GTDB lineage: Bacteria > Bacillota > Clostridia > Peptostreptococcales > Anaerovoracaceae > Crickella. The sequence goes on along the minus strand of JBGUIG010000049.1, from coordinate 21,215 downwards.
TGCTGCCCACATGGCAGCTGGCTTCTATTTATAAACCGTACCTGCAGCTTCTGCGGCTTCGGCAGCCTCTTTCTGCTCTTCTTCCATGATCTTTTCAATGAAATCCGCAAGCTGCTTAGTGCAGTTATTGGTGTCAACATCAATGTATTTGCTGCGGAAAGCCCTTAGAGCTTCCATGTCATATTCCTCTTCCATTGCTGCTGCCAGCTCTCCGGCGTCACGGAATGTGTATTTGCCAATGGTTTCTGCGGCAAAGTCCATATTGATGCCGGTTGTCTCGTCATACTTGTCAATGTCGTAAACGTAAAGGTACATCGGCTTGTCTGCGAGAGATCCTTCAACTACCAGTGAAGAGTAATCACTGATGATCACGTCTGCTGCGGCCAGCAGGTCAAAAGTAGGAATACTGTCTTCGTATATAATATGCTCCGCCTGTGGCAGGTCTGACTGCTGTCTGTAAAGCGGATGCAGTCTTACTATCAGTTCGTATTTCTCAGGATCGAGTGCATCTGCCAGCCCCTTGATATCCGGCGTGCTGCCTTTGCGGAAAGTCGGAACATACAGAACGACTTTCTTGCTGCTGTTTGCCAGATGCGGATACAGAGCATAGACTTCTCCGAAAGCCTTGTATCTGCCCTGTCCCTTGGTTACATCCAGAATGTAATCGACTCTCGGAAGTCCGATCTTGACGATCTTGTCTGCGTCGATTCTGAAAGCTTCCTGGAAATATTCAGCGGTTGCATCGCTGGCGCATATGACATAGTCATATCCTTTGTGCATCCGCATCAGCGAAGCGGTCCTCTCATCTGTCCCGTCTTCACTGCCAACGGTCTGCCATCCGAATTTCTTGACCGCGCTGAGTGCGTGCCACATCTGAATAATCTTAGTCTTGCTGGTGTGAGGAAGCATGCTTGCCGAAATGCAGTATGTGTCCAGCACAACTACATCTGATCTGAGGATTGCAGCCTCCTGCCTGGCAACTTCACTGAGATATCCTGCGGCTGACTTCAGCGACTTGTCCTTGGTGAACAGCTTGGTCATTGTCTCGGTATGGATGCCGCGCCTTCTCAGTTCGTCTGCAAGCATAGCAATATCAAGAGTCGGGGTGTCGCTCTCACGGCTGATGATAGTGACACGTCTCTCTTTCTTCCTGCCCTGATTCAGATTAAATTTAAGATTTTTGATATCTGTAATATCTGCCATTACTTCTGATTGCTCCTTGTGTGACAGCCATTGCCCCACCTGTCACATCATTGTCCCTTTATTGTCTTACGAGCTTAGCCCAGTTGCCGATTGTTTCGAATCCGACTCTGTGGTGGAGTCTCTCAGCAGGCTTGATGTAGTAATATGAGAAAACATCAAAACCGTCTTTTTTCAGATCCTTGCAGACTGCGCTGAGAACGGTACCTGCAAGGCCCTGTCCTCTGAAGTCAGGATGTGCCATAACACCTGAAATAACTGCAACACCGGCTTCCTCTGCATATGTAGAAGCGGTAGCAATGACTTTGCCCGTCTCCTCATCTCTGATCATAAAGCTGCGGCCGAAATTCTGCTCGTATCTCTCAACAAGCTGGTTGTACAGCTGATCATCCTTGTAAGGCTTTCCGAGCGCTTCGTCATCAGCCATGAAGTCAGCTATATCACGGATGTCATCTCTTGTATCATCCTTGACTGCCTTGATGCATCTCGATGTATCGACATCACTGAGGTTCTTAAGCTGACCGACCATGCCCAGCTCTATCTCATATCCTTCGACTTCTCCGAGTTTAGTGAGAGTAGTCTCCATTCCGCAAACCATTGAAGGCTGATTATTCTGGATCAGTTCTACAACTTCAGCAGGCTCCAGGTCAGTGTCCCTTGAGAAGACATGCATGCCTGTGTAGTACTGCAGAACAAGCGCTGTGTTTTTGCCTTCTGCATTTTTCTGCAGCCAGAGCCTGACATTAGGATTATCGAATCCGTATTTCATCAGGTCGACATAGAGATACAGGCATTTGCCGTATTCCTTGCCTATGTAGCTGAGGATTTCTTCTCTGTCATTAATTCCGCATCTTATCATTTCAATTTCTCCAGATTTCCTACATAAACCCTTGCTTTACCTTTGCGTTGGGAATGGTCATACTTTGCTTCTCTGGCCAGTTCCCTGAACACATCTACAGGCTTTAATCTTACAGTGCTCATTTTCTCACGAACAAGATTTGCTCTGAAGACGCGGTGATTGAGATCTCTTACCGGCGCTGTGTGTCTTACTTCGTCTCTGTAGTCTGCCTTGTATACCCCTGACTCCGGATGAGCAGTCATATCTGCATACATAGTTCTGAAGCCTTCAGGCTCCCACAGGGAAGGCTTATCCATTATCATAATATATTCAGCAGCAGTATTATTAAGGACACGGCTTATTCCCAAAGTCTCCAGACCGCTGAAGAAGTGCAGGTTGATCATATCCTTATATGCACCGCTGACATGATTCTTGAGCCTGTTGCTGACATATATATTAAATGCAGGCAGTTTCTGTGAATACAGTCCGGCCAGTATATCATTAATGCTATGCGCTCCGACAGAATGTCTGATAATCACTGTCAGAATCGGATTGCTGTCGAGATCCATCAGACCCGGAAGAGGCTGTGAAAAGTCCAGATCCGGGTTGTTTTCTGTCAGATAACTCTTCCTCTGATCTGTGATGCTGTTCATTATCACGCCCAGAGAACGGTTCAGTCTGACTGAGTAGTCGTTCTTGTTTCTCCAGATAAGGCGGTAAAATGAATTGATCAGATTGACACTTGCCGTTCTGTAGTAGAGTGCGTCCAAAAGCTCATCCGTTTTGCTCTGAAGATCTGCCAGAGCTTCTTCTCCGGCCCCCTCAGCAATCAGCTTCTCCCTGTCAGCACTGCTGATGCGCCGTATGGTAGCCTCAATGCAGTCTATAGCCTCTCTGCATTCATCGAACATCTTCTCTGAACCCTGCTGTGTTGCAGAAGGAGCAGCCCAGGAAGGCCTGATTCTGATCTCATATATAGACCTATCAGCTTCACTTACATCCTCATCGCTCTCGATAATCTTCTCGCAGCCGCATATCTTGTCTGCGTGCTCGATATATCTCATCAGGAAATCGCCATCTTCAAGAAATTTGAGACTCTTGAAGAACAGATCATTCTCCCTGATGATATCCAGTCTGAACATCTTGTTGCATACTGACAGAGAGTACATCAGGTTTACGTCATATTTGTCTATAACGTCTTTCTCAGAGAGGTATTTGGCTCCCTTAGGAACAACACTTCTGAACAGGCTTGTCTCAGTAGCTGCTCCGCACACCAGATCTGCATTATTCTCCGTTATGCAATTGTACAGTGTTTCCAGCGCATCAGAAGGGAACCGGTCATCTGAGTCCCAGAAAACAATGTATTTTCCTGAGGCTTCTCTGATACCGGCGTTCCGTGCTTCAGCCACGCCTGTATTATCCTGATGGAGCGCCTGTATTCTGCTGTCCAGGATGCAGTATCTGTCGATTATCCTTCGGGAATCATCAGTCGAACCATCGTTAACGATGATTGCCTCGAAATCTCTGAAGCTTTGAGACAGGATTCCGTCCAGCGCTTCTTCCAGATATCGTCCGGTGTTGAATACAGGAACTATGATAGAAACAAGTTTGTCCATACTTTGCGTTATTTAAATCCGTTATTGATTCAAAATTACTTATCAATTTCATCGAGTCCGTCGAGGAACTGCTGCATTGCAGCAATCTCGCCTGTGCTGACTCTCAGATACTTGCCTTCAAATCCGAAGTTGCTCAGATCATAAGTCTTGATCAGAATCTTCTTCTCTTCTTTCATTCTGTCCATTACTGTCTCAGCATCTGTCTTAGGCTTTACGAAGATGTAGTTGCCTTCGCCATAGCTCAGATGATAGCCTCTCTTGGTCAGTTCATCGATAACAAACTGCTTGCCGTCTTTCTGCTTCTTGATCATCTCATCGAGCATTCCCTCTGTGTCGAGAACTGCTTCAGCAAAGAGCATTCCGAAAGCATTTACATTGTGAGGAGTGCAAAGCTTCTGGATGTACTGAATATCATCAGCATGTCCGACTGCGAATCCGAGTCTGCCGCTGCCGAGCGCGAACATCTTGGTGAAAGTTCTTGTTACGATTACGTGCTCATACTTCATTGCGAAAGGCAGGAATGTCTTATCGTAGAAATAGTGATAAGCTTCATCTACGAGAAGTGTTGTCTCGCATTCCTGGCACTTATCTACGATTCTCTGCATCTCTTCTTCAGTGTATACATCGCCGAACGGGTTGTTCGGATTGAGAACTACTGCGAGGTCAACGTCAGGTGTGATCATGCCGATGAACTTGTCAAGGTCAACGCTTGTTCCTTCGTATGGGCAGTAAATGAAGTTTCTTCCGTACATCTTGGAGAATACTTCATACATAGCATATGAAGGCTTTACTCCGAGAACAGTTCCGCCGTGGCTTGAGAACGCCTCAATAACGTATCTGACTGCTTCAGCTGATCCGTTGGTGAGGCAGATGTTTTCGTTCTTAACACCAAGGAAGTCTGCGAGTTTATCCTGGAAAGGCTTCGTCTCCGGATACATCGATATGAATTCAGGTGTTGCCTTGGAGAGTACCTTGTCAATGAACTCCTGATCGAATCCAACAGGGTTCTCATTCAGATCGAGTCTCAGATATCCTGATCTCTCATGCTGGTCGAATATTCTGTACAGATTTTTGACGTCTTCGTTGATATAAAACATATTTGCCTCCGTTATTTTTCTTTAATTATTTCTCTAATCTCGTTATTTACCATTCCGTCGTTGGATGTATTAAGTATGTCTTCGTACATCTCAGCGGCTTCTTTTTTGTTTCCTTTTTTGAGAAGCATGTCTGCTTCGAGTTTTCTGAGCCTGTGAACAGTTCCGAATTTATCTTTCAGTGTTCTGATCTCCTCCAGTACTGCATCCGGATCATCCTCGTTGTATATTCTGTACTGGATGCCGAGTACATTGAGATGCATCTGATCAGGGTATTTCTTCTTAAGTGCTTCAAACCGGTCGCGGTAGTCTTGCAGATTACCGTAATAATAAGCGAATCTCAGAGCTCTCAACTCGCGTATGTCGTCGAACACTTCTTTCAGCCGCGGCGCCGGCTTGTCTTCCATATTTCTCTCGATACGGTCGATGAATTTCAGCTCGCCCTTCATGAATGATGAGTATACAACCTGATACATCAGATTATCTTCAAGAGTATATATGAAATTGCTCCCGAATGCATTCCACTGCTTTGAGATGAACTCGTCCATCCTGTCCAGAACAGATTTGTAGTCACCTCTGGCAAATGCATCGCTGCAGAACTTCTTGTTTTCTGCTGAATTGAATTTGCCTCTTAGTATCAGATCCTGAGTTTCAAGCGCTTTTCTTCTGTTGCTCTCAACCAGGAACGCTCTTTCAACAAGTCTGCGCTTTCTCTCCTTGTAAGTGTCGAGATATGCTTTTTTGTTAATAGAGCTCTGGATCTCACCTTCCATATATCTGTATGGAATATCGTAGTCTTCAAAGTCATCGTGGATGGCCTGATTGGCAGCGCTTGGAAGCTCCATCCAGTTGTCGCCGTACTCACCGTACAGTACATCGGCGAATCCGGATGGGACAGGCAGCATCGTGTCCTCGAAAGGTACATACAGCTGGCTGCTGAACGCCTCTACAGGATATTCAAGCCAGTATGTTGCCCAGCCTTCATGATACTTGCTGGTCTCGCCTTCTTTCCAGCGGAACAGATCAGCCCTCATCTTATCTGTTGCAGCCTTATTGCCGCTGTCGAAGAGCTTAACCGCTGCCGCAAAGTCCTCATATGAGAGCTTTCTCATATCGAGTGATTTGCCGAGAAGGACTATGTACGGATTCTCCGCTTCGTAGTATACCCAGTAGTCATTGTAGAACTTGCGCGCTTCTTCTGGATCGTCCGGCATAGGGTCGAGTCTGAAGAACTCGAGCTGTACTCCGTGAGGTGTGCCGTCAGCAAGTCTTGACTTGTAATACGCGCTGGTCTCGGTATCGCATATCCTGATGATTGTGTTGTGGTAATCAGGATGTGTTGTCTCACAGACTACCTGAAACCTCTCAGGAAGTTTCTCCTGGAATATACTGATTGCGCGATCCCATTCCGAGCCTTTGATATACAGGTCTATATCATCATCCCACGGCAGAAATCCTTTGTGGCGTATAGCGCCGAGCATAGATCCTCCTGCCAGGAAGTACTCTATTCCGTTGTCTCTGCAGAACTCATCGAAGAATTTGATGTAACTCAGCAGATATTTCTGTGTCTCTGTCATAAGGTCAGTCCTTACTTTTCAATTTCCATTTCTATGTCTTTGAGGTGGCTCATAGGAAGGTCTCTGATAATGCGGTCTGCTTCCTTGAAGTGCCCCTGATGCTCCATCATGCTGATGAAAGCATCGAAGAGTTCGTTATCGAAGGAGAAGCTTCTCTTAAGAGGCTTCATGTTTTCAAGTTCAGCCTTGTAATCTGCAAAGATTCTGTCCAGAGCCTTGAGTGCCTCGCGGGCTTTTTCCTTATCATCGCCGCTTAGCTCCGCATTCAGTTTCAGGATCTCTTCTTTCATCGGCATATACTTCTTCCACATGCGGAATCTCGCACCTGTCTGAAGTACAGTCTGCCAGTCAGTTTTGGCTCTCTTGTTGTTGTCTTTGTTCAGTTCGTTGATTTCATCGATGCGCTCCTTGCTCTTGTAGATCTTGATGAAATCATCGTCTGTCAGGTTCATGTTCTTAATCGACTCAGCGTAAGGAGTATCGACATCAACTACACTGAAATCTGCAAATGCAAAGCTGTCTGCGACCTGATCTCCTGCATATGAGCACTTAATGCGCTCTCCGAAGAATCTGCGCAGATATGTTCTGGCGTTCCTCGGTACCGGGAAAGTGTATCCTTCGATTTCACAGGTTTCAGGCTGATCAAAGTAGTTTCTCGAGATATCGCGGTACTTCTTGCCCTTGAAGAATACTGTGTAAATGCCGCTCTTGCCTTTTTCCGGAGCTACAGGCTTGATGCACTGAGTTGTGAAGTAGTCGAAAAGCTGCTTTCTAATCTTCTTCTTTCCGGCGAAAACGGTTGCTGTTTTGTAGTATCCGTTTGACAGGATGTCCTTCTTGCCGTTGATCTCTGTCTTCTGTGTGGCCTCACTGAAAGAGTTGATCATGATACCCCTCTCAAGCGCAAGCTTGCTCAGGGTTTCTTTCTTGTGGTTTTCCCCACGGAGTATCATGATTTCGATATACATTCCGTGTGTATTGTAGTTCAGGAATTCCACGATATTGAAAGAGGTCGTATCTGATGCCACATATCTGACAGTAAAGTCAGGATACTTCGGGCTGTTTCCCCAGTATTCGATTTCTCTGTTCTGAGGGTGCTTCTTCTCAAAGCAGCTGACGAATTTGCTGCAGTTATCGCCTGTCATAATAACAACGCCATGTGTAGGCCTTGGTTCTATGCAGCCCATAGTCACGCCGTAAAGGAGGGTCTCTCCGGACAGGCAGTATTTGATATCGTTCTCTTTGCAGAACGCATCGAATTCTTTCAGAAGTTCAAATAATTTTGTCTGTTCCTTGTTCATTATCTGTCAGCTCTCTTCCGTTTAGTTTCGATATCCAGTATATCCATGCCGTTGTTGCTCTCTGCCAATACTCGGTCATACAGTTTGTCGGCTTCTGATTTCTTACCCTGAATCATGAAAGAATCTGCAGCCAGTTTGACTACTTCCATATCTCCAGGGTATTTCTCCATCATTGCTTCGGCATCAGCAGCAGGCTTTCCACCTTCCAGATCGAGTCTGGCTGTGACCTTCCATGCTGTCAGGGAATCTCTCAGATTGCCCTCGACACAGGCGAGAAGCTCACGCGCTTCCTCCGGGAACCTGTCATAATAGCATGAATTAGCCTTGGTCAGGCGCAGAATGTCATTGACGGTTCTGCTGTTTGTATCTGAAATACTGAGATTGCGCGGCATATCCAGCACGTTTTCTGCATCGGATATTCTGCCGAGCATAACCAGTGATCTTGCAATAATGTCGCGTGTTTTGTCTGAAAGATCCTCCGGGAAGGTATAGTTCTTAAGTCTCTTCTTGAGGAGAACATACTCCTTGAATCTCTCAGCGATTTCCCCGTACTCTCCGGCTTCATACATACTGCCGAGATTCGATGTCATTTTCTCTCTCAGCTGGGCCGCCCTCATCTGGATTGAGTAGATTTCTTTGTTGTGGGCAACCTTCTCAGGGAGAGCTTTGATGTTGACTTCCTTCTGGGAGAGTCTCATCGCTCTGGTCTTGTCAGGGCTGATCTGCTTCTCGATGATCTTCATGAACTCAGTTCCGCTGATATTCTCATCACCGACAGTTACATGAGCAACCTGGGCTGCCTTAGGCGGATAGTCTGTCCATGAATTGCCGTAGTCGATTCTGAGATTGTCGCATGCCCTCTTGGCAACCGGAACCATCATGTCTTCCAGCTTCTCATATCTGACTTCTACACGGCCCTCTTCTGCAAAATCGCCGAAATTCTCAAGCGGATAGTAGCAGGCGTTGACGCCCCACTCCAGCAGCAGATAGTCGGATTCATCGTATCTGTACTTGCTGATCTTCTTTTCGAGCTCAGCCAGAACAGTGTCCCGACCTTCCTTGTCAGCTCTGTCTTTTGCTTTGTAGTATTCATCTATCAAAGCGAGCTCGTCGTCTGTGAGACCTCTCTTGTAGTTCATCTTCTCGTGGAAAACGGAGAAGTATGGTGTCATCAGCTCACAATATGTCAGGAAGTCTTTCTTGTGTTCTGCGAGATGTGCCGCAGGTACCGGGTCGTGTGTAAATATCTCGATATACTGGCCCTTAGGACATTCATCCGCCAGAGATGCTCTGTAAAGCACTGCAGAATTGGTGTCTATTATCTTGGCGATAGGGTTCCTGTATGTTTCGTGATTTCTGAAATCAACCATAACAAGACCATCCGGCAGCTCTGTTTCCAGATGCGGACGGACCTTCTCCCACATCGGTCTGGTCATTCCCAGGTCAATATCATCATCCCATGGAATGAAGCCATTATGTCTGATAGCGCCAAGAGCGCTTCCTCCTGTGAGGAAGTACTCCGCGTCATATTTTCTGCAAATCGTGTCAAAAGCTCTTAATATATTAAGCAGCTTTTCCTGTATTTCTGTCATAAATAATCCTAAATGTTCTGAAGAAGTTCTGTAATCTTGAGATCGAGTTCATCCTTCATCAGGCCGTATTTGACTCTGTTTTCTTTCATCATGATGGCCATGTCCTTGATGATGAACTTAAATCCGTTTCCGTCATAGTTGACGTGGAAAAGTTTGCTCTGATCTGCATCGATTGGGAGCAGTTCAAACGCATCAGCTCTCCACCAGTTGTTTCCGAGTCTGATTGTGCCCTTGGTTCCTACGATTTCAATCTTGTTGCCGACACGGATGTTGTTGCCGATGTTTATGATGACCTCAGTCTTAGGACTGCCGTCTTCATTAAGATATGGGATAGTCATTGACATGTATTCTATTGAGTCATCTTCAGGTGCGATGCTCTTATTCATGTCGCTGGCGCGGATAACTCTTTTGGATATTGTGCCGTAATCTGTTCCCATGATATTGAGGACAGTCGAGAGAGCACTGGATGTCAGTTCGTAAAATCTCTGCTTGAGCCTGCGGTCGTTCTTGGATGCAGAGCAGTCTATCCTGACTACATCTCCGATAACGCCTGCCTTGGCATTCCACAGCAGCTGGTTGAATACTGTTGTGTGCAGGTTTTTGAGGTTGTGCATCAGAATAAGCCCCTTCTCGGATGCAAGATCGAGAAGTTCTTTCTCTCTGTCAACATCTATTGTAAATGGCGCGTCTGAAATTACGTGCTTGCCTGCCTCAAGGCATGCCTTGATAAATCTGTATCTGTCGCTGAGATCGGTATTGATGTAAACAGTATCTACGGTTTTGAGGAAGTATTCGAAATTTGTAGTTACATCCTCAACGCCGTACTTTGCACTGAACTCTTCAGTCAGGTCGACATCTTCAGCATAGAATCCCGTTACTTTGAATCCGGATACCTTGGTAGCATCAGCGACGAGCGTGTTGTCATCACATCTGTCAGCAATGATTCCTATCTTGTGCTTGTCGAATGTCTCTTCTCTGATCTGTGTGCTTGAAATACCTTCAGTTCTCGGAAGATACACCAGCTGGCAGTATTCACTGATGAGGTCAAATTTGCCTCTCCAATCATCTCCTATAACGAAAACGTCGACACCATACTTGATGATGTCTCCGATTTTCTGTCCAAGATATTCTTCTACGATAATTTCGTCGGCAAAACCGCTGGCTTTGACATTTTCCATTCTGGTCGCCAGGCTGTCTCTGACAGAGAGTTTTCCTCTGCCGATATCATAATTCTCGCCGGTTACGGCTACTATCAGATAGTCGCCGTACTCCTTGGCTCTTTTGAGAATGTTGTAGTGGCCTTCGTGGAACATGTCAAATGTTCCGTAGGTGATTACCTTCTTCATATATTATTCCCCTTTGTTAGTTGCGAGGTACTCTGCGGATGGTTATAAGTTTCTTCTTCATGTGAACGCTGGAAATGGTAACGCCCTTCTTTCTGGTTGCGTTGATTACCTTTCCGTTTCCGATGTAGATGCCTACATGGTGTGTCCAGCATACGATATCACCAGGCTGTGCCTCAGAAAGGCTGACGCCCTTACCGACCTTCTGGATCTGTGAATGCTTGTTAGGAATTGATATTCCGTATTTTGCAAACATCTGACGAACATACTGTACACAGTCGATGCCGTGGGTCAGACTGTGGCCGCCGTATTTATATGGTGCGCCAATGTATTTCTTGCATGTAGCAATCAGATCATCCGCATCATTGAATACCGGCGCTCCGTCATATGTCTTCCAGTCAGCTCCGTCAGGAAGTCCGAGTGTTCCCTTAACGATGACTTCAGGAGAGCCTTCCTTGACGACGTTGGACTCAATTACAGTAGTAGCTGCAACTTCTCCGTCGAGGGTGGTTATCATCTTAGTGACTTCCTTTTCTCCGTATTCACCCTCTTCCTTGACGACTGTCTCGCCCGCAAACAGACTGTCATCTTTCTCATAGACAGCATCAGGTCTGAATTTCTCAAGATCCGTACGGGTTCCGGCAACAACAATCTTGACATCATCGTTGTTCTGGATTTCTTCATTTACGCAGTCAAAAGCTTCTTTGACATTTTTGATGCCATTGCTTTCAACCTTGGCATTATCAGCCTGCTCAGCACTGATGTCCTCATTTTTGACTGCCTTGATATCTGAACCCTCTGCAGCGTAATTATCGACCAGATCACTCATTACCTTGTCGGCTGCAGCCTTGTTGCTGACATAGCATATAGTCTGATCGCCGGCATTGATGGCATATGGTGATGTAGCCGCAACTTTCTCAGAGGCAATCATACCTCCGGTGAGAAGTGCTGCAGCGCAAAGCACAACGAAAACAACCCAGCTGCATGCTTTCCTGAATTCGGATCTGCCGCCGGTTCTGCTCTTCTTAGGACGTACCTGAACGGTCTCAGCCAGTCCGTCTTCTGCCTTGGCCTGCTCAACAATTGCTATAATCTCTTCTGGCTTAAGTTCATTAAGAGTCGATCTGTCAATAATCGCATCTTTCAGATCGCCATCGAAATCAAGCTCAAACTCATCGATTGCTTCTTCGTTAATTGCTGTAGTTTCTACTTCCTGCTCAGTGATATTAATGTTCTTATCTTCCATTATTCAGTCCTTGTTCTAGAGTGAATCGCTACAATATTCTTACTTATCCATCTACCTGTCGGGCAGATTATCACTTGTATATTTTACCAATTAATACCGTTCACTTTATGATGATTATGTGTATACCGTATCAATTGTATGGATATATCTTCTTGCTGAAATCTATATCAACACCCAGTGCTGTAAGTCCTTCGGATAATGTTGCATCATCCGGTGTGCCATAAAGATAGTTCAGAACACCCATCTTATAAGCCAGTTTGGTGTTGTTGTTTCCTTTTATTGCCTCTTCATCGACAATAACTAATGTAAACTCCTTATCTGCATATTTTTCATCAGCACGAATAGCATCATTTACTGCGTTATACTGTTCTTCGTTTACTTCTTTGACGAATCTTACAACGTATACATCCGCACCTAATGAATCAGCTGTTTTACCCTTACAATTACTGATAAATTCTTTTTCATCCTTGTTGTTATCTTCGACATAGAAGTTATACTTGTCTGAGTCTTTGACTGTTCCTGCGGCCTCATCGTACTTCTTGGTCCAGGTGTCGTAAGGATCTTCCTGCTTCCAATGTACATAGAGTGTCTGGTCAGCTCCTGCAGTGAATGAGTCGCCTTCACTCACACGGTCTCCGCCTGCAGGATCAGTGAACCAGCCTTCAAACAGATAACCCTCACGAACGGCAGCCGGCAATCCGGAGTATGTGCCGTTTTCTTCGACTTGAATTGGATCTCCGCTTGGCGAGAATGATGCTTTGACATCATTATCACCATCGTTCAGGTCGAAAGTGACTGTGAATGTCTTCACTTCCGGTTCTGGCTCAGCGCTCTCCTGATACTGAGCGTAGATTGTATGCTCTTCATCCGAAATCAGTTTCGTTTCGCTGGTTATCTGAGTCCCTCCTGTGGCCTCCGTGAACCAGCCGGTGAAGTCAAAGCCTTCCTTTTCCGCAACAGGGAGCTCTCCGTAATTGCCGCCCTTCTTGATCTCAATCCGGTCTGAGCCGCAGGTTCCTCCGTTTGCGTCAAGGATTACCGCGACTGTTTCCTCCTGTGTCGGCTCCTGCGGATCCGGATCAACCGGAGTTGGATCTACCGTGCCGGGATCTACAGGGTCTACCGGTGTAGGCTCATCTGAACCCGGATCTGCAGGGTCTACCGGTGTAGGCTCATCTGTACCGGGATCTACAGGATCTACCGGTGTCGGTTCCTCTTCTTCCGGCTCCTCCTTCTTGGTTTCACTCTTCTTCGGAGGATTTGCTTTGTTATGATTCTTTGACCTGCGCCTGTTTACTACACGGGCAGTTGACTGCTGCCTGTTGTTTATTGTTGTGTTCTGAGCAGGTTCCGGCTGCTCCTCATCTTCCGGTTCTTCCTGAAACTCTTCCGGCTCATATTCTTCCAGAGCCTCTGCGTCATCGCCGTAATAGTATTCTTCTTCCTCATCCTCTCTTCCGAAGCCTGTGAAAATCGGCTTCTTGGCTTTGGCAAGGCTGAGTTCATCTCTTCGCATATCGTAGTCGTCTTTGAGATATCCGTCTTCATCATAGACGACGCCGCTTACTTCATCATTGTTGGTGATCCTTGTTCTGCAGCCGCACAAAGCCAGCATCAGCACAAGAACCGATGCCAGAATCAGTATTCTTTTAACTATTACAGCTTTGTTACTCATAATGCGTATCTGAAAGTGTTTACTACCTTTGATCTGAGACTGCTCTCTTCTCTGATCATATCAATCGTATCGTTCATGAACAGATCCATTTCTTCTCTGCTCTCTTCAGTCATTTCGTGGTCGCTGTATGCAGCCTCTTCCCACAGTTCATACATCCCTGAGAATCTGTCGCCATAATCCTCCGAAACATCTGCTCTGATCATAGGGATAAGTGCTGTAAACGGTTTGCCCTGAGGTTCAAGACCTGCAAGCTGCAGCCACTTGACTGAATACGGGAACATTGCAATGATTGCTTCCTTCGGGTCGTCGCTGTCGATACCTGCCCGGTTAGCCGCCTGTCTCCGCCGGATCCATCTCATGCAAAGCAGCGCTGCCGTGGCAAGTACTGCAAGAACCGCGAGGAGTATCGACAATGCGAAAATGCCTCTATGTCTCGCAAAGAAGTTCTGTTCGTTATCATCTCTGCCTTTATTCTGTTTATTCTGGATGTCCTGCTCGAGTGTGCTGAGATCATCCACCGCAGAATCGCCGCTCTGCAGATAAGCAGATTTGAGAGCAAATCTGTCTCTGAAATTCTCATCAGCCCGGGATATGCCGTAATTCTCACCGGGATCTATCATCATGACTGCTCCGAAAGCAATCATTGTTACAAGCAGCACTGCGATCGACGAAAGAATGCTGCCTCTTGAAAGCGCGAGTATCAGAGCAGCTGCGAGCAAAGCGATGAAAAGCCATGACGGAATCAGGCCATAATAAGCAAACATCAGCATGGAGATTGCTGCAAGAGCAGGTACCTCCGCCCTCTTGATGTTTGCCGGAGGAAGCGCCGCTACCAGATACAGAATCGCCGCGATCCACATAGTTGCAATATGCATACAGCCATACGGGTCTTCATCTCCGGCAGATCCTACATGCATTCTGTCATAGAGGTACGCCTGAGCCAGCTCCGCTTCGTCATGGAACTGATTCATAATAAGCGCAATGCCGCTTGTGATCTGGTGCCTGAAGAAAAACAGCGCTCCGACCAGGGCCAGCATAATAACCGCGGCAATAATCAGCTTGATCTTCTCCTTGTCAATGAGTTCAAACAAAGCGATCAGCATGAATATTAGGAGTCCCGGAACCACAAAGAAGATAAGATCTGTAAGTTCCGCCGCGCTCAGGAACAGTGCCAGAACTGCGGTTACGGTAACTGCAGTTGCAATGTTTACCTGAATGTCATTTTTCAGAAACGGCTCCTGTTTATCTTTGCTGAGCTTTCTGATGATCGGCTCATCATTTCTGACGTTTACTTCAAATGAATCATCATCCTCCGGAATCAGGCCAAACGAAGACTGCTGATCCTGTTTCTCTGCGGCAGCCGCACTGCCCGTCAGATCGAAGATCGTATCCTGCATCTCTTCGCTGGTATTTCTATTCTTTTTTATTCCGGGAAGCTTTATCTTCAATTCTATATTTCCATACCCGCAAGATCCGTCATGCAGGTTTCAGCACCAAATCCGATTGTCGTTACGTTATTTTCAGTTATAGAGCCGCTCTCTCCGTACAGCAGGACAGTTACCTGACATCCGTTGGCGATATCTTCAATGCCTTCCGGTACCATTGATCCTACTACTATCATGTGAGCGTATCTGCTTTCAGCTATATCTCTGCTGATTCTGCCAAAAGCACTGTGCATAGTCGCCGGCACAGCGAGATATTCATCAGCTGCGGCAGTCAGGTCCTCCTGACTGTTGATCTTCCTGATTACAGCTCTTCCGGTTTCCGGATCAGTCCAGCCCAGTGCCAGTCCGGAGCAGTCTAGCCTTATAGTCTCTGTTAGTGAAGCGAAAACTTTCGCTACTGCCTCAAGTGCCTCAGGCTCGCGGCTTATCTCACGCCCGGTATCAAGTATTACGAGGAACTGATCAATCAGCGGATTGCCAAGTTCTTTGACCAGCATCTTCCCCGTTTTCTCAGACAGCTTCCAATGGATATTTCTGACAGGATCACCCGGCACATATTCTCTGATCGAGCGGACCTCGCCTGGGTCATTGCCTCTGCGGCTGTCTGCGGATCTGTCACCTTCCAGCATTGCGGCATCACTTGCATATGTGACATGCATTTCCTCGATTTCAGGAAGTACGGTTATGTATTCTCTGTCACTGCAGATTATTCTCCTGCTTGCCAGCTGAAGCGGATCTGACAAAACGGCCGATGCCACGGATACTTCATAGCGGCCGGCGTGTTTAGGCATAAGCTCAAAATACGTCTCCTGAGTACTCTTCGGTCTCGGTGTGTTGCGTATGATAAAACTGTCTGTCTCTCCGGTCCTCAGGTTGGTGCATGCAACTTCTGCCTCTACTGCGGAAAGCGGTACAAAATCCGGATTTTCAATGGTGACCCGGATCACAGGATTCTCATCTGACTGAGTATCCCTCTGCATCGATATTTTCAGATTCTTTCCGGACAAAGCGAGCAGTCCAACCGAAACCGCCGGCATAACAATAAGCGCTGCCAGCAAAGCCAGTGTAACCGTCTCGTTGTCGAAAATGTACAGTATTAGAGCTGAAATTATCAGCAGGATGCATGCTATTCTTCTCTTGAGCATCGTCTGTTAACAGCTCCTATACACCATAAGGTGTCTTAACGCTGCCAATGAGCTGAGTCAGCACATCGTATGCTGTCAGGCTGGCAGCTCTTGCTTTCTGAGTAAGTATGATTCTGTGAGCGCAGACATCGCAGAATACGTTTCTGATGTCTTCTTCAGTCACATAGTCTCTGCCGCTCATGATAGCGCACGCCTTAGCCATATGGCTGACAGCAATAGCGCCTCTCGGGCTGATTCCAAGCTCGATCATGCTGTTCGCACGAGAAGCGTTGACAAGATCCGCAATGTAACCGACAAGTTCGTCCTTGATGGTTACCTGCAGTACTGAGTTCTGCATTGTCTGAACAACATCAGTTGTAACTACCTGATGGAGATCCTTATACGGATCCATTGTCTGTCTTCCCTGGATGATTCCGATTTCACTCTCTCTGTCAGGATATCCGACGGAGAGTCTGACGAGGAATCTGTCCATCTGAGCGTGAGGCAGCACCTGTGTGCCTGCTGCTCCGACCTGGTTCTGTGTAGCGATTACGATGAACGGATCCTCCAGCTTATGTGCCTGACCGTCTACTGTAACCTGCTTTTCTTCCATGGCCTCGAGAAGAGCCGCCTGTGTTCTGCTGGATGTACGGTTGATCTCATCTGCAAGCAGCAGATTAGTGTTGTTAATAACGCCGGGTACATAAACCAGTTTTTCTGTATCTCTGTTGAAAATTGAGAATCCTACAATATCCGAAGGCAGAACATCCGGTGTGAACTGGATTCTGTTGTAGTTCATGCCAAGTGCTTTGCCGAGTGCGACAGCGATAGAAGTCTTGCCGACGCCCGGAACGTCATCGAGAAGAACGTGGCCATTGGCAAGCACGCTCATCAGCACCTTGCGGATGACATCCTCCTTGCCGATAATAACCTTGCTCATCTCATCTGTGATGTATTCAGTTGCCTGATAGATTGCTCTTACTGTTTTCTCCTGCAATTTACTGCCTCCTGTGTAAAACCGATTTATCCTGACTGCCCCTCATTACCTGCTCCATCTGTGTGATGGCCAGGCTTTATCAATACTTGTTCTCGTAAAACTCTGCCGCTTCTTCGATATTTCCGTCGAAAAGTTTCTTGCCTTTTTTCAGAACGATACCTCTGTTGCAAAAATCCTTCGCTGTATAAATCGAGTGCGTAACGAACAGGAGCGTTACATTATCATCAGCCATGATCTCTGCCACTTTGTCCTTGCATTTCTTCTGGAACGTCTTGTCTCCGACGCTAAGAGCCTCATCGACGATAAGAATATCAGGCTGGGCATTGACGTTGATGGCAAAACCAAGTCTGGCTTTCATACCACTTGAATAAGATCTCAGCGGCTGGTCGATGTATTCTCCTACTGCGGCAAAATCGACGATGCTTTCTTCGACCTCATCGATTTCTTCGTCCGACATTCCCATCAGACCGCATTTGAATCTGATGTTCTCTCTGCCTGTTGATTCCAGGTCGAATCCCGCACCAAGTTCCAGCAAAGCACTGACTTTGCCGTTTACAAATATTTCTCCCTCAGTTGGAAAAGCTACACCGGTAACCATCTTGAGTATTGTAGATTTGCCGGCGCCATTATGGCCGAAAAGCGCCACACTTTCGCCCCTTCTTACTTCGAACGAAAGATTGTTGACAGCTTTGTTTTCCTTGTACGGGACTTTCTTATTAAATAATCCTTTGAACCTGGCTCTGTCGCTTTTGTACAGCTTGTAGAGTTTGGTTACATTGGTAAATCTTACGACTACCTCTCTGTCCTGTAAATCCATCTATTATTATCTCCTATCGGAAGTTATGTTCTGTTAAATGTGTAAAGAAGCGGATATCTGAGCCTGAAAAATTAGCCCAATACATCCGGAATTTCCTTACGAAGTTTCCTGTATGCCCACAATGCGCCGAGAACAGCTACAGTCATGGTAAACATGAAACATGCGATAGATACTTTGTCCTGCCAGAACCATTTCTTGTATATGAACGCTCTGCGGTATCCGCTGGAAATAACGGTTACCGGGTTAAACTTGAGCAGGATACGCACCCAACGGTTCTGGATATCATCGACATTGTAGATGATACCTGACATCCAGAAGATAGCCGATGACATAGCGTTGACCAGATTCTGGAAGTCCTTGCTGATAGCCGACAGCATACCTGCGAACAGCGCCCATACCGTGAAGAATGCGAACATCGCAAACATGTATACCGGTATCTGCAGCAGGTATATATCCGGGAAGAATCCGAAGCACGAGAAAAGCACAATCGTGATCGCAAGCAGCGCGAGATGCACGTACAGATGCGACAGATTGAAGTACGTCGGAATTATTGATATCGGGAATTTCATCTTGGTAACAAGATGCTTGTATTTTCTGATACATCCGGCGCCGCCTGTAATCAGTTCCTGCATAAAGAACCACGGCAGGAATCCGGCGACCAGCCATAGGAAATACGGATATCCGGCAATAGGTTTGCCGTGTCTGAGTCCGACAGTAAACGCGAACCAGAATACGAGCAGGGTGATCAGCGGCTTGATAATAGCCC
The DNA here is from genome assembly GCA_045112795.1 of Anaerovoracaceae bacterium. GTDB lineage: Bacteria > Bacillota > Clostridia > Peptostreptococcales > Anaerovoracaceae > Crickella. Next base: position 2,584 of record JBGUIG010000049.1, on the reverse strand, counting down.
ATGCCCAGCCGAGAGCCGCACCGCGGTAAGTCTTGATAAGATCGGACTTAGCAAGCATTACGATCTGATCCCTGTAGGATATATGTTCATTAATTATAGTTTTGATTGTTTCTATCATTAGTTACTAGCTCTTCTATTTTTACTGATCGGTGCTTTTGTTTCTTTTAATATAGCTTCTGCAATTTTTATATCATATGGATATGTGATTTTGATATTATAGCTTTCGCCTTTAATCATCTCAACCGGCTCACCTTTTATTACGAAAATTTTAGTCGCATCTGTCAGTATCGCTTTCTCCTCTGCTGAAAGACTCTGATAAAGTTTCCTGAGTTTTTCTGCCTTAAAACTTTGCGGTGTTTGAGCCAGATACAAATGTGAGCGATCCGGGATTTCCGAAATAACTATACCGTCTTCTGAATGCAGAATAGTATCAGTCGCCGGAAAAGCTGTTCCACATGCACCAACCCTTCCGGCTGCCTCAATATTATCCCTTATCATCCTGTCTGTAACAAATGGCCTTACAGCATCATGCGTTACAATAATTGTATCATCACTGAGATCTCCCTGGCTCTCTATATATGCAATTGCATTCATCAGAGTTTCGTTTCTTGTCGCACCACCCGCTGCCATAACGACTCTGGTCATGTCTGGAAGGTGTTCAGCAAGAATATCCCGGGTGTAATCAAGCCATTGCGTAGGGGTAAGCACTATTACCTTTTCAACTTCATCACATGCAACAAAGGTTTCGACAGTAAGAACAATAATTGGCTTATTCCCAATCATCATAAACTGTTTGGGTTTTTCTGTATTCCCCATTCTGCTGCCGGTTCCTCCGGCCAGAACTGCACCATATACCATATCCGTCTTCCGCACTGTTAAATATCAGGAAATAATTTTTTAAGACTGTCACAGCAATTATGCCACTCTTCGTAATGTTGTACATCTGTGGTGTTCCATGGTTTACGATTATCCGCATAGTGAATTATAACAGGTTGTTCACAAGCTTCTTTCCATTCATTAACACTGTAGCATAGCATCAATGTGAAGTCTTTATAATAGTGATCATAATCAGTGTTTGCGTATTTTGTCATCGAATTATATTTCGGAGGTAAAATCGCAATTGCATCGTAGCATGCACTGTTAATAATGTCCTGATCCTGACTGCTGAAGTTCTTATCAAGCAACTGTTCAAAAGTTGCAGCCATTTCATCTTTTCTCATTTTATCAAGATTCATTACTAGAACACCAGCATTAACATATTTGTCAAGCAATTTTACCATAAGCACTTTTGCTTTAGATTCCATTGCCTTAATTGAACTGTAGTATGCGGCTGCTTTAACACCTGCTACATAATAATCATCCGGACAGGAATTATACAATTCAGATAAATCATCTTTAACAATAATATCTGTATCAAGATAAATGCATTTCTTATCTTCTATCAGATTTGGCAGCTGCAACCTGAAAAAAGTAGGCTTAGATGTATGCTTAATATTGATGGAAACATCATTATACTGTTCTCCCATTTCTATCACTCTGCAGTCAGGCATGTTTTTCGAGTGCAGTATAGCATTTACCTTTTCAATTGTATTCTTTGAAAGGCCATCGCTCATGATAACAATGCTGTATACGGTATTATCATATGCACTGTCAACAAGCGACTTAATTGTAACAAGCAGAGGCAGTGCATAGTTCTCATCTGATGCCAAGGCTATAGTAATCTTATTATAATCTTGACTGTTATCGTTTTCAGCCTGGTTTCCTTTCTCTTTGGCAAGATTAACAACTTTATTCAGGAATTCTTTGTCTATTACTTCTGTTTTCAGAACTCTTTCGTTGTCCGTTTTGCTCAATATTGAATTGCCTTTGCAAAGCGCAATTACCTTACACCCAGACGTAAGATAATCCGAGAGTTTTGACGGAAGGTATGGGTTAACCGGACCATTAAAGTCCAAGTCACTCATACAGCAATAATCCATCTTCCCTGCTAAATTGAACATTTCAAATTGGGAAATCATGTCATGGAAGACAAGGTTCTTGTATTGTCCTGCCAGTTCCTCAGTTTCTTCATTTTGGTTAGTAAAGATATGCAGAGTAATTCTATCATCCTCAAGCAATGCAAGAATCTGACCAATGTTACGAGCAGCATAGAATGTACCGAAATAAGCAATATTAACTCTGCTGTTATCAAGCTTATAATCTGAAATAACCAGTCTGCTGAATGCTTCATCCACTCTTGGATGATTCCATATCAATGCTTTTTCCTTGATTTCCTCAATTAATTCCGCAGACCGCGGAGGATTCATTTCCAACATATAAATCAATTGATTCTCATTAGTGAAAATCAGCTGATCAGCATTTTTCATTACTTCATGCTCAGTGTCTCTGTAAATGTGATTGAGAAAGCTCAGCTCACCGGAATGATCTTCAGCATCCCTTATATTGTTATTTGATGTCATATAAAGTGGATCAGAAAACTCAGCAACCCACTTTACATTAGGATGTGTTTCTTTGTATCTTCTTGCTGCGAGATGCGATCCCAGCCACATGGTTCTTGAGTAAATTACCTGTACTTCTTCGTCAT
>JBGUIG010000048.1:0-17091 GCA_045112795.1 Anaerovoracaceae bacterium | reverse complement strand
CTCCCATCATGGATTTAATTACAATATCACCGACTGCAGAAAAACACTCCCGTACATATTCGTTAAATTCATTCACTTTGATTACCTCCACAAATTTGAATTGATCAGTCTGGCTGCTGACCTTCATGTGCTTTCCACATGCACTCAGTGATTTTCATATCAGAAAAAACTGCTTTAAATTGCGACTCTTCCGGACTGCAGGCATATATACCAAAACTAATCTTACCGCCACCTTCCCACATATGACAGACTCGCATCTGCGAGAAGTTCTCACCATCCTGAGAACATTCAATGCAGTAATCATCTTCTCTCCTGCTGAAACGATACCACATTGTCTTCACATCTGCCGGAATCTCTGTGGTTGCCCAATCAGAGTAACCGTGATTAGTCACGACTGAACCAAGGTGCTGAAAGTTTTCATTTTCATATTCTACCGATGCCTTGAGCCAGTTTTCACTATCAAGATACATTACAATACCACATTGGTCAAAGCGATGATGGCTTTCAGAAAAGTCGGTTTTCACGGTGAAAGAAAAGAATTGTGCATCGGTCTCCAGCTGAAGAACTGGTGCATTATCATTACGAAAGTGGTAATAAGTTCGTTGCCACAGATCTGTATGAGACATCGTAGTTATTTCTATTGTATCTGATTGGATTGAGTACTCTGCCGGCTCCCTAATCCATTTCATCTCACGAAGAATCATTTCAGTCACCTTTCAAATTGAGACTATCTCATTTCACAAATCCGAATTTGTTATTATATTTATCTTATCACAAAATGGCCGGATGCTTTTGCAACAAATAATAAGCCTGAGATTTCCATAATCTCAGGCTTTTATGACGGAGGACCGATGTCAGGACTCCATGTAAGGGATCCACCGCAAGCGGTACCCCTTTCCACGCTTGTACCCGGAGTTGTACCCAACATTAGTATGTTCTGTAATAGAAAGTGCTCTTTCCGTTCCCTTCTCTTTTTATTTCGCCATTATCTACCAATTTTCTTAGTGAACCTTCGATGGAGCTAATACTAAGCGATGGACATAGTTCCCGAATATCTTGCTTGGTAAAACGCCCTATCTTATACTGTGTAGCAAGTCTTACCATGTCGAGTGCGGATCTTTTAACTTCTACTAATGCAAAGCGATCTTCAAAGTCCCTGTAAGCAGCAAGTATTGTGCCAAGCAAGTATTTGATAAATGGTACAGGATCGTCGGAACCCTCATGCCACCCGTTTTGTGATGCGGACAGCGCATCATAATACAAGTCTTTGTGCTTTGCGATTTTTGCCTCCAATGAAATGTATTTTCCCACATAGAATCCGCTTCGGTATAGGAGAAGTGTAGTGAGAAGTCTGCTCATACGTCCGTTTCCATCGTTGAATGGATGGATGCAGAGAAAATCATGAATGAATACGGGTATTGCAATAAGCGGTTCAAGTTCTGCATTACCAATGACACGATTGTATTCTTCGCATATCCTGTCGAGAGCCTCCGGTGTTTCATATGGTGCCAGCGGGATAAACAAAGTCTCAGTATGTCCATCAGGAAAAGTTGCGCTTATATAATTTTGAACAGTCTTAGTTTTTCCTGCTGCCGGATTCCCCAAATGACTAAATAGTATTTTATGCAGCTGTAGGATGTAGTTTTGCGTGATCGGGATCGCGTCAAAACTTTCGGGAATGATTCCCAGTACATCCCTGTATCCGGCGATTTCCTTTTCATCGCGGTTTCTGGGTGTTGTCTTTTCCTCCATAAGCTGTCGTATACGTGTGTTGGTTGTTACAATGCCTTCAATTGCATTTGATGCCTCTGTACTCTGTATCTTTGCAATTTCAACCAATTTCTCAAGTTCCTGAGGCTTTTGCTTCAGATACATTTCCTGCTTACCGGCCTCTTTGTATATAGCTGCAATAAGACCCAGCAGTTCAGAATCCCATTTATTATCTTTTATCAATGAGTAATTGAACGCTCTCATTCTATTACCTCCTTGCTAATTCCCTTATAACATAACAGTTTTTAAGGGCATAATCAAGGCGTTAAGGGAATATTCCCTTAATATTTTCTGTTAATTGTGGGAATATTCTCTTGTCAAAATTATCGCTTGCAGAACATCATATCAACATAGTCATTACTCGCAAAAATGACTATGTTGATTCATAAAATGACGCAGTTGAACACTTAAAGTCCTTTTGCCCACAAGTTTTTTGTTTCCTGCCGTATCATTTTCTTCCATAATGGCATTCTGTAAGGTTCTACTATAGGTGCTTTCGCTTTCCACAATTCAATCATTTTTGATGTATTGACAGATATTTCATCAGTAACTGTCTGAGGTAGATAACTAAGTATCTCCAAAGCCTCTTCAGCTGAGTAACCCTGCCGGGTTATATGCTTAAGATATATCTCTCTGTTTCTTTCAGGAAAACACAGCTTCCAATCCTGTTCGACAAATTGTCCATACTGCTTGTACCAATCTGCAAGAGCAAATGCCAGGTCTAAGTCTTTTCCAGTGAATGTTCTATCCACATACCTGCCTGGGGCTTCTCCAATCCAAAGCCTAAAGCCATCCCTCATTGGAGACAGGCAATAACGAACCGTTGTTTCTGGATCAGTCCGTTCTTTGTTATCGTAATTATCAAACTGTTCCTCACCGGCTTCATCCACCTCAGCAGCATACACTGCAACTGAATAGCATTCTGTGAACGTTTCCCAGTCATCTGTGTCGATTGAATCCCCGATAGCCTTCCAGACAATAATCTCATAATAGTACCTCTCAAATTCAGTCATCTCAGCATGAATACTATCAGCAAAACGAACCGCTTCTTTTTCTGTGTCAAAGACACCTATCTGTTCACTCTCGAAAGCAGACTCTTCTACTTCGATTTCCTTGGTAATAATGTATTTGATCATCTCGAACCTCCTTAACAAAAAAGCGATAGAACAGCGCGCCTATAATCACGCATATCCTATCGCACTCCTACCCGCGATTGGGTCATTGTAAACACTACAGGCTCTCAATATATGATTTTTATTGCTCTAATTCTTGCGGGATTTTTAGACTGTCATACATTGAAGCCGACCCGGCAGATATAATAGTAAACTTTATTTCATCACCATCATCGAGTACTTCTAGTTTCTTGAGAACTTTGTCAAAGTTGTCTATCGAAGCCTTCTCTATATACCTTATGTATCTAAACTCTAATTTGGTCCCAAGTATCTCGCAGTTGCTATCTTTTATATAATATACATATTCTACCTGACCATTCGTCTTTTGAATATATGATCTGATTCTTGAATCAAGAGTAAATCTAAAGTCTATTCTATCCCATGGGCAGGTTGCTGCTTCTTCTTATTAAATTGTATGCTGCTGGTCTCCCAGCATATACAGTCTACCTCTTGACAAGTATCTTGTCAGTTTCAACTTTCTATCTTTTTTATCTCAGTTATTTCTCTTTTTTTTCTCAAAAAAGTCTCACAAAAGTCTCATTAGTTTCTGTTCGTTGCCGGTCTGAAGAAATCGAATTGCAGCTGTTCTCCGGTACATCCAAAGGTAAGCGGATCAGTCATCATATAATCTTTCTTATATTCAAGAAAAGCCAGTCCGAACATAATGATTGCTCTTTTCTTGTGTCTGTAAATCGTCGCCCGTGATAGGCATGTCGTTTCCTCTATCTCTTCTATAGAATATTTGAAAGTATTCAGGTATGTCAGATTCAGAATGCTTACGAAATCCGGTCCGTAATCCGGGAAGTTATACACTTTGATTTTAAGTGCTTCCATTACCCGGAGAAGCCATCCTGTCTGGAGAATGCTTTCTATCTCAGCTTCATATCTCAAACGAGTTCCTTCAGTCGCAAAGAATTCAAGCCTTGTAAGTGCCTCGCTCATTCTTTTGTCTTCCTCTGCTTCTTCTGAATCGCTGCAAAGCATCTCTACCATGTCGTCAGCATCAAGCCTTGTATTCCTGAAGACATCCCTGAACAGGGTCAGAAGTGCTTTGCCCAGCATAAGCATTTCATCTTCAGTAGTATGAAGAAGCGGTCAGGATCGGTTCTATTGCAGGAATAAAAGTGTTCCCGGGTGTTGAACTTTCATATAAAGGGACTGATTTCCTCATCTACGGACTGGATAAGGACTGGTATAGGACGCATCCGGAGATCCTTGAAATGGATAAGACAGAAGAACTTCCATACATGATGGAAGCGGGAGCTTTTGTAATACAGGCACATCCTTACAGGGAGGCGCATTATATAGACCATATACGCCTGTTTCCGAGATCTGTCCACGGGGTTGAAGTCATAAACTCTAATCAGGCGTGGGAATCAAATAAAATGGCAGATATATATGCCGAACAGTACAAATTCCTGAAAACTGCCGGATCAGACAATCATTGGGGAAGCAATGCTTTTGCAAGATTAAAAGAAAAGGGCTTCAGACCGGAACTGGCAGGAATGTGCAGCGATACTGAAATAAACAGTGTTGAGGACTTTATCAGTAGTGTTCGTAACGGCAGCATGAGGGTGATACTTGTTGACGAGAATGGAAAATCAGTGCCGGCCGCTTTTTAACTGGTCTACCAGAAAACGGCGCTGATACTTCAGCACTGCGTAGTCGCTTATACGCTCCATGTAAATAAAATCGGATGCTCCGCCGATCACTCCGACGACGGGTATCTTTTGCAGAAATTTCATCAGAAGCAGCGCGTGGGCAAGAGCCACCGCTGCTTCGTTTATTCTCTCGTCAACTGTGCCTTCGTCGCTGGAAAGGCCTTCTCTGATGAGCTGATTGACTTCTTTGTTGGCACTTAACATATCGTCGCCATCCTGAACGGCAGCTGCGATAACTTTAAGAATGAATTTCTGCTCCTCTTCGGTATCAAATGAGTATCCGTATTTCATAGATATCTTATAGATGTTTCTTAGAAGAAGGGTTATGAAAAGTATTATGTCAGGGATCGTGCCGCCTACAAATCCAAGTGCTGCTCCTGTCACGGTTGAAAGGATAGTATGTGCGGTGCCTGTAGCAGTTGCACGGCGCTTGAACCTGCGCAGCTGCCTTCCGCCGCCCAGCTCTTCAAGATCGGCAGTATCAGCTTCAAATTCTTCGATAATCTTATCTGTAGAGAAGGTCTTGCTTATTATCGTAGAGCCTTTGGAGAAAATCAGATGGAAAGCCTTGGCAAAAGCGGCGTCAAGAGTAGCCTCCAGCCTTGCCGGGACTTTATCTTCGAGAAACAGGTCGAGCTTAGTCGGCTCCCTGTCGAGCTGCTGTCTGAGAAACCGACGTTCGGCTCTGCGCAGTCTTTCTATTTCCCTTTGCAATGCTGTTTTTGCCATTCCTTCCCTCCGCTGACATCTGCTGACACAATGATAGCACACCATATGAAGCCTGATGTGATATTATAATGAATGAGAACCCATAAAGTACGTTGCTGATATTACAGGCAGATTACAGAGTCTTCAGATTATCCCGATTATCCGGACAGATATAAAATGGAGGAATAAATGATGATCATAAAGAATGCGCTTATTCATGACGCGATCCATGAAGAACCTTTTTACGGAGACATCGTTATCGAAAATGGTAAAATCGTTTCAGTCGGTGGAGATGCCGGTAAAGACGGGGATGTTATCGATGCGGAAGGTCTCCATGCTTATCCGGGTTTCGTAGATGCGCACAGCCATATCGGGCTTGATGCTTATGGCGGACCAACTGGAGGTACATTCGACATCAATGAAATGAATGATATCGTATCGCCGCATCTCCGTGGTATCGACAGCTATAATGCTCATGATACAGCGATTCCGATGGCTCTGGCCGGTGGAGTCACAACAGTAGCTGCAGGGCCCGGATCAGCTAATGTGTTTGGAGGAACGTTCCTGGCGGTAAAGCTTTACGGCAACACTGTCGATGAGGCTGTGATAGATCCGTCGGTTGCAATGAAGTGCGCATTCGGAGAGAATCCTAAGAGATGCTATAAAGATAAATGCGACTCAGCCCGTATGACGACAGCGGCCATTTTCAGACAGACTCTCTTCGAAGCGCGCGATTACATGCTGCGCAAGGAAGCTGCGGGAGATGATATAACGAAGATGCCAAAATTTGACATGAAAGCTGAGGCGCTGATACCGGTACTCCGAAGAGAGATCCCCCTGAAGGCTCATGCTCATCGCGCTGACGACATAATGACGGCGCTTCGTATTGCAAAGGAATTTGGTCTTAAAATTACGATAGAGCATTGTACTGAAGGTCATCTGATTGTTGACGAGCTGAAAGAAGCGGATGTTCCGGTAGCTGTCGGACCAACGCTTACAAATGCTTCAAAAGTAGAGCTTCTTAATAAATCGTGGACTACTCCGGGCATTCTCTCCGAAGCAGGACTCCGGGTATCGATAATCACGGACGCTCCGGTCATTCCACAGCAGTATCTTGCTCTGTGCGCCGGTCTCGCGGTCAAAGCCGGCATGGACCCGTTCAAGGCTCTGCAGGCGATCACTATCAACCCTGCACGCCATATCGGAATCGAAGACCGTGCAGGAAGCCTGGAGGCAGGTAAGGATGCGGATGTAGTGCTTACCGACGGTGACCCTATGGTGAGCGATACTGTCGTCAGATATGTAATTGCAGACGGCAAGGTGTTAGTCAGACATGAGCAGCAATAAAGATGAATGCTATGTTGCACCTGATGATGTGACAGTGATCGAAGAAGGTGCATTTGCGAAAAACAGGATCCTGAAACATATAGACCTCAGGAATGTCAGTCGCATAGGAGCTTTCGCCTTTCAGGAATGCACAAACCTTGAGACTGTTATCATGAGCAATGTCACTGTGATAGAAAAAGGCGCATTCGAGTTCTGCCGCAGTCTTCACAGCGTCACTTTCGGTGCTGTCACAGATATAGGAGACTCAGCTTTTTCATTCTGCGCGATGCTCAATATTCCTGAGATACCGCGTTCAATAATAAATATCGGAGCCAGCGCTTTTTCGCACACTGCTGTACAGCGTGCCGACCTGCACTGGCTTGAAGAGATACCGCCGCATCTGCTCAGATACTGTACATCATTGACATATGCAGATATCAGCGGTGCAGAATCGATAGGTGAAGGTTCTTTCGAAGGCTGCAGAACACTTTCGTACGTAAAATTCGGTGATGTAAAAAAAATCGAAGCCAAAGCTTTTCATAAGTGCGACTCTCTGGAGCTTGCCTGTCTGCCGGAAACCCTGGAGGAGATAGGCAATGACGCTTTCACCAGCATGCGGCCCGGCACCATCATTCCTAAAAGTGTAAGACGGATCGGAAGAAATTGCTTCGGACCGGTAGACAGAAGAAAAAGCATTAAAATACATAATTCATTACTGTATGAGTTCAGGAACTATTTTATGGAAGATAAAAAAGGGCCTGAAGAAGACGGAGAGCACTTCTATCTTTGGGAAAGTTCTATAGATGTCTCTGTGCTGGATGATAAGACAGAATCTGAAACCGGTTTTCTGCCGCTCTATTCGGACCTGTATCCTGCAATGCGAATTGCACTGACTGATGCATTCAGACCAGACAATACTTTCGACTATTCTGTGCTCGATACTGTTTTTGTTGCCGAAATGAGATGGAATATGAAGGGTAAGGACAGACTTGCGATCAGCCGCCTGATGCATCCTTATGAACTGACAGACCCTGTCCGCATGGAATACTGTGACTACATCCGCAGGCAATTCAGGCGTATAGCCAGATGGGCGATATGGACGGGTGATGTCGATAATCTCGTATTTCTGTTTGATAACGATCTGGCAGGAGACGTAAATATAACTGAGCTGATCGATTATTCGCTGTCGGTCTCTGCGTCTGAATGCACGGCGTTCCTGCTTGAAAAACAGTCAGAATCCATGCGCTACAATGATTCAATGCTGGATGAGTTATGACGGATAAAAATGACAATAACAATCTGATAAACAAAGCCGCGCGTGACATCCTTACTCTTGCCCGCAGCCTTCTCATAGTCAGACTTCGCTTCCTGGACATAGCGATAGGCAGACTTGAGCTGGTCCCTGCAGATGGCGGTACTCTTGCAACTAACGGCAATCGCATCGTATACAGTCCCATGCATGTGGTCAGAAGCTACAAAAGCGAGACGGAGAAGCCTGCTCGGGATTATCTGCACATGGTGCTCCATTGCATCTACAGTCACATGTTTGTTGGCAGTCTGGAGTCTCCGGAGCTGTGGGATCTTGCGTGTGACATAGCTGTCGAGAGCACGATAAACGATCTTGGCCTTGATGTGACGGATTCTTCCCGAAAGTCCGCTCAGGCAGCTGAGACATCCAGGCTTTTAACTGAAGTAAATATGCTCACAGCTGAAAAGCTATATCACCATTTTCTGACTTCGGGCATGTACGATGCTGAAATCGCAAGGCTGAGTGAACTGTTCAGAGCAGATGATCACTCTTGCTGGCACGGACCAAAGCCGCGGATGAGCGACAGCAGTGACGAAAAAGACCTCAACGATAAAAGCAGCATGGACGATGAGGATGATGATTTTACCATCGACATGCCGCTGCCTGAGATCGGAGAAGAATGGAAAGAGATAGCCGAGAAAGTAGAGGATGCCCTCGAAACTTTCTTTAAGGAGCAGGGAAATGAAGAGGGCGGGCTTGTTCAGAATCTGAAAGCGGTAAACCGCGAGAAATACGACTATGCTGCTTTCCTGAAAAAGTTTTCAGTACTGGGAGAGACTCTGGGGGTCAACGATGAGGAGTTCGACTATATTTTCTATACATACGGGCTTAAGCTGTATGAGAACATGCCGCTGGTTGAACCTCTTGAGTATAAGGAGAGCAGGCGGATCAGGGAATTTGTGATCGCGATCGATACTTCTGCCAGCACATCGGGCGATCTCGTTCAGAAATTCCTACAGAAAACATATAATATACTCAAATCGACGGAAAGTTACTTTTCCCGAGTCAACATCCATATTATCCAGTGCGATGCTGATATACAGGAGCACGTGAAGATAACATCCGAAGAGGAGTTTGACAGATATATAAACAGCATGGATATCCTCGGTCTCGGCGGGACCGATTTCAGGCCTGTGTTCAGACTTGTGGATGACCTGATAGAAGCAGGTGAGTTTTCCGACCTCAGAGGCCTTATATACTTTACTGATGGATACGGTACTTTCCCTGCTTACAAGCCTGTTTACCAGACCGCCTTTGTATTCCTCGATGATGAATACAGAGATCCGGAAGTGCCGCCATGGGCTATAAAACTTGTTCTGCAGGATGACGAGATATAGGAGGGATCATTGTGAATATCAAGGATGCAAAAGAGCAGATTAAAAATGCCATCGTCGCATACTTTACCAAGGATGAGTACGGAGAATACAGGATAGCCACTGAAGATCAGCGGCCAGTCTTTCTGATGGGACCTCCGGGAATAGGAAAGACTGCAATTATGCAGCAGATAGCATCAGAGCTTGGCGTTGGTCTGGTCTCATATTCCATGACGCACCATACCAGACAATCCGCCCTGGGCCTTCCGTATATCACGACAAAGACGTACGGCGGAAAGGAATACAGCGTGTCGGAGTATACGATGTCAGAGATCATCGCGTCGGTATACGACATGATGGAGGAGACCGGTGTTAAGGAGGGCATTCTGTTTCTCGATGAGATCAACTGTGTATCTGAAACACTTGCTCCGGCGATGCTGCAGTTTCTGCAGTATAAGATTTTCGGCAGACACCGCGTACCGGACGGATGGATAGTTGTCACTGCGGGAAATCCTCCTGAATACAATAATTCCGTGCGCGAATTCGATACAGTCACCTGGGACAGGCTAAAACGGATAGATATTGAACCGGACTATAATATATGGAAAGAATACGCGCTCGACCGCGGAGTACATCCTTCCATATCTACATATCTCGACATAAAGACCAAGGACTTTTACAGGGTCGAGTCAACGGTAGAGGGCAAGAGCATAGTGACAGCAAGAGCGTGGCTCAATCTGTCAGATATGATCAGGCTTTACGAGCAGAATGGCATAAGTGTTGATGAAAAGATGGTGGAGCAGTACCTGCAGGATAAAAAGGTCGCCAGGTCTTTTGCGAACTATTATGACCTGTTCAACAAGTACAGGTCTGACTACCGGATAGACGACATACTGAGCGGAAAAGCAGGAGACGATGTCAAAGAACGCGCTGCAGCCGCGAAATATGATGAGAGGCTGTCATTACTCGGCCTTATTCTTGACAGGATCGGCAATGACCTCAGGCAGAACTATTACGAAGAGCAGATACTGATAGGAGAACGTGAGATCTTCAGCCGTGTTAAGGCTAGGCTTGGGGACCCGTCTGCATCCGCTTCCCGGATTCTGGATGATGTTATCATGTCGAAGCGAAATGAACTCGATACTGGTAAAAGAGCGAATTCTCTCTCTGATGACAGAAGGAGAATACTGCACGGTACTATCAATGATCTTGAGTCCGTACGCAAGTCTCTTGCGGAGGCAGGCGATCCGGTCGGGAGCGAAGCCTTTGAGATCATCAGAAAAAAGTTCAATGCTAAAAGATCGTCACACATGGATCGTGTGAAAGTGATCGATGCAGAGCTTGAGAACATGTTCACATTCGCTGAGGATGCGTTCCGGGACGGTCAGGAGATGCTGATAATCGTGACTGAGCTGACCAAGGGCTTCTATTCAGCACATTACATAAGCAGACACGGATGCGGAAAGTATTTTGAGCATAACAAGGAATTGCTCTTCTACGAAAGACAGAACGAGATCCTGAGAGAGATAGAGAATATAGATCTTTGAAATACAGCGGGAAAGGGACGGCCATAATGACAGAGATAGAAAAAAGACTGTTTGAATTACAGGATGAAAAATACAGAGACTTTCAGGTGAAACTTATTCCGACGGTCGATCCTTCAGCTGTCATTGGTGTAAGGACACCTGAGCTTCGTAAGCTTGCGAAAGAGCTTTTGAAAAGCGGTGACACAGATTCGTTTCTCGATGCGCTGCCGCATGAGTATTTTGATGAGAACCAGCTGCACGCTTTTATACTGTCCGGTATGAAAGACTATGAAAAATGCATGGCAGGAGTATGCGCATTTCTGCCTTTCATTGACAACTGGGCAACATGTGATCAACTGTCGCCTAAGGTGTTCGGCAAAAACAAGGACGATCTTCTCATGTATATAGGAATGGCTTAACCTCTTGTCAGAGTTGTTATCATAATGCTTCAGGGATACGAACAACAGTGAATATACAGGGCCGTTACGCCTAAGCTGATTTCAAATAAAACCCTTATACATTTTGTCATCTAACAAAATAGCAGGTCACTTACCTGTATATAGGAAAGTGCCCTGCCTTTGTTTTACATCGAGTTCAAGTGTTCATCATACTTACTTATAGCATCATTATCCATCGCTTGAAAAACATCAGTGTAGGTATCGAGTGTCATATGGATATCTTTATGTCCGAGCCAGGTCTTTAGCACGACAGCTGGTATGCCAGCCTCGATACATCGGGTAGCGAACGTATGTCTGAGGGCATGTTGCCCGCTTGATTCTATTCCGACTGACGAGCATACCCTTTTATAGTATGAGTTCACTTGAGTAGTAGTTATTACTCTTTTTGAAACGCAATCGTAGAACAACAACTTTTGCTTATTCTTCTTATATTTTTTCAGAGCTTCCTCAAGATAAGGCTTTAGTTTATCGCAGATTGGAACATCTCTGACTCCTGCCTCGGTCTTTGTTCCATCTTTTATGAACCAATTTGCACCTACCCCTCTTGAAACTGTTGCATTCACATGAACCACGTTATTCTCGAAGTCTATACTGTCGAGCCTGAGGGCATTGATCTCGCCCATCCTCATACCGCTATACAAAGCGATGAACAGCTGCAGCCGATAGTCATTCCTTCCCATCGGAGGATTCCTGTTAGCAAGAGCATCCTCAAACAACTTCTGTTCTTCCGGCGTAAGTGCCCTCACTTTTTTATCAGCCTTCTTGGATTTTGGTCTGCGCATCGTAGTCGACTGCATAATATTATTCGTGATTATTCCTTCATCCATTGCAATATCAAACGCGACCCTCAACATAAGATAAATCTTCTCAATCGTGCTGTTGGCATAATGGGTTATCTTGGTCGAGTATGCGTCTATATGCCTCCTTTCGATAGTTCTTATAGGGACATTTCCCAAGGGGCTCTTTTCGAGGATCTTGAGTGAATCTAAGTTTCGTCCATAGCCGGCTTCGCTCAGATAATTCTTCTTATAGTCATACTCATACTTACGCTTGAGGATATCTACTATAGTCGCATTAATATCTAGACCCTGTGCCAATTTTGCCTGATCTGTCAAAAATTCTTCTGCCTTTGCTAAGCATTCTTCCCTTGTTTTACAGGCAAAGGATTTTCTTGCACTCTGCCCGAACTCATCCTTATATGAAAACCTGTATTCGATAGTCTGTTTTACGCTCATCTTCGTTGTGGAAGTCATCAAACATATTCTCGATTGAAAACCAATCGAAGATATCCGTGTCGAATAGGATGTCATAAAAGAGATAATAGGTATCTTCATCGTATCTACAGCAGAGTTCCAGCATATCCAGATCTTTGGCAGCATCTACCATCCCTCTGGCAAGGAACATTGTCTGTAGCATAGGCACTATCACTTCCGGCTCAGCCTCCTCGATCTTCCTCACTATTTGTTTCAGTGTTGTCATTTCCATGCCATCAGCCATATCCTCGAATCTCTCCGCCGTCTTGTCAGCAATGTGGATGATGATATCGCAGGAGAGTGTCTCTGAATCATCGGGAACTTTTTCATCATTCTTATCTTTAGCATTGGTATCTTTCTCCACTTCGTAGAACTCCTTATTTTTGATATCTGCCAGCTGTCTATATCTGATATGGGCAAAGAAAAAGACCTAAGGCATCTTCCCATCAGTGCTTCGCACAGATGGGCCCCTCCTTAGGTCAATGGCGGAGGACATGGTAAAAAATTGAACGTGTATCCCTTGCAATTACTGCGTTTCAGAGATCTGTTTTTCCGTCAGCCCCATACCCGGACCCAACTGATTAATAATGTACTTGCTTAATGCAGCAAGATTTTCACTCATCATCGACTTTATTGTCAGTGAATGCCTTTATTACATCTTCAGATAATAGTTTTTTAATTCTGTTAGGTATAGCAAAGCTTCTGTATTTTTCGTTCCTTGTCTTATGAACCATCGCATCATAAAGTGGCTGCGTATGCTGTTTTTTGAAGATGGCAACAATTGGGCGTTTCTTAGTAACAAGATCTCCGATATCTCCGCTTCTTGTAGTGTTCGGAAAGAAATAACCTTTAGAACTACGCAATACGCCTAGGCACGCGTAAACCCCTCCTACCAGCTTATCTGTCTGTAATACTGGCTGAGAATAATTGTAGTCACCAATAGTTCTTGCTGACATATCCTCTGCGAATAAATATTCAATTACATTAAGCTTGAGTTCTGCAAATCCGCTATCATCGAATTCAATATCCGATTCTTTTAGTCTCTTCTTCAGACATAAGTCAAAGAACTGGTTTGAGTTTCCACCTTTCTTTGTGAACAAAAGTCCGGTCAAATGAAGGAAGCTTGCTTTATAGAATACAATCTCAATATAGTCAGGCTTTCTATTTTCATCAATATAAAGAACCAGATACTTATTGCCCAAAAAGTTCTGTTTATATAGCGTGGCCGCCTTAAACAGGGTGGCAAGGCATTCTTTCTTTGTAATCATTTCATATACCTCATAACATAAAAGGGAGATTACAACACGAATGTATCATAATCTCCCTTTGTGACTAATTTTATCGATGTCCGCCATCCTCAGGCCCTTGTGTCCTGCATCAGTTTCGGATTTTATCGTTGCCCGCCAACCTCAGGCCCTTATGTCCTGCATTAATTTCGGATTTTACGTGTTAGCCACACGGATGGAGTGTCCATCACTCAATATTCTTATACCATGACAACCTTCATTTGTCAATTGCTGACTGCCATCCGATCAAACAAAATGACGGGTATTCCCCGCCATTCACACTGCCTGAACGTTTACATCATATCCAGATGTGCATCGAATTTATTGATTGCATCGTTGTCCATCGACTTGAACACATCTGTGTATGTATCTAGTGTAACGTGTATGTCTGTATGACCAAGCCATGTCTTAAGGACTACAGCCGGAACTCCTGACTCAATACATCTCGTCGCGAATGTGTGTCTCAGTGCATGCTGCCCATCTGAAGTGATTCCAGCAATATTGCAGATCCTCTTATAATAAGAATTGACCTGATTAGTCGATATTACCGTCTTTGTAATATGATCGTAGAACAGAAGATTCTCCTTGTTCCTGCGATACTTCCTGACAGCATCTTCAAGGTATGGCTTCAGACTTGAGCTGATCGGCACATCCCTCATACCCGCTTCAGTTTTGGTGCTTTCCTTAAGAAAAAACTTGTTGTCAGCATCCTTGGATATAGTTCCCCTGACATGTATCACGTTGTTTTCAAAGTCAATGTCCTTCAGGGTAAGAGCGTTGATTTCTCCCATTCTCAGTCCACTGTACAGTTCAATGAACAATTGCAGCCTGTAGTCATTCCTCCCCTTCGGCGGATTCTTATTATCCATAGCATCAACAAATCTCTTCTGCTCTTCAGCAGAAAGCCCGCGCACCTTCTTATCGGCCTTTACCGACTTTGGCCTGCGAATGCTGTGAGACAGCATAGGATTATAAGTAACGAGGCCCTCTTCTACTGCGATTGAAAACGCGAGCTTCAGCTGTAGAAATATCTTCTCTATTACACTGTTCGAGTACCGTGTGATTTCCTTCAGATACATATCAATGTGCTTTTTCTCTACTATGACTATAGGCATGCACCCTATAGGACCCTTTTCGATAATCTTCACATTATCCAGATTGCGCCCATAGCCCGCATCGCTTAGGAAGTTCTTCTCATAATCCATACGGTACTTGTATCTGAGGATCTCTACTATGGAAGAATTAGCATCAAGCTCCTTATTGAGCTTAGCACGCCCGGCAAGGAATTCTTCAGCCTTGTCCAGGCATTCCTGTTCTGTCTCACCTGAAACAGACTTCCTCTGCCTCTGATCATATTCGTCCCTATAGCAAAACCTGTATTCAATAAGTCCGCTCGGCTTTATCCTGAATGATCCATCACCATTCTGAGCCTTCACCTGTTTTTTCTTTCTTGCCATTTCGCTGCGTCCTTTCTATTGCCAGTATCTTTCTCTTTCTCTGTCGTGACGCTTCGAGAAAAACTCTATGGCTGCATGGGCTTCCACCACTTTGGTACGACCGAAGTCTGCGGCCGGGAAAGACGGATCATTAAACAGCTTCAGAACCGTTCTTTCACTCCATCCAAGAAGTTCCTGCAGATCGCTTACTGTATAGAAGCGGAGTTCACTCGAAATGCACTGTTTTCCAGTCTGCTTATCTCTCATGCTGCCCTCCGTGTGCACCCGGAGTTTGCAATAACACGTTACTCCGGGTGTTCAATTATTAAAAACTTAATGTAGAAAAATGGAATACCTTTGCTATTTTTTCTGTTTCCTGCATTTGATCTTCGCACCGCGTTCTGCCAGTCTGCAGGCTCTGGTTATCTTCTTCATGATGTCCGGCGGCAGCGTGCAGCAGTATTTCTCAAACTGATTGACATTCACCACGGCTCGCTGCTCGCAGCAGAACATCGTTTGGCGGGATAAACCACGAGTAAGCGGTATCACAACATGGGTGCACATACCGGTTTTTTTCAGCTCGGATGTGCCGGGAACGACTATCACAGATTCGGACTTCCTGTTCTGCCAGTCGCTCTGCGTGACCAGAAGAGGCCTGTAACCTCGCTGGATTCCTTTTTGGGGGTCAGAGTCCAGATTGACCGCCCCCATATACACATCTCCCCGCTCTACATGGAAGGGCTTCTCCCACTTGTTTATCGGCTTGCTCATATCAGCCTCCTGTAGAATTCAGTCTCGATATCCAGGTCAAGTCTGAAAAGGAGTTCTTCCGGATCGAGATCGCAGAGCATTCTGAACCATCTGGATTCAATGAAGTCTTCACACTCCTTCATCATGGCTGCCGCCTTTTTGTTCTCGGGATCCCTGAGCACTGCTCTGTAGGAGCGGGTGTAGTCCTTTACGGCCTGCAGCACTATGCTTTCTGCAAGTGATTCGTAGCCGTGACTGTTGTCAAAACGTATTCTTCTCATATCTGCCACCTTCACATCGCCGCAAGCAGCGCCTTTCTCATGTCTCTTATCTCCATGCGGATCTCCGTTATAGTGAGATTCAGTTCCCTGCGGATATCCGTGACCGTCTTGTCTTCGAAGATCAGTTCTTCGATCATCCGAAGCTGTATCTCCGACATGCTCATGAGTGCGAATCTCATTCCCTCATCGCCGATCCTTTCGATCCAGCTGCGGTCGCGTCTCTTCAGATATATGTAGCGGATGCCCTGTACCGTAATCAGCAGATCCGCCATCTCGTTTATCTGGTCCTCGAACCAGACGAAGCCGTCTTCTCTATAGTTATTTCTCATCGCTTCCCGCCTCCATCATTCTCACTATCAGCTCTCCGACATTGCCGTAGCCGAGCCCTGTCGTCTCGCTCAGATAGTTCGCAAAGTCTACGCAGTAGGCTCTGACCATCATGCAGCGCGTGTCATCAGGGTTCTTTTCAAGCGCGCTGTTGGCTTCTGCGTAATCTCTGCAGAAGCTCGAAAGCACATTGACCATTCCGTATACGTAAGGATTGGTCCTGTAGTTGTTCTCAAAGAGTTTTGCCATTTTCTTTTCCTCCGTTTCCGTTATCGAATACACAGGTCTCCCTGCACTGGGTGTTTCGAGTCAAAATCGAAAATCATGTATATAAGGAAGGCGTGCCGGAGGATGCAAAAAGTATCCTCAGACACGCCGTCTTACTTGTCATTGTTTCGATCCTGTATTTGTCCTCGACATCCCCAGTTCACCGGGAAACCATCAGGCAGGGACTAGCGGATCCCTTCATAAGGCGTTACCCTTCCCCGCAGATCTTACGGAGCCGCCCTCATTGC
>JBGUIG010000047.1:0-7802 GCA_045112795.1 Anaerovoracaceae bacterium | reverse complement strand
CGAAGGCGTACCTGAAGGATTCGATGTAGTTTACGAAGACAACACTGCTACAGACGCAGGCGTATACTACGCTAAGGCAAAACTGGTCAATCCGAGCGATACCAACTACAGAGAGGTTACTCTGCCTGAATGCAGATGGGAAATCACCAAGGCCGGTATAGATATGACAGGCGTTCACTGGGATTACGAGAGTCCGTTCACATATGACGGAGAGGAGAAATCCGTACAGCTCGCAGGTCTCCCTGAGAACGTAAGCGTTATCTACAAAGGCAGTACCGCTGTAGGTGCAGGCGAATACGAGGCAATGGCCGAGATTGAGGCTGCTGACCCTGTTAACTACGCAACACCTGAACCGGTTAAGGGATGCTGGTGGAAGATTAACAAGGCTGTATACGATATGTCCGGAGTTGAATGGGCATATGATGACGACATCGTATACAACGGCGAGGAGAAGACCGTCAAGCTGGTCGGACTGCCTGAGGGTGTCAGAGTCGAAGCTTACAGAGGCAACACTGCAATCGATGCCGGAACATATATGGCAGAAGCCATCATCGACTACAGCAACAAAGACAACTACGAAGAGCCGACTGTAGCTAACCTCAAGTGGAGAATCCACAAGAAGAAGATCAACACTTCCGCAGTAAGATGGGATTATGACGCAAGCACACTCTTCATTTACGATGAGAAGCCTAAGAAGGTAAGCCTGATCGGCCTGCCTAAGGATGCTGAAGTCGTTTATGTAGACAACGTCAAGATCAATGCAGGTACATATACCGCAAGAGCGAGACTTACATACGATACAAGGAACTGCGAAGCTGATGAGATCGCTGACCTGAAGTGGACGATTCACAAGGCCAACTACGATACAGAGCACGTACACTGGAGCTATGACAAGCCGTTCAGATATGATGCTTACGAGAAGAGCATCGTACTGAGAAATGTTCCGAAGTCTATTGATGTAAGATACAGAGACAACAAAGCAATCGCTGTCGGAACATATACAGCCAAGGCTTATCTGACATACGACAGTGAAAATTACAATGAACCTGAGATCGACACAACCATAGACTGGGCAATCGTATCCAGGGACGAAGAGATTTAAATAACAAGAGAGGCTTAATGAACAGCTACTTAATAGCAATTATCGCGCTGGTCCTGTGCTCGACATTTTTCTCGGGCACAGAGACCGCGTTCTCTTCCGTCAACAAGATCAAAATCAAGAATCTTGCTGCGGATGACAACAAGAGGGCGGAAACCGTCCTCGAACTTACCGAGAATTTTGACAAGCTGATCACAACTATTCTGGTCGGCAATACAATATCCAATATCGCGATGACAACTGTTGCTACCGTCTACGGCATCATGACCTGGGGAGCCAGGATCGGTCCGACGATTGCGACCGTGATGGTCACCATACTTGTACTTGTGCTGGGAGAGATCTCACCGAAGATCATCGCGAGAGAATATTCAGAAGAGGTCGCCCTTTTCCTTGCGCCATTTGTCAAGGGCCTTATCATTATCCTGACACCGCTCACATTCATCTTCATGGGACTCAAGGTCCTGCTCAAGAAGATGATCGGCAAGAACACCGAGCCTGAGTTTTCAGAGGACGAGCTTCTTACCATCGTTGAGGAAGCAGAGGCCGGCGGAGCGATCGGCGAAGAGCAGAGCGAGCTGATTTCAAATGCAATCGAGTTCAACGAAATCGAAGCTATCGACATACTCACTCCGAGAGTGGATATCGTAGCTATTGAAAAGGGCACACCTGTTGCGGAAATCAAGCAGGTATTCAGAGATTCCGGTCTGTCAAGGCTGCCGGTATATGAAGACGACCTCGACAACATCATAGGAGTCATCAATCAGAAAGACTTCTACAATAAGAATGTAAAGAACATCAAAGATACTGAGAAGATAATCAAGCCGGTTGCGTATGTGGCTGAGACTATCAAAGCGGCTGTACTGCTCAAAAAGATGCAGGCCAAAAAGACTCACATCGCGATAGTCGTCGATGAATACGGCGGTACCACCGGCCTTGTTACCCTTGAAGATATACTCGAGGAGATCGTAGGCGACATCTACGACGAGCATGATACTGTGTCTTCCAAGGAGGTCAGACCTGCAGGCGATGACACTTATCTTGTTGCCGGAAGTGCCGACCTGGAGGATTTCTTCGAGCTCTTTGATGAGGAGATAGAGGCAGATGCCAATACTGTCAATGGCTGGGTCATGATCGAGCTTGACAGACTGCCTAAGGAAGGCGACGAATTCGACTATGAGTCAAAGCACAAGGTGTTCCATGTGAGAGTTACCAAGGCTGATGCCCGCAGAGCTCTCATGACCAGAATCACCGTTGAGGACAAAGCCGAAGAAGACGACTGACCGTGATGCAGGCGCATGGAGCACCGCATCGCTTAATCGCAACTGACGATCCCTGCGGGGATCCCGGATAATAAGTTACAGGAGGATCAATCAAACTATGGGTTTAATGGAAAAGATCTTTGGCGACCTTAATGCCAAAGAAGTCAAGAAGATAGAGAAGATTGTAGACCGTGTTGAAGCCTATGATGAAGAGATGCAGTCTCTGTCAGATGACGAGCTGAGAGGCAAGACTGCTGAATTCAAAGCCAGACTGGCAGAGGGAGAGACACTTGACGACATTCTTCCTGAAGCTTTTGCCGTCTGCCGTGAAGGCGCATGGCGAAGCCTCGGAATGAAGCATTTCAGAGTACAGCTCATCGGCGGCGTTGTTCTGCATCAGGGCAGAATCGCCGAGATGAAAACCGGTGAAGGTAAGACACTTGTTGCTACACTTGCAGCTTACCTGAACGCTCTTGAAGGCAAGGGCGTACACGTAGTCACAGTCAACGATTACCTGGCTAAGCGTGACGCTGAGTGGATGGGCAAACTTTACACATTCCTCGGACTTACCGTAGGCTGCGTTATCCATGCTGTCGAAGGCGAGAAGCGCCACGAGCAGTACATGGCCGACATCACATACGGTACCAACAACGAGTTCGGTTTTGACTACCTGCGTGACAACATGGTCACATACAAAGAGCAGCTGACTCAGAGAGAACTCAATTTTGCCATCGTCGACGAGGTCGACTCGATCCTCATCGATGAAGCGAGAACACCGCTCATCATCTCAGGCAGAGGACAGGATTCCAGTTCGATGTACCGGAATGCGAACGCCTTTGTAAAGACCCTTGTTGAGGAAACAGAAGACAGACCGGGCGACTACAAGATCGATGAGAAAGACAATCAGATCGCTCTTACAGACGAGGGTGTCAAGGTCTGCGAGAACTACTTCGGAATTGAAAACTTCTCGGACCCTGACAACATGGAACTGAACCACTATGTACAGCAGGCTCTGCGCGCCAACTACCTCATGAAGAGGGATGTTGACTACATCGTCAAAGACGGTGAGATCCTGATCGTAGACGAGTTCACAGGACGTCTGATGTACGGAAGACGTTTCTCGAACGGACTGCATCAGGCTATCGAGGCCAAGGAAGGCGTCAAGGTCAGATCCGAGTCAAAGACTCTCGCCACCATCACACTCCAGAACTACTTCAGAATGTATCAGAAGCTGTCTGGTATGACCGGTACAGCCAAGACCGAGGAAGACGAGTTCAGAGACATCTACAACATGGACGTAGTTGTCATCCCGACCAACAAGCCGGTTGTCAGAGAGGATAAGCAGGACTCCGTATATGCTCATCAGAGAGGTAAGTACAAAGCGATAGTTGATAAGGTCGTAGCTGCTCACGAAACCGGTCAGCCGGTTCTGGTCGGTACTATTTCGATCGAGATATCCGAGCTTATCAGTAATATGCTCAAGAAGAGAGGCGTCAAGCACAACGTACTGAACGCCAAGCATCACGAGCAGGAAGCTGAGATCGTAGCTGAGGCAGGACGTCTCGGCGCCGTTACCATCGCTACCAACATGGCCGGCCGTGGTACCGATATCATCCTCGGAGGCAATCCGGACTTCGAAGCAAGACGCCAGATGCGCAAAGAGGAATACACACCTGAACAGATTGCCTTCGCAACAGGCTTCGAGAAATCTGACGATCCTGACATGATCGTCGCAAGACAGAGATACAATGAGCTGCACGATGAGATCAAAGCCGAGAGAGCAGCTGAGCAGGAGAAGGTCAAAGCACTCGGCGGACTCTGCATCGTAGGTACAGAGAGACACGAATCAAGACGTATCGATAACCAGCTGAGAGGACGTTCCGGACGTCAGGGCGACCCGGGATCAACTCAGTTCTTCATCTCGCTTGAGGATGATCTGATGAGACTCTTCGGCGGAGACAGAATGCAGGCTGTAATGGAGAGAGTCGGACTCGATGAGGACGAGCCTCTCGAGGCAGGCATGCTGACAAGGTCAATCGAAGGCGCTCAGAAGAAGGTCGAGGGCAAGAACTTCGGTATCCGTAAATATGTACTCCAGTACGACAACGTTATGAACAAGCAGAGAGAGATCATTTACGGACAGAGACGTATGGTCCTGGACGGAGAGGATGTTTCCGGCTACATTCAGAACATGACTTACGAACTGATCGACGGAATCATCGATCCTGTCGTTATGGAGTCAAGGTATCCTGAAGAATGGGATCTCAAGAGAGTGTCCGATGGACTTGAGCAGATCACACCTCTTGTCAAAGGCAGACTGAACTTCGATGATCCTGATTATATAAGAGATCTCGATGAGGACAAACTCAGGGATGATGTCAAAGCAGTCTTCGACAAGATCTATGCTGAGAAGGAAGCCGAAATCGGTTCAGAGCAGATGCGTGAAGTCGAGAGAATGATCCTCCTCAGAGTTGTCGACAACCGCTGGATGGATCACATAGACGCTATGGATCAGCTCAAAGACGGTATCGGACTCAGAGGAATCGGACAGCAGGATCCGGCTGTCGCATACGCGCAGGAAGGCTTTGCGATGTTCGAGGAACTCGTTGCGGATATCAGAGAAGAGACCGTCAAGTTCTGCTACAACGTAACAGTTACAACCAGAACCGAGAGACGCAACGTTGTAACCGGCAGAACATCTGCAGCCAAGGAAGATTATAAGGATGATTCTCAGTCATCCGGCGGAGCTGCAAGAGGCAATATGCCCGGGGCTGCACCGAAAGCAGACAAGACCGGAAAGCAGGAGACAGTCAGACGCGATATGCCAAAGGTCGGCAGAAACGATCCGTGTCCTTGCGGCTCCGGAAAGAAGTACAAGAATTGCTGTGGACGAAATCAGTAATTATGATCGCTATCGCTAAGCTACCTGGAGAAGGGGGTGGATCAATGGTTATAGTAATAATTATTCTGGTGGTAATCGCGCTGCTGATAGCTCTGTGCTACAACTCGCTTACCAAGGACAAAAACCGCATCGAGCTCGCTGAGCAGGAACTGAAAAAGTATTATGAATCGGGTACTGCTGAGGATATCGACAATGCGAAGAAGTATCTTGCTGCTGTCCTCAGAGACTACAACAACAAAGTAGAGTCCTTCCCGACCAGCCTCATAGCGGAACTGTTCAACTTCCCTAAGATGCACTCGGATGATTTCGACGAAGGACTTTAGTGCACATACAGCTTTGCTGTCACACTAAGTGGATATATCTCTTGAATTGAACGGGGGACATATATCATGAAAATGAGCAATAATTCACGCGGCCGCAGAAGGACCCTGATTGCCAGATGCTTGGCTCTGGCTGCAGTGCTTGCTCTGGTCGCTTTCTCGGTACCGTCTGGCCGTGCTGCAGTCTATGCTGCGGATAACACCATGGAGACTCCGCAGTTTAATGTCAATATTGATGTTGCTGAGAACAATTCCTATGATATCAGCGAGGGGATAGATATAAACTTTGTCACACCTCACCATGGAATTTACAGATACATCCCAATTAACGGCAGTGAGATCACCGGTTTGCGTGTACTTGGCTACAACTACGACTATTACAAGCAAAACGGCAATGTGGTAGTCAAGATAGGAAGCGGAGACTATACGCTTGTAGGACTCAATCACTACGACATCAGATATAAGATCACGATGTACGACGATGAGAATGACAGCATGGATATGCTGCTTCTCAACCTCATCCCGACCGGATGGGAGACTCCTATCGGCAATGTAACCGCGACAGTAAACCTGCCTAAGGCAGCTGACCTTAATGACGTCGAGATCTATTCCGGAGAATACGGGACAGAAGGCAATGAAGACGGAGCCAGGGTCACAGCATCACCTGACGGCATGTCGTTCACTGTCACAGCATCAGACCTGCCTGTATACCACGGTGTCACTGTTGCTTTGCCTTTGCCTGAAGGATACTGGGTAGGCGCCAAGGAATACGGCCAGATGCCGCTGACAACCTGGATGCTCTTACTCCTCGGACCGATAGGTGCTGCTGTAATATGGTTCTTCTTCGGAAGAGACGAGCACATGGTCAAAACACTGGAGTTCTATCCGCCTGACGAGCTTACTCCGGGCGAGATCGGCTACATCGTAGACGGATCGGTAGACAAGAGAGACATAGTTGCCAACATTGTATACATGGCTGATAAAGGCTATCTGAGTATTGAGGACTACGACAAGAAGAACTTCCTCTTCCATGCAGTGTCTGAACCATCAGGAATCGAACCGCCGTATATCCAGACTCTGTACAACGGTATTTTTGCCGGCGGGCGCGATAAAGTCAGAAGTGACAGAATGGGGACCAAGTTCGGGCGCAAGTTCGAAAGGGCTCAGGAGCAGCTTGCCAATATGTTCAGAGGAAGCAGTTCAATCAATACACCTGAGTCACAGATGGCAAGAGCATTCTGTACTGTGGCTTCGGTAGTCCCTGCTTTCGCGTTCTGCACCTGGGCAACAGCGTGCGGAGATGATCTCGGCATGTTTGAGCTGGTCTGGACGGCAATACATATTTTCATTACAACCGGAATAATGTGCTCGGTATACGACAGGATCCGCAGCCGCAGTAAAGTCAAAACAGTACTGATGACACTGGCGGCAATCTGGT
The DNA here is from genome assembly GCA_045112795.1 of Anaerovoracaceae bacterium. Lineage (GTDB taxonomy): Bacteria > Bacillota > Clostridia > Peptostreptococcales > Anaerovoracaceae > Crickella. The sequence goes on along the minus strand of JBGUIG010000047.1, from coordinate 784 downwards.
TCTTCGTTGCAGGCGTCGGAGTACTGCCTATGTTCTCCGATACGATCAGCAACATAGATCCTGCCAAGGGCATGCTGATAACCGGCCTTCTGGTCGGCGGAACTCTCGTTGGCATATTCTTCTCTGTCATCGCTATTGCTAGGAGAAGAGAATATACAAGGCTGATGGGAAGAATCCTCGGGTTCAAGGAGTTCATCAAGACTGCCGAGCTGGACAAACTCAAAGAACTGGTTGAAGAGGATCCGGAATACTTCTACCATATATCACCATATGCATATGTATTCGGACTCTCCGACAAGTGGATCAAAAACTTCGAGAACATACCTGTTGTCACACCGACATGGTACTACAGCAGATATGACCGAATGGATGCGTTTGACTATTACATGATGGGCAGAATGATGAATACATGCTCATCAAGTGTCAGCAATAATATCACAATACCTGCACCTCCATCGCACACAGGAAGCGGCGGTTCCGGCGGAGGCTGGAGCGGCGGCGGATCAAGCTGGAGCGGCGGAGGCGGCTTCAGCGGAGGCGGCTTCTCAGGCGGCGGTGCCGGAGGCGGCGGAGGCGGCGGATGGTAAAGCCGTAAGAAAGGGCCATTGCGGACTAATATATGAAGAAAAAATACATAATTTTTGATTTTGACGGGACACTGGCGAATACCAACGACATCATTGTGGCCTCATGGCAGGCTGTTTTCGAGCGCTACCTCGGCCACAGGGTGCCGCGCAAGGACATCGAGGCGACTTTCGGCGAGACACTTAAGTACTCAGTCGGA
>JBGUIG010000046.1:0-11394 GCA_045112795.1 Anaerovoracaceae bacterium | reverse complement strand
CCTTGAGCATAGCCAGACCTCTGATAGCGTCTTCGTGGCAGAGAGTGTTGCAAGCAAGTACTTCGTTCTCGATACCGGACATTGACTTGTTGTTGTCTACCATAGCATCGCAGTACTTGTTACCTGTTACGAGAGCACCCTGTACAGCGCAGAATGAGAATCCAACAACCGGAACGCCTCTCTTACCAATCTGCTCGATGTGGGAAGTGAAGTCTACGTGGTTGTTTCCGAATCCTTCTGTTGTAACGAATGCACCGTCTACGTTCATGGACTCTACCATCTGGCCAAGTCTTCTGGATACGTAGAACTTATCTGTGTTAGCCTGTGGGGAACCAACGAAGATTACGCCTACCAGGTCAACGTCGTCATCGTGAATTGCTTCGTATACCAGTGGCTCTCTCCAGTAATGTCTGGACATTTCCTTGGAAGCAGGTCCGATGCATGTAAGAGCGTGGATGCAGCCGTCCATTACCTCGAGTGGGTTAGCAGCTACAGGAACGTTACCAAGGTCTACGTTAGGCTTAGCTCCGAGTACTCCTACTGGCTCTGTTGGGAACAGGAAGTTATCATGCATAGCGCCCTGGCCCATGATTTCCTTAACGATAACGATTTTCTTCTTTCCAGGTCTTCTAACCTGTTTCATAACCTGAGTATCAACTACCTGCTCATCAGTCAGCTGCTTCTTCATAGCATTTCTGATTTCCTGAGTTACGTGGTCAACTGCAGTGTGGATAGCGATAGGACCAGGTCTCTCCATGTTCTTCTTGTTGTCGATAACAGCGTGAGCTCTGATGATGATTTCGCCCTTGTCTACTGCACCAGGACGTCCCCACATCATGTTCTCATCGATGTATCCCTCGGAAGAACCGAACTCACCTACCTGAATACCTTCTTCGGTGATACCAGTAACCATCATTACAACGCCGTCGAGAACTCTTGTAACGCCTTCACCGAGCTCATAATCGTCTTCCTTAGTAGCGATTGGCTGGATGTCCATTACTGTCTCTGTGTAAGTGTGATACTGATCAGGTGTGATTACATCGAGTGTGAGGCTGTGTACCAGCTTCTGAGCGTCAGCACCTTCCTGAGCTGCTGCCTCTCTGATGTACAGAGTTGTTCCTTCGATCTTGGTTTCATCACCAAGAACTACCTTATCGATTTTGTAGTGCTTACGTGTCATCTCTCTGACTACTACAGCTTCGCCTTCTTCCTTAGCTGCTGCTGCAGGAGCTGCTGCTACTGCTGCAGGTGCTGCGACTGCTGCTGGTGCAGCTGCTGCGCCGCCGCCGATTCCGGCAGGAATTTCGATATCGATGTTCTTACCTTCACCGATGTGAAGCTTGATAACGCCGCCGGCAACAGGTGCTGCTGCTACTGCAGGAGCTGCTGCTGGTGCTGCTTCAGGAGCTGCTGCCTCTACTGCTGCAGGAGCTTCTTCCTCAGCGCCTTCTTCTGCGTCGAACTTATCAACGATATCTGCTGTAATAGGAGTAAGAGAATCAACTGTCTTAGTAAGCTTTGAGCCATTGAGCACCTGGCCAAGTTTCAGAGCTCCGTCAAGGTTCAGCAGTCCGGAATCAACAAGATCCGGGAAGATTGCTGGATCCTCGAAGTTTGCAGGTGTCAGTTCTGTGCCTGCTTCTGCTCTGCAGCAAAGTACTGCTGGATCGTTAGCATGTTGCTTAGCTGTTTCAGCTGTGATTGACATATCGATCTTCCTCCTTAAAACTGTTGCCTGACTATGCAATGTGCAAAGCCAGTAGTTGTATACTTTCTCTCATTCCGGGGAGTTGGGGCTCTCCGGAATGAGAGTTTATACCATTAAATATAGTATGTAATATAAAAGATTCGTCGGTCTGTACGGATAGATATTACTGTCGGTCTGTACGGATAGATATTACTGTACTGTCTCGTTATCCTCAACGTTGTCTACTACGTCGAGATCCTGATCAACCTTCTTGGAAACCTTGAGTGTTCTGTACAGCGGATGTCCTACTGCCATCATAGCAAGGTCTGTCATGTGCATTACCTTGAGTCCCATCTTAGGGCCGGAAGCCATAACTGTGTTGGAGCAGTCAGAGCAGTTTCCGATGATGATGTACTCGCAGCCTGCCTTCTTGAACTCGAGGTTGTTCTTAACCTGTCCAGGGCAGTTGCCAGGACGCTCACACTTACGTGTTCCGTTAGGCATTTCTGCAGCCTGCTTGCAGTAGCATACATGACCGACTGTTCCGTTATACTTAGCAACGAGGTCTTCCATTCTCTCAAGGTTGCCGCCGCATGCGCATACCAGGATACCAACCTTTGCGCCCTTAAGATCTCTGAACGGACGAGTTACAAGCAGAGCACCTGTGCACTTTGTGATAGGAGCATCAAGAGTAGTAGCCTTACCTGTGAAGGAACCGCCCATGATGATCTCGCCGTAACCGCACTGCTCATCGATACCGCCGGCCATGTCGATCAGTGTCTGTACGCTTGTTCCAACCGGAACATGCTCGAATACATGAGCCTGATTTCCGCCGTTGATCATTCCTCTTACAGTGATGTTCTTATCGATTACTGGTTTCTGGTCCTCGATTGCAGCTACACAGCTGTATACGGTCTCACTGTTGATTACTACAGCGTTAGCTGCGGATGGGAGCTTGTCCGGCTCGAGTTCGATGCCGAGGCACTCTCTTACTACAGCACGCTCTTCGCCCATCGGATAGATATCCGGGAGAAGATGTCTTTCGATTGCCGGATCATCCTTGAGAAGTGCGTCCAGCTTTAAAATTGTTTCTCTGTGTTTTTTCTTGATTGCGATGATTCCCTTGTCTGCTCCGGCGATCTCCATCAGATAATGGATACCTCTCAGCAGTCCGGCAGGATCTTCATCAATCTGCTGGATATTGTGAGCAAGACCAGGTTCGCACTCGGAAGCGTTTACAAGAATGTAACCATGATCAAGAACAGGCTTATCATTCTTGCCGTCGTAAATCTTAATAAATGTAGGGAAGCCAGCACCGCCCTGACCGATAACGCCAGCCTCTTTGATCATTTCGAGGTTGGAGCCCTTAGCGATCTTGACGTATTCATCAGGCTGCTCTTCATCCGGCTTGATTACGATTCTGTCCTCGAGAATCTCTACAACCTCGCCGTAAACGCTGGAGTGAACATTAACTCCAAGTCCTGTCGGAGTAGCAATAAGTGTACCCTTTTTTACCTTGTCGCCTACAGCAACAACAGGAGCACATGGCTTGCCGACAGCACCCTGCTTCAGTAGCATCTGAATGTTTTCCATAATACGAATCTCCTTTGAACTACTTTGAAATAAGATTAGGCAAATAAGTTGAAAAATCAATGATTAGACACACAAAAAATTGCCCTTTTATTCGCATAAATCATATCATTTTGTGCTATTCAATTCAACAATGCTTCAGCAATTTCGTATAGATAATATTAATTACAACTGTTCTCATATTTTATCCGTTTTACTTTGACAAACCCTTGATTTTTCAATGTTTGCATTAATCAATGAAACATGTATCAAGCAAGTCTTTAAGAAATGCTTAATGCCTTTTTAAACAACTTTCACGCACTAAAAAAGCACAATTATGCCCCCTGTTAATAGCGCATCAGATTATTGACACCCTTTCTTTTATTGCGTTATGATAACCTTAATAATGAGGCAGACTGACAGCCTCTTTTATCGCTATGTGTTTTAAGGAGGTAAATACCCATGGCAAAATATCTCGAGCCTAAAGTTAACTATGATCTTTATGACAAACAGGTCATCAGAACTGTTGAGGCACACACCGAGGGCGAATACTGCAGAGTAGCTCTTGACTGCCCGGAACTGCCGGGAAATACAATGATCGAGAAGAAGCACTATCTTGAAGAGCATTATGATTTCCTCAGAACAATGCTTATGTTCGAGCCTCGTGGACACCACGATATGTTCGGTGCTATTCTCTGCGAGCCAATCAATCCTGAAGCTGACTTCGGAATCTTCTTCATGGATGGCGGCGGATATCTGAACATGTGCGGCCACTGCTCAATCGGAGCTGCTACTGTTATCCTTGAGGCAGGTCTCATGGAAATGCAGGAGCCTGTTACTAAGCTCTGTATCGAGGCACCTGCCGGCCTTATCCATCTTGACTGCAACTGCAAGAATGGCAAGGTTACAGGCGTTAAGCTGACCAACGTTCCTGCATTCGTTTACAAAGAGAACTGCGTTCTCAACTATCAGGGTAAGGATGTAGTATTTGACATCTGCTTCGGCGGATCATTCTTCGCACTTGTTGATACAGAGAAGAACTTCGGCTTCAAGGTAACACCTGAGCACACCAAGTTCCTCACAGAGTGGTCAAGCTTCGCACTTCAGGAAATCAACAGAACCATGGAAATCCAGCATCCTGAGCTCGACATCACAAGCGTAGACCTCATCGAGAACTACTGCTCTGACGAGATGACAGAAAGCGACAAGGAATTCTGCCCTGAGGCTAAGTTCTCACTTAAGAACCAGCTGGTATTCGGTGAGCCACATGATCCGCAGATCGACAGATCACCATGCGGCACAGGAACATCAGCTAAGCTGGCATGGCTCTACAAGAACGGTGAGCTCGGCGTAGGCGAAAGCTTTGTTTACAAATCATTCATCGATACAAGATTCATCGGAACAGTTGCTGAACTCGGACCTAAGGTTGGTGAGTTCGACACAATCATCCCTCAGGTAACAGGCGCTGCATATCTCTGCGGCGAAGCAAAGTGGTTCATGGATCCTGATGACAAGATGACCAAGGGATTCACAATCTAATTGATTTTAGGCTTTACAATCCACCTCACAGGCCGGCACATTGAATGCCGGCCTTTTACATCGCGCAGATACGACTCTTTTTGCGGTACTCATAGTTGACTTTTTAACGTTACTGATGTATCATTGTGAAGTCGCAAAACGACATGCGCTCTTAGCTCAGTTGGATAGAGTGTCTGACTACGAATCAGAAGGTCGCGGGTTCGAGTCCCTCAGGGCGCACCACTAAGACTGTAACCAGAATATGGGTTACAGTCTTTTTTATCAGCTGAAGCTATAAAAAATGTAAGTATTGTTGCGTACTAAGGGCAAAGATACTATCATTATTGGTGAATTATAAGTTGTTTCACTTAGTCTTAGTTTTTATATGGAGGAAATCATAATGTACCCAAACGCATATGATGGAATCAAGAAAATTTATTCAGGAGAGATTCTCAGCCTTATTGCAATACTTGTAGGCGGAGTCTCCGCAATTGTTACTGCAATCACTTCAGGGATTATCGAGTCCGGAGTAGAAGATGTCGCAAACAGTATCGCTTTTTTAGGCGGCAGTGCGGTGTTAATTATCGCCGGAGTCATAACAATCATTTCATTTTTCCTGAATATTATCGGTATCAGCAAAGCTTCCAAGGATGAGCCTAATTTTAAGAAAGCATCCACTTGGCTGATCATAAGCCTTCTGGCTTCAGCAGGAACAAGCTTTTTCAAGAATAATGAGCTTCTCACAACAGGAATGCAGACAATTTATCAGATTGCTGAAGTACTTGTAACAATCTATGTACTCGCCGGAATCATCGCTCTTGCAGAAAAGATGGGAAGAGAAGATGTAAAGAAAAAAGCTGTCAGTTCAAGAACAATGATTATTATCATTTATGTTATTGTTCTGGTATTAACTGTATTCTCAGGATTCGCTAATGCAGGTGATACCACTACAATTATTACCGGAGTTCTCGGAATTGCAGCACTGATCGCTATGATAGCAGCATACATTCTGTATCTTAAAGCTCTGTCAGGAGCAAAAAAGATGCTGGCCAAGTAAATTCGGTATGCTGCAGGTATTCACTGAATACAGCCTCACAAAAAGGAGCCGGACCGGCTCCTTTTTCATTTCCCTGATCAGGACCTGAGCTGAAGGCTAGTTTCTGCCGCAGCAGTTTTTGTATTTCTTGCCGCTTCCGCACGGACAAGGATCGTTTCTGCCTATCTTTACCCGTCTGACAGCAGTCTTACGGGATGTTCCGTCAGCCGCCCTATTCTTCGCTGCCATAATGCCTACCATCTCGTAGTAATCGTGGCCTCTGTTGTCTCTGATACGGCACTCCCGGCTCATCTCAATGTACAGCTCAATGAATTTCACCTGAGCCTCATCTGAAGGGAACTTAAACGCGCCCTCTGGGTCACCGTCTCCGCCTGCAGCAAATGTATCGACAGCGTCACTTATTCTGACACGGTTGTTCACCGCCTCATACAGCTCGTGAACTTTCATTCCGGCAACGTCTTTGTCAACGCCAAATGTCTCAGCTATGTAGTCCTGCAGCTTTGCATGATTCTCCCTGCTGATAAGGCATCCTCTGTCATACAGTTCTTCTACCTCATCCTTCTTAGGAATGTAGAAAGGTATGTCACCCTGAATCTGCTGTTCGAGGTGCTTGTAGTAACCGTCCTTTTCGAAACCGTTCAATACCAGTCTGCCGTCGCGTTCAGTGAACCACTGATAGAACATTGGCGTAGTGTCAAACAGTTCTCTGATTTCCTCCATCTCAGCATGAGGATACCTCAGGGCAAAGAGTTCCTTCAGCACATCCCATGTCATGACGCCGTACAGATATTTGCCTGCCTCAAGGCACTTGTACATCCAGTTGCGTTTACGCCACTTCAGTGTCAGCTCATCAGTCCAGTTTTCAACATATGTTTCACGCACAGAGTCCGGAATAATTACTTTGTTACCTTCTTCAATGCGCACAAGGCCCTCTCTTTCGAGAAGCTGTGCAATCATAATGTCTGTATCGACAGACAGCATGAGGCCAAAAGGCCTGTCGAGCAGCATCCGGAAAAGCTGCATCTCGCTTTCTCCGAGAGCAGTAAGTCCATCCAGGAATTCAGCATTGTCCATAATGTTTATGTCAGCCATTTAACTATTTCTCCTGAGTTATTTTAATCAGTATAACGCACCGGCTTGTCCGGCCGGTGCATTGAATCCGTCACTTATCTGTTAATCAGTACCGGTTGTGTACTTTTTCTGCAAAGCACATTACATCCTGGATATGAATCTCCGTTCCATCGTCAAGCACCGCAGTTCCGCTCATTTTGCCGAACACCTGATGCTGATCCGATACTATGACCTTGAAATCGAGATTGGCGGCCCTGTCCAGAACCGGTTCAAACTCCATCTCAAATCTTCCGTCTGATGATGTGAATGTCCATTTGTCCATGTATCCGCTGCCTGGGATATTGAAAGTAACATCATCGAGTTTGTGTGCTTTGCCGTCATAGAAAAGAATATTCTCTGACGCCGCACCGGTATCTCCGAAGCCGTATCCGATGTTCCATCCGAATGCTTTGCCGTCGATATCTGTATTGCCGGAGCCCCAGAACCACGTATTGTCATATGTCCACACTCCGCGGCCCCAGTCAAGAGTGCCGAAGTCAGTAATAGGATCGAATTCGTATCTCTTTCCGTCAAACTCCACATAGCCTGAAGCTCTCATGCAGTTTATTTTCTGGTTGTAATAGAAAGCGTGTTTCTCTGGCCAAGGAGTGGCAATTACCATCGAATCCATATCCGGCTGCTCCAGCAATATGTGAGCTTCCAGCGGTTTGCCATCGCAGAATCTGTCAAAGCAGCAGTCGATTTTCCGCTTTCCCGCAGAGGCTTCAAATACCATCTGAAGTCTCTTGTCTGAATACCTTGTGACTCCTGATGAGCTGTGATCCGGCAGGAACAGCTTGCCCATAGGGAAAGGGTTAAGGACTGTCTCGGTGTGCTCCCATGGCACATCCCCGAAAGTAAGGAGTGATACTGACTGAAGTCCTATGTATCCGTCATCCGAAACTGTAAAGGCTGCAGCAAACTCTCTGTTTACAACAAGATAATAGTCCCACTCCTTGATTCTCCACGAAGGAGCCTTAATCATGGAGCGCCTGTACTGCTGAACCATTCTTCTGGACCATCCGGGTTCTCTCAGCTCGCCATCCTCGTTAAGAAGCAGCTGTCTGTCTGTAATTTCATGATTTCTCATACCAGCACCTCCACTGACAGTATGATCATCTCACGCGCCACATTATTCTGCTGTTTTGCCCAGCAGTCCGATAACTGCGTCTCCGTGGAATGTCTCGTCATTCATCACCTGCTCGACTTCAGGAAAATCTGCGATTATATGCTTATATTTATTCGCAGCTTCATACTCAGCGTCTGCGATGATGGTGTATGTTTTCACTTTACCGAGCAATTTATACATTGCCGGAACAGCTATTGCCTTGGACGGATTCGGTTTCAGGTCTTTGCCTGTATACTTGCGGAAAACCTCCGCGTGTCTCAGCTCATCACCGGCAAGCCGTCTGAACGCCGCAGCATCCTTCTCATCTGTTACTTTGCCCGAGAGTTTCTCATACATGAATGCAGCATCCATTTCGCCCTGCTGAGCAGCGGCAAGAGTCTTCATCTGAGCAGATGTGATTTCCCTGCACGCCTCGGCTAAACCGGTCTCCTCCATAATGATATCCGCAATGCGGCTCTTGTGAACGATATAGCTGCCATGCCCCTCGCCAGGTATAATGCGTTTTCTGGCACCCGGAATAGCCTCCGCCAGACGTGATGTTTCCTCTTCGGTAATAAGGTCTTTCTCACCGGCAATTACTACAGTCGGTACTGTGATTTTCGCAAGATCTTCAGGCGTGATATTCGGCTCAGCCATCATCAGATACATTTTAGGGTCTTTGGTGACTGTGTACATGCCTTTGACAAACAGCTGCAGAGGCAATGCCACACCCTTAGGTGTCATATTGGCGCCGCTCGTGATGAGCATGCCGATTCTGTCTGTCTTCATGGCCGCCAGAAGTCCGATAATTCCGCCATCACTGAATCCGTAGAATACCACATCCTTAAGATCAAGCGCATCCATGAATCCGATCATATCCTGAGCCATGTCTTCATAGTGCAGCTCTTCGGACCGTCCGCTGTGTCCGTGATTTCTTGAGTCCACGGTATATACGGTAAAGTGCTTTCTCAGCAGAACCATAGACTCATAGAAGATCGAATGGTCCTCACCATTGCCATGCAGCATGATCAGCGGTCTGCCGCTGCCGTGTACCTCATAGTACAGCTCCATCCCGTTTACATTGATTTTCATAGCGTCCCCCTGATTTCTCTAATCTCTTTCCGGAACCACCTCAAGCCAGTACCCGTCCGGATCAGTGATAAAGTATATTCCCATGTCATGATTTTCAAATGCTATGCAGCCCATCTCTTCATGGTGCTTATGTGCTGCTTCGAAGTCATCCGTCCGGAAAGCCAGGTGAAACTCCTCTTCGCCCAGATCATACTTCTGAGGATGCTCGCTGAGCCATGTCAGTTCCAGCTCAAAATTGCTGATTCCATCCCCCAGATATACGATGATGTAAGAACCATCTTGGGCAGTCTTTCTTCTTGTTTCTTTCAGACCCAGAGCCTCTTCATAGAATTTCATAGAGGCCTCAAGATCGCTGACATTCCAGTTGGTATGTATCATTTTGTATTTCATAGCTCTGATCCCATCCTTTCTTGAATACCGCCTTGACTGCTGAATGCTCCATCTTAATCAGATATTGTATAATTCTTCGTTCTTCTCGTATATGTACTCTGCTATTTCATCATCAGACGCCTCCATAAGCGAGGCAGGAATGAAAGTGTAAATAAGTTCGTCAAGCAGCTCCGCCTCCCTTGATGAGTACCCCTCCTTCTCATCAAACAAAGCCGAGTCAAGTTCTTCCTGTGCGACCTTGACTGTGACTTTGTATTCCTCAAGACGGACATCCCGCGTCATGTATTTATTTCCATCAAATGTAATATAGTCGATCGGCATTTCTATCTGATCCCCCTGTATTCCCAAGTTACTGTATCGAGAAGAAGAAATTCTCTGCTTCCGAAAGGTTTTCCTCTGCTGTCAGCAGAAAAAACATCACATGATATGACGCTGCCGTTTTTGCTTATGTTTCTTACAGGAGTATGCCCCACAACCTGCAGAATCTGATCGGACATGAACATCTTCTCACTTTCAATCTGTGGTCTGTACCACAGAGGAGAGTCGTTTTCCCAGATCAGCCCGCTGTCAAGGCTGTTAACGGCATCTACAACAGCATCTATGTAATCTCCGTGAGATTTGCTGAAACGAACCCTGCCTGTTATTTTGCGTACAAAGCGTTCTGTCAGCCCTCCGTGCATGAACAACACGTCGTCGATTCTGTGTATGTATGCCAGTCTCCTTCTCTCAGGCAGCCTGGAACAGAATTCATTGATTTCCTCACGTACTATCCTGGCGGCTATAAGCGAATAACCGCTTTCATAGCGGAGCCAAGGATATGAAAGGTCGTGATTTCCCCAGCACCACAGTGTCTCCGGAAATTCTCTGAGGAAGCTGAAGGCCTTCTCAAAGGTCCGTATATATAATTCTATATTTCCCTGCTCATCCCAGTCATCCGGTATGTCCATCAGGCAGACAGCCCGTTCAGCCTCACCGGATCTCATAATCTGAGCAGCTCTCTCAAACATCCACGGTTTAAGATGGATGTCCGGTATTACAAGTATTTTCAAATTTATTCACCAGAAAGATGCACGGAAACAAGTTCCGTGTTAACTAACTGAGAAGATGGTCTCCGTTTGTGTCTTCACCGCCGAATATCTTCACATCTCCCAGCTCTTTGAGTTTATCCAATTCATTTCCATCAAGGTTTCTTGCAACGATCACTCCTGCTTTGCCCATCTCCGAATCGGGCTGTTTAGCTGCTTCCTGCAGAACGCGGTCATATACAGCCTTGTTTCTCTCATCCAGAAATGCCCACATCACAAAAATGAATCTGTCCGGGTTGTCTCTCAGATAATCAAGGACCGTGTGTACGGCTATGTAAGCTGCTTCCTCAATCGGATAAGAGAAAATTCCTGTAGATATAGAAGGAAAAGCGATGGTGCGTATTCCGTTTTCGGCTGCAAGTCTGAGTGAATTTCTGTAGCATGAAGCCAGCAGGTCCGCTTCGCCTTCGTCCCCGCCTCTCCAGATCGGCCCAACCGTATGGATTATGTACCGGCAAGGCATCTCATATGCGCTTGTAATCTTGGCTTCACCGGTTCTGCAGCCGTTAAGCGACCTGCACTCATTCAGGAGTCCGGGACCGGCAGCACGGTGAATGGCTCCGTCAACTCCGCCACCTCCAAGCAGTGAAGAGTTGGCGGCATTTACTACAGCGTCCACCAGATCCAGTCTGGTAATGTCAGCCCTGACGGTGCCGATGCCGGTACCTTTAATGTGATATATTTCCATCATCGAATCGGGTTTCATTCTATATCTCCGTTGATTACTGCTTTCGTCTGCAGTCATTTCATTACAGCAGGATGATTTTTCTCTTGGCAG
>JBGUIG010000045.1:0-12793 GCA_045112795.1 Anaerovoracaceae bacterium | reverse complement strand
TATGATGGGCGGATACCTTGTGTACCTGAATGGTAAATTGATAGGCGATATTGGAGATAAGGAACTGTTTTTAAAAAGAACGCCGACATCGGACAGACTTCTTGCAGATTCAGAATTGCGTTATCCATATGAGGGTTCAAAGACGCTAATGCACGTATTCGACAGATTTGAGGATACGGATCTTATTTCAGAGTTACTTGAGGGAATGTATGCAGAACTGCCCGAAAAGAAACCTAAGAAATCTAAATGAGAATAATAAATTCTCATCATTTATTTTGCCCAGAAACGACTATGAAAATACACATACTGAATTGCGGGTACATAAGAATACATGAGGATCTGCTGTATGGCGGCGGAAATGTAATGACTGATTTTCGCAAAGCAGTCATGGCTTCGGACAGCAACCGGGTAACACTCCCGGTGCTTTCATATCTGATAGAGCATCCGGCAGGGCTTTTTCTTGTGGATACAGGCTGGAGCAGAGATATCAGTCCGGATGGAGTCTATGATCCCAAAGCTGTAAAAAGCGTTCTGCCCGCGCACCTGGCCGCGCTGTACAGGCCATACGTACCTGCGGGCATGGCAGTGGATGAACAGCTGAGATCCATGGGTATAAGGCAGGAAGATATAGACGCAGTGCTCATTACACATCTTGATCCGGATCATGTTTCGGGACTCAGATCGGTGAGCCGGGCAAAGAGGATAGTGATACCTGAGGATGAAGCATACTGGTCGGTAAGGACGAAATACCGTATCAGACAGCCGGAGCAGCTATGGGATGTAGAGGGTGCGGAAAGAGTGTTCTTCAGAGGCCATCTGCTTGGCCCGATGAACAAAGCCATAGATATCACAGGTGACGGCAGCATCATGATGGTGAATATGCCGGGGCATACAGACGGGCTTTGCGGAGTCATTGTCAGAAATAAAGAGAGGTATGTGCTTCTGGCTTCGGACGCTGCCGTATCTCCGCGCAGCTGGGAAAAGATGGAAGCACCGGGATTTGCTGCTGATGCGGCGCTGCAAAATAAGACTCTGCGCTGGATAGCAAAGGCAGCATCAGACCCGGCATGTTCAGCTGTTCTTTGCAGTCATGATAAAGAAATAAAAACTGAAACGATAGAACTCTAGCAGATACAAAAAATTATTGCTAAATCATGGTTTGCATGGCGGAGATTCTTGCTGGATTTAATAAATCCACACAGATTTGAATACTTATTCACGATTTGAGACATTTATTGCAAACATGAAAAGGAGTTTTGAAGGTTTTCCTGCATAATCGATGCACTTTTGGTATATATGCAGGAAATGGTTTGCGCGGCCCCTGTCAAAAGAGAGTTTGTGGTGATACTTTCAATAAGACGAAACAGCTCGCTCGGATTTGATTCTATAGAATCCAGTAATTTCAACGGTTTTAGGGAATGGTATAAAACAATTGCAGATCAGACGGGTAGGGAGCCAAGATGAATGCGAATGTATAAAGATGAATCACCTCGAATTTCCTGCCTATATAGAAGAATTGACTTGAAATTGCAGGAAATCCGCAAAAAGTTTTCAGGGATGGCAGAATACAAAACTCATTGAAAAGACGAAGTGCCTTTTTGACCGGGCAGATCTCTTATGGCGAATTCGTTCTTTGCAACTAATAACAACATAACATGTTAACTTTGGTTGGTTGTCCCTAGGGCAACCAACTTTTACAATATTCATAGTAATCGAACAAATCGAATAAAACTGATAAAGCGAATCGAAAGGAACTAACATGAATATTGTAGAACTGACTGATGTCTGCAAGACTTATCCGTCTTTCCGGTTAAAAGAAGTCAGCTTCTCACTGGAAGAAGGCGCGATTACCGGATTCATAGGACGTAACGGAGCGGGGAAAACCACAACGATCAAGTCGATGCTCAATCTGATCCATACAGACAGCGGAGAAATCTCATACTTCGGCACGCCGCTTTCAGGCAATGAGAAGGAAATCAAACAGAGAATCGGTTATTCCACCGGTACTGTCAGCTGGTATCCGAGAAAGAAAATAAGCGAGATAGTGGAAGTTACCAGAAGCTTTTACCCCGATTGGGACGAGACTGCCTACCGGAAATATATGGAATTGTTCGGGATAGACGAGAACAAGAAACCTATAGAGCTTTCGGAAGGAATGAAGGTAAAGTTCAACCTTCTCCTGGCCCTTTCGCACAGAGCTGAGGTGCTGATACTTGACGAACCGACAAGCGGTCTGGACCCGTTTTCCAGAGATGAGCTTCTTGAGTTGTTCAAAACACTCAAAGAACATGGAGTTACCATATTCTTTTCAACTCATATAACGTCAGATCTTGAGAGATGTGCGGACAATATTGTCTATATCAGCGGTGGTGAAATCAAAGCAGCCTGTTCAAAGGAGGACTTTATGCAAAATCAGGGAAGACCGGGAGAAACACTCGAAGAAGTTTTCCTGAGGCTTGAGAGGGAGGTGATGGCATGAACGCGCTTCTGAAAAAAGAGATGCGGCTTAGCGCGCTGCTTCTGACTTATTTGTTTATTGGATTTGCTTTTATGACAATGCTGCCGGGATACCCGATACTCTGCAGTGCATTCTTCATAAGTCTTGGTATATTCCAGAGCTTTCAGAGTGCCAGAGAGGCTAACGATATTGTGTTTTCTGCACTGCTTCCGGTTGCCAAGCGTGATGTGGTCAGGGGAAAGTATCAGTTCTCTGTCATGATTGAGCTGTGCGGATTCGCACTGATGGCGGTTCTGACGCTCGTTCGGATGACTGTTCTGGCAGATGCGGCTGTATACCGTCAGAACGCGCTGATGAATGCAAATCCATTCTACCTCGGGTGTGCGCTGGTGATCTTCGGAGTGTTCAATATGATCTTTATCGGAGGATTCTTCAGGACTGCGTACTTCCTTGGAAAGCCGTTTATCACATACATCATTGTGAACTTCCTTCTGATAGGAATCGCCGAGGCATTGCATCATTTCCCGGGGATGGAAGCACTTAATGCCTTTGGCTTTGACCACATCGGTCTGCAGCTTACAACACTGCTTGCGGGGATAATAATATTTATACTGCTGACCCTCATATCGTATAATAAGTCATGTGATAACTTTGATAAGATCGATCTGTAAAGAGGTGCGATTATGCTGAAAGACAACCTTATCATGCTAAGAAAGCTGAATGGATACTCGCAGGAGCAGATAGCTGAAAAAATTGATATTTCCCGTCAGGCGTATGCAAAGTGGGAGAGCGGTGCGACTGTTCCCGATGTTGATAAAGCTGCTCTGCTTGCCAAAGTTTACGGAGTAACGCTGGACAGTCTGCTGAAATCAGAAACAGTCGAAGGCTTAGGGATGGTCCCTCCTGCTGAGAAGGGAAAGAACATCTGGGGCACAGTCACACTTGGAGACCGTGGTCAGATCGTTATCCCTAAGGCTGCCAGAGATCATCTTGGAATGATGCGAGGTGACCGTCTGATTGTCGCAAGTGATGAAGTGGGCATCGCACTGATTCCTGCAGAGTTCTTCGAAAGCAAAATGCAGGAAATTATGGAGAAGTTATCCGGAAAATAGATAGGAAATGTATTAACTGATACTGTCTGTACAGTGGCTGCATTTGCCGCAGTGAAGGAACGAAAAAAACAACTTTCAACGATAGGGATCAGCGTTTATAATATGACAGATCTGATTGAAGCTTAGAAGGGAATAACACTAATGGCTGCAAAACTGATAATAATTGCCGGAGCGCTGCTTATTGCATATGCTGTTTACGGAACAGTTCAGAAGGTGAGGGGAAAAGCGAAATCGAGCTGCTGCGGGAGTGCGGAGGCGGTGCTTCGCAAGCCTGTAGAAGATACTGATGAGTCGCATTATCCTTATAAATACTATGTGTCAGTCGATGGCATGATGTGCAGCAACTGCGCTGCCAATGTTGAAAACGCCATCAATAAATCCGGTGACACTTGGGCAAACGTCAATCTCGGACGGAAGAGGGCTGAAGTGCTTTCCAAAACAGAGAAGACTGAAGCGGATTTTGCAAAAGCCCTGAAAGGGACTGAATATAAGGTAATCGGATTTGAGCAGATAGAGAAGTAGTACCGGGATGACGATACACGAATTTGGGAAAGAAAATAATGACGTACTCGTGATGTTCCATCCGCTAGGAGTATGGTGGGATGTATTCGAATATGTGATACCTGAACTGGAGAAGGACTTCCATCTGATTATTCCGGCGATACCGAGACATGACCCCGACAATCCGCTCAGAGATTTCATAAGTATAGAAGAGACCGCTGAGGAGATAACAGACTGGCTGAACGCTAATGGATATGCCCAAGTCACATGCCTTTATGGCTGTTCAATGGGCGGCGCAGTTGTTATGCGCATGCTGGCAGAAGGAAGGATCCATTCAGATGCAGCAGTTATAGACGGAGGGATTACTCCATACCGGCTACCTAAGCCGATTACGTATCTGATAGGTATAAAGGATTTCCTGATGACTATGACCGGCAAATACATGAGCATCAAAGCTCTCTCGAGCGTATTTGATCCGGATAAGTATTCGAAGGAAGATATGATATACATAAAAAAGGTACTCAGAAGCATGAGTGCCCGTACTATATGGCGTGGATTTTATTCGACCAATAATTACAACATGCCAACGCATCCTGTTCTAACGGGAATTCACATTGAATACTGGTATGGAGAAGATGAAAAATCTGCCCGGAAATGGGATATTGAATATGTCAGGAATATGTTTCCGGAAGTAGTGTTCAGAGAGAACAAAGGACAGGATCATGCGGAAACATTCACACTTCATCCAAAAGAATTCTGTGAGAGCATCCGGTCTGCAATAAAGAAGGCATAGCAATGTTAAGCCCCTTGGAATTTCAACGTTTGTACGCTGCTGATTTCTTCGGACTCCGCATGTTATCTTGCACTACTCTTACAACCTACTCTTACAAAATATGCGGCGCTCTCGCGAGCGTCGTTTTTTTATACAGGCAGGGAAAACAGACTGATATGATATCATGAAAGTGATAACTAAACGGGATCTGAGATTGGATGAAATAAAGCTGATGCAGGGTTCAATGCCATGTGATATCATGAAGACGTTAACAAATTGGGAGCTGCAGGGGCAATGAGCCTATGAAAAAACCCGGTAATCTGCTCATCAGAATAATAGCCAGAGACTATAAGGGTTATCGCAGAGAGATGTTCGCACTAATAGTATGTGAAGCAGTCTTTCTGGCGCTTATATATACTTGTGCTGCAAGTTATCAGAAGTTCACGAAGGCATACTCTTCTGAACTTTTTATTTTATTTCAGGAGGGCGATGTAGGGAGCATTTTTGCGTCTGCAGGATTATTCCTTTTGTTTAGCGGACTGATTGTTACAATGACAATCCTGGTCTCGTATCTGAGAAAGAGAATCCCCGATTACGTTCTTCTCAGGAGAATCGGTATAACCGGCAAAGACATGAGAAGGATGATTCTTTCTGAATGCGGCATAGCATACAGCTTTTCTGTGATAATTGGCTTTGCCCTCGGAATCGCGATGTGCAGAGGCCTCGAGATAATTCTTGCGAAGACCATTCATGAAAATGTGAAACTTGGTGGCTCAGCATGGTTCACATACCCGGTCATCTGTGCATGTGTGCTTATCATGTTTCTGCTGGGATTTGCTTTTCTGATGGAACTGGAAGGGGACTTTCTCCTTATTACCGGCAGTGGAAACAATTCCGCAGGAGAAAAGCTTTCGGGAAGACTAACACTGCCTCTCATGCTGCTGGGGATACTGCTGTCTGTTGGTTCAGCGATGTCATACAGAAAACTATATAATCACGAAAACCCCGTATACATTGTAGTATTTCTTCTTGGTCTGTATCTTTTCGGCAGAAATCTGGCGGCGATCATACTTCTCAGGGAGAAAAGGGGCAGGCCTGACAGATATTACAGCAGATTATTACTTAATAATCGCTTTTATTTCAGACTCAGCACAATCTCAAGATATGTACTGATCTATTCTGCGCTGAGTGCTGTGACATGTTTCTATATCCCACTGCAGATCGCAGCTATTATCCATTCAGAGAGTACTGAAACTTTGTTCCCGTATGATTTTGTATGTATGGCGGATGATAATGAAGATGCTCTTATCGGAGAATTAAAGATGCTGTCAGATGCTGAAATAACTGAATATCCGATGGTGCGTGTTACAACCGCTCTTAAGACAGAAAGAATCGGAGCTGCTACGGATAAGCCCATACAAGGTCAGCAGATCGGCATATCAGAGTCAACTTATCACAGCCTGAAGAAAGCGGTGGATGATAATTACATTAACAGAGACCTGCATCTGGATGAGAACGGAGATGATGTGTACATTGTTCATCAGCAGGACAAGTCTGTTAAAGCCCAGCCTGTCGACTGGTACTATGGTAAGTCGCGTCCCAATCTGCACATAGGTTTGCCGTGTGTTCACGCAGATTTTTTTAACGGTAATACTACATTTTATGAAAAGAGAGTAGCAGGCGAGGAAATAGGAAGCCTGATTGGATGTTACAGTACCGAGAAAAACGAAAACATCATAGTGATGTCTGATAAAGCTTTCAGTAAAGCTCAGAATGAGTGGAAGAGAACAGATGCAGTGACAGGGCTTAGTGACGAATCGGCAAAGGCATACTTTGGGAATGAAGATAAGGAATATGATCCTTTACATATTCAGGGTCCGACTAAGCTGGTTCTTGTAAAAGTGGGCCCGGAAAACTATGGATCTGTCGAAAAAAAGCTTGAGGAACGGGAAGAGGCTCACCTGTATATAGGTAATTATGACTCGACTGTGAAATTCCATTACTCAAGTGAAACAGCTGCCAGAGACATAAATACGTCCAGGTCCACGAGAATGATTCTGTGCTTCTGCATGTTAAGCGCATTTCTGCTGATGAAAGCGCTGATCCTGTATGCGATGTGTCAGATGGAGCGTGAAGAGAGGTGCAAAAGAGACCGTTTCTTATCTTCGGTAGGAGCAACGGTAAAGCTCAGAAAAAAGATAGTCAGGAGAGAAATCCTTGTCTTTTATGTTCTGCCGCTGATTATAATGTGTATAACCGCAGTAGTGTTCTCATCAGCAGTATATTCGGCAAGAATGTACAGTCCGGAACTCATAGGAAAATGTGCAGGAAATCAGTTAACGCTAGCCGTACTGCTCGAAGTATTTGGGCTTTTGTTCATCAGTATTCTCTGTATAGCAGAAGAAAGGGGGATCGGGATCAGCGATGAATAACGATGTCTTGATTAAAGCGGAAAGAATATACCGGTCATATCCGGGCGGAGAATACAGAATTGAAGTTCTGAAAGGGATAGACCTGACAGTCTGCTCGGGAGAATTCATATCGATAATGGGAAGATCGGGATCAGGCAAAACGACATTGCTCAAGCTGCTTGGCCTTCTTGACCGTCCTACTGACGGACAGATCTTTTTCAGAAAAGAACCTGCCTCACGAATCAGAGGGGATAAGCTGGCAGCTTTGAGACGGCATGAAACAGGGTTCGTTTATCAGGACTATTATCTTATGAATACCTTGTCAGTCAGGGAGAATATCATGCTCCCTATGATACTGGATCATAGAGATACTTCAGAATGTCTGAAAGAGGCAGAGCTTCTGGCCGAGAAGATGGACGTGCATAAACTGCTGGATAAGAGTCCGCAGGAGCTGTCAGGAGGCGAGAAGCAGAGAGTGGCAATCTGCAGAGCACTGATCAACCGGCCGGAACTGATTCTGGCGGATGAACCGACAGGAAATCTCGATCAGGCGAGTTCTGATACTGTGATGTCATACTTTGTTATGGCAAATCAAGAGATGGGCAAAACCATTGTTATGGTCACCCATGATCCATACATAGCAGGATTCAGTAACAGAGTTATCTTTATTAAAGACGGCAGACTTGGGGCTGATTTAATAAAAAATGAAAGCTATGAAGATTTCTGTAACAGAATCATAGATGAGCAAAAGAGTATTCTGACGATCTGACCATGCTGTGTCCGGAGCACACAGCTACAAATATTGACAGAAATTATAATTCATTTGGTGAAGGGAGAGCGTAATGAAACAATACATAGTTGATGCTTTTACTGACAAAGTATTCAGCGGTAATCAGGCAGCAGTATGTGTGCTTGACAAGTGGCCTGATGATGAGCTTATGCGGAACATTGCAATAGAAAACAATTTTTCTGAAACGGCTTTTACGGTAAAAGAAGGAGAGGCCTATCATCTGCGCTGGTTCACTCCGGGAGGAGAGATAGACTTTTGCGGCCACGCAACTCTCGGCACTTCTTATGTATTATTCAACTTTTATGAAAAAGACGCTTTGGAGATTGAATTCAAGACTCAGGTGGGCAGACTTACTGTTGCACGCAAAGGGGACATCTTTGAGATGGATTTCCCTGCGTATAAGCTGAAAAGCATTGAAGTAACGGATCAGATGGAAGAGGCAATCGGTATCAGACCAATAGAGGCATACATAGACAGAGACCTTCTGCTGGTACTTCCTGATGCACAAACAGTAAAGACCCTGCAGCCGGATCAGGATAAAATAAAAGAACTTGAAGGACTGCTGGTTGCAGTAACAGCGCCATCAGATGAGATAGCTTTTGACTGTGTAAGCCGGATTTTTGCACCGAAATTAAGTATTCCTGAAGATCCTGTTACAGGAAGCACTCACTGCATGATAACACCTTACTGGTGCGGTAAACTGGGGAAGAAAGACCTTACATGCTATCAGGCATCAGCGCGGTCCGGAATACTGTACACAGGGATCAATGAAGACAGGATAAAGGTTGCGGGTAAAGCTGTGCTTTATTCTGAAGGTACGATTCTGGAGAAGTGAGTTGATGGCCGCTTAGACATGCGGAGACTGAAGCGGACTGAGAGCTAGTTATAATCTTTCCCCACTTTATTTTGGGGAAAGAAAGTGATATAGTTAGTTTAATTTAACTAACTATATTTTTTATTGAGGCGTTTTTTATGAAAATAGTTCAATTCAAAGATGTAACAAGGACATATGTTACAGGAGATCATGTACAGAATGCTCTGGCTGATGTCAATCTGGAGATAGAAGGAGGAAAATTTGTAGTCATTCTTGGTCCATCTGGAGCCGGCAAGAGCACTTTTCTGAATTTGCTGGGCGGTCTGGATAGTCCTACCAGCGGTACGATTATTGTTGACGGCACAGATATATCTACACTGTCCAGCGATGAACTGGCAGATTACAGAGCCGCTAAGGTCGGCTTTGTATTTCAGTCGTATAATCTGATACCGACACTTACTGTTCTGGAAAATATTTCACTTATCGATGAGATAGCGCCGGATCACATGAGTTCTGAGGAGCTTCTGGCCGAAGTAGGTCTGGATGATCACTCGCATCAGTTCCCTCATGAACTGTCCGGCGGAGAACAGCAGAGGGTTTCCATCTGCAGAGCCCTGGCCAAGAATCCTAAGATACTGCTTTGTGATGAGCCTACCGGCGCTCTTGACTCCGAGACGGGAGTAGTTGTGCTCAAGCTTCTGCTCAAGATGGCAAGGGAATACGGCAAGACAATTATCATCGTAACACATAATCAGAATATCGCCAGAATGGCAGATGTCGTAATACACATAAGGAGCGGAAAGGTCACCTCAGTTGATGAACAGCCGCATCCGTTATCAGCAGATGAGGTGGATTGGTAATGCTTGTACGTAAACTGTGGAGGACCGCAAAGGTATATAAGGTTCAGTTCATTTCCATGATACTTCTGATCGCTTTGGGCATAGGAGTTTTCGTTGGATTCAATGCTGAATGGGTAACTATCGGAAAGGACACAGGGTCTTTCTTCAAAGACTGCGGCTTTGCCGATTACAGAATAATAGACGAAGATGGAATATCATCTGCCGATGTAGACAAAATAAGAGATATAGACAGAGTGATTGGTGTCAGCCGGTTCCTGTCGGTAAATGCCGATGTCAAGGGTTCAGGAAATCAGCTTGCGCTTACAATCACCGAGAGCGAGCACACGTCCGGATTTGTTCTTATGGAGGGCGAAAAATACGACAGATGGGATCCTGACGGGTTCTGGCTCATGGATAAATATGCTGAGCTGAACGGAATAAAACCAGGAGATAAACTGACAGTAACTTTTGAGGACATGGAGTTTACCGGTACTGTCAGGGGACTGATCGAATCTGCGGAATATCTCATCTGTGTCCGCGATGAATCCCAGGTTATGCCTGATTTCAATACATATGGATATGTTTATGCTACTCCGGCGATGCTGAGAAAGGTGATAGAACGGGAGATAAGAGAAGAAGAACCGGATCTCGATGACGATGTCATGAGCATAGCCGTCAAAGAAGCATGTGACAAAATCCTGTGTCAGGTTAATGTCAATTCATCAATGGAGAAGCAGGAAATACAGGCGGCGGTTGATAAGGCTCTGGGACGCTCACTGCTGATACTTACTAAGGATGAGAATGTATCATATGCAGAGTCGAGAGGCGAGATGAACGAGGGCAAAACGATGGGACTGGTCCTGCCGGTGCTCTTTCTTGCAATAGCGATACTGACTATGATAACCACAATGAACAGAATCACTATCAGCGAGAAGACGCAGATAGGCACGCTGAAAGCTCTTGGATTCAGAGATAAGAAGATAATACGTCACTATACTTCATATGCGGTCATCATATCTCTTACAGGCTCTGTACTCGGAGTTGCGCTTGGCTATATACTCTGCAAAATGGTGATGTCGCAGGACGGTATGATGGGCACCTATTTTGTTATGCCTGACTGGACAGTGCACATTCCTGTATGGATCTGGGCAATAGTCCTGATGATTATAATGCTCACGATATTTGTAGGATATTTGTCTGTAAGAGAACTCCTCCGGGGAACTGCCGCAGAAACTCTGCGCCCGTATACTCCGAGGCACATACGCAGGCTGATTATCGAGAAAACAGCCCTTTGGCAGAGAATGAGATTCGGTACCAAGTGGAATCTCAGAGATATATTGCGGCACAAATCACGCAGTGCCATGTCGTTTATCGGCACTTTCGGATGTATGCTTATGCTTATTGCATCGTTCGGAATGAACGAGACAATGAATAACTTCCTTGACACTTTCTATGACGACACTGCGATTTATTCTTCTAAGATCTTTATGTCTGCAGACGCCAGTAACACAGATACAATCAGACTCGCCGAGGAACTGGATGGAGATTACAGTGCTTCTGTCAGCGCCAAGGTAGGGGACAAAACCGTATCTGCCGATGTTTACAATATCTCACATGGAATGTGCAGATTCATAGATAAAGACTCAAATATAGTTCCGCTGCCGGAAGAAGGAGCACTTATATGTAAAAGGCTTGCCAAAGAATTTGATGTGGATGCAGGAGATATTGTAACCATAGAGCCATACGGAACAGATGAGAGCTATGACATACTGATCAGCGGTATCAACGGATCTCTTACTGAGAGCATATCCATGTCGGAGGATTATGCGGATTCACTTGGACTGACTGACAGCGAAGCGTACAGGATAAACAGCGTTTATACCATGACCGATAAGGATCAGATCAGCACAGGCAGCAATGTCACCAGCGTGCAGAGAAAACAGGATATCATAGATTCCTTCGACGCGTTCATGAAGATCTTTTACTTCTTCATAATCGTACTCATCGTCGCATCTCTGCTGCTTTGCCTGATTGTACTGTACAACCTCGGCATCATGAGCTATATGGAACGTTACCGCGAGATGGCGACTCTTAAAGTCCTCGGATTCAGAAACAAAGCAATCGGGAGGCTTCTGATATCACAGAATCTCTGGATATCTGTGGCCGGTACACTGCTGGGTATCCCTGCGGGCATCTGGGCTCTGAAATATCTGATGGACATGCTGGCAGGTGAATATGAGATGAATACTCTGGTCGGACCTGTTAGCATATTGCCGGCTGCAGCCCTGAACCTTGGGGTGACAATGATCGTGGGATGGATGATATCCAGAAAGAACCGCAGGATCAACATGGTAGAGGCGCTTAAGGGAACCGAATAGAAGGTTACAGGCCTAAGAGAACCGAATAGAAGGTTACAGGCATTGAGCTGACAGAAAGACAAGACTGGCCGGTTTGTCGTCAGTCTTCCGACTCAACAGAATAGCCCCGTTAAGGGGCTTTTGCTTTGCCAAAATAATCGAGAAAAAACAGTGGTTATGCTATCATATTAGTGACATAGCAAGTTCAACAAACCGGAATAGAGAATTATAAGGATAACAGAATGGTTTATTTTGATAACATATATACAGGTGTTCTGGTTTTCCCGTTCATAGCCGCATTATTCACACTGCCTTATGCGGTGTATCAGTATAACAGGCACGGGTCGGTCTCGAAGTACAGGACGCTGATAATATATAGTTTTATCCTCTACATGCTGATTGCGTTCTTCATGGTCAGCCTGCCGCTTCCGGACAGGGCGTCGACAGAAGGAAATACGTGGCAGGGACATCTTAATCTGATTCCTTTCAGGCAGATCTGGCTGTACTGGCATGGCAGAGCATTAAGTTTTGCTGCTATCAAAAGATATCTTGTGAGCATGTCGCTCTGGCAGCTCCTGTTCAATATCCTGCTGACTGTACCGTTTGGAGTTTACTTGCATTATTACTTCAAACTAAGCCTTAAGCGTACGATTCTATACTCATTTCTGCTGAGCCTTTTCTATGAAACGAGTCAGATAACAGCGCTTTTCGGCATCTATCCGGGACCATACAGACTGGC
>JBGUIG010000044.1:0-20695 GCA_045112795.1 Anaerovoracaceae bacterium | reverse complement strand
TTCTGTCTTGCTTCATCAAGCATTTCAGGAGTCATGTCTGCAGCTGTGACATGAAAACCTGATTCTGCAAGCAGAATCGCAAAAAATCCCGGACCGGTGCCAATATCGAGCACACTTATGCTTTCCGGAGATCTGTCCGGAAAATGCGAATATATCTCTTCGTGCAGGACTGTTGACCAGTTGTGCCGGCTGATGCCTGCAAGTTCTTCCTTATTTACATCTGAATAGCTTGTCGACCTTTGTGACCAGTAGATTCGATTTGCTTCAGATAATCCGATATTTTCACTCATAGTTTTTTACTGTCTAAAAGCCCCGTATGAGATCATCGGGCCGTCTTTCAATATGTTCAGAGACGCGCACTGGTGAATGATGATCCCGGTCTCTGTTGCTGTGATTTCATGGATCATTTTACCAAAATAATCCCGTATGGTCCCAAGTTTTTCTCCCTCGAAGAAAGTATCGCCGGGATGAAATTCAGGATACCAGCATCCGGTGGCAGGGGAGAAAAGCTCGTGCTCTATAAGCGGTGTCTTAGTATATGTTTCGTGAGCTCCATCCAACATACCAAGATATTTCATTATATTGATGACGTCTGACTTATCAGCATCGATCTCTTCACGGGGATACATAGAAAGCTGTCCGCGCTCAATGAGAATGCTCGGGATTCCATTGACAGAGGCTATGTTATAAGCGCCGCCTGTTTTGCAGCGTGATCTGACGATGAATTCCGTATCGACACATGAAGCCATGGCAGATGCCTGCTTTTCGCAGACTGTATCTCCCACATAATATACATATGGGATCAGTTCTTCATAACCATCGCCGCTGTGAAGGTCCACGTATGCATCAGCATATTTTATGAAAGTGTTGAACAGCAGGTGAGCCAGGCGGTCGGCAGCCGTCCCGCTTGCGTCCCCGGGAAAAACCCTGTTGAGATTTTTGCCGTCTTCATGAACCATGCTCATTGTCCTGTTTTCAAAACCGGACCTGTTGGCAACAGGAACTATGATAAGCGTTCCTGCCAGCTGTTCAGGGTCGATTTCTGAAGACAATTCAATAGCAGCCTGGATACCGACGTATTCCGCGTTGTGGATACCTGCGGTAACAAGCAGCAACGGACCCGGCTTACGGCCGGAGATTATTACATGCGGCACATGGATCTCTGTCCCGCCGACATGTATATGGTCTTTGATGATCCTGCCCGGAACAAGATCATGTCCTGCGATTCTCGTGATTTTCATGGTTTAAAAATAACAGAGGAAATGCAAGGCTGTAAGCCCCTGTGGGGGATGGCAAATGCGTTGCAGACGGATTTTCATATTGTTTTTTGACGTTCAGTATCCCCCACCCCGGCTTGTTGGATGCAGTTAAGTAAAATAAACTATCAGTAGAATCAATCGAAAGTGAGTCCATTATGAGCAGATTATCTGAGATCCCGTTTGAAAGTGAACCCGCCGGCGTCAAAGCGGCAGTCAAATCGTACTGGAGCAAGCGCTCCAGTTCTTTTTCTGAGCATAAACACGATGAAGCGCACAGCTACAAAGCTGAGCTGTGGAGAAATGAGCTTTGCGAGCGGCTCCCTGCAGGAGATAGTCTTAGAATACTGGATGTAGGCTGCGGAGCAGGATTCTTTGAGATGGTACTCGCACCTTTAGGATACAGGATGACCGGTATCGATCTGACGCCGGAAATGATCTCACAGGCAAAACAGCTCTGCGGCAGACACCGCGCTGCAGCAGCTGAATTCTATGTCATGGATGCTGAGCATCCGGGATTCCCTGATGGATATTTTGACGCTGTTATTTCGCGCAATCTTACCTGGACGCTTCCGCATCCTGCAGAAGCATACAAAGAATGGCATCGTGTGCTGAAACAAGGAGGTGTACTCCTGAACTATGACGCTGAATACGCCAAGGGCTTTCACAAATATGATCAGGCAGAGAATCTTGCTCATGAGAAAGTAGAGGACTCACTGGTGGAAGAGTGTCATAACATATATCACATGCTGTCGGTAAGTGCGCTGGACAGACCTGAATGGGATCTGCAGGTCCTTGATAAGATCGGATTCAGCGAAGTCGATGCAGACAGGGGCGCGGGCGATAGGCTCTACGCTGAGAAAGACCAATTCTATATGCCTGACAGGATGTTCTGCATCAGAGCGGTCAAATAAACGACGCCGGTCGATAGGGAAACACCCATATAAATATAAACAATAAGATAGTACTAACAGCTATTTTTTAGGCGAGGCATAAGACGTGAGAAAATATGTAATCCGGAGATTTCTTCAACTTATCCCAGTACTGATAGGCATCACATTCCTGTCATTTGCCATGATGAGAATCGCAGGCAGCGATGCTATTACGGAACTGTATGGTGATAAAGGCGCTGTAAGTCAGGAGATCATAGACGCAAAGCGCGCAGAACTCGGTTTGGACAAGCCGTTCTTAGAACAGTACTTTTCATGGCTCGGCGGGATGATGACCGGAGATATGGGAAAAAGTTATGTTTCCGGCAGGGATGTCTTCGCGACGTTCGTATCCAAGCTTCCGGCTACACTATTATTGACTGCATTGTCAATAATAGTGACGATCATCATCTCGATTCCGCTGGGGGTGCTTGCCGCAGTCAGGCATGATAAGATAACGGATTATTTTTTGCGTTTTTTGAGTTTCATAGGCAATTCTCTGCCCAATTTCTTCGTAGCGCTCCTGCTGATGGAGATCCTCGCTATAAAACTCGGCTGGCTTCCTGTCATTTCGAATGGTTTGACTTTGCAGAGCGCGATAATGCCTACCCTGACCCTCGCAATCGCTATGTCAGCAAAATACATGCGTCAGGTCAGAGCTACGGTTCTGGAAGAGCTGAATAAGGATTACGTCACCGGAGCCAAAGCACGTGGCGTAAGAAATAGTGTGATTCTCTGGAAAAGCGTCATCAAATCCTCGATGCTCACGATCATCACGCTACTCGCGCTTTCTATCGGCAGCCTTCTCGGCGGAACGGCCATCATTGAGAGTATCTTTATGTGGGACGGTGTCGGCAAGCTTGCTGTAGACGCTATCACGATGCGTGACTACCCGCTTATCCAGGCTTATGTGGTCTGGATGGCGATCATATATGTATTGGTCAATCTCATCACGGATCTTCTGTATCATGCTCTTGATCCGCGTATCCGTCTGGGGGTGACCGAATGATGAATGAACCTACTATCAGAATTCAGAAAGTCAGGAAAGACACCGTCAAAATCAGACTGATAATATTCGCGACGCTAGCCGTAATCCTGCTTTTATGTTCAGTCTTCTCTGATCATCTGACACCGTACGATCCATACATTCAGGATCTTTCCAACGCAAAGGCATTGCCATCCGCTGAGCATCTGTTCGGTACTGACCAATACGGACGCGATATGCTTTCCCGAGTGATAATCGGAAGCCGTACGAGTATCTACTCTACTCTCGTCCTGGTAGCCATCATCACTGTGATCGGGACCTGCGTCGGCATATTCTGCGGATGGCACGGCAAGTGGATCGACACGGTGCTGATGCGCATATCCGATGTGTTCCTCGCTTTCCCGGGGCTGGTTTTCGCTCTCGCGGTTGCAGGTGTGCTTGGCGGGGGTCTGCAGAATGCGATCATCGCACTGGCGGCGATCTCCTGGCCAAAATACGCAAGAATTGCCCGAAGCCAGACACTTTCCCTGAAAGAAACACCTTTCCTCAAAGCGGCCAAATTATCGGGCAGCAGCACAAGCAAGATAATATTCAAACACATATTGCCGAATATAGTCGGTCCGATTCTCGTCACATCGATGCTCGATATCGGAACTATGATGATGGAGCTCGCCGGACTCAGCTTCCTCGGACTTGGCGCCAAACCGCCAACAGCTGAATGGGGAAGCATGATGAGCGATACCCGCGGTCTTATGACAATATCTCCTTGGATAACTCTTTCACCGGGTCTTGCTATCTTTATCTCTGTCATGATCTTCAACCTCCTTGGAGACACCATCAGAGACTATGTGGACCCTAAGAGCAGAAGGAGGTAGCAGCATGGCAGAGATAATACGCTATGATCGCGTAGACATTTCATATAACGGTAAGACTGTCGTAAGGGATATCAGCTTTACAGTCGACGAAGGTGAGATACTGGGTATTGTAGGCGAATCCGGGTCCGGCAAATCAACTCTTATCAAGGCTGCAATGGGACTTCTCGGTCCGACGGGAATGGTCACGAGAGGAGATATCTGGTACAGGGGAAAGAATCTCGCAGACCTGTCAGACAATGAGATCCGCAAGCTCAACGGTCCGGATCTGGGAATGATATTCCAGATTGCCGGCAGTTCTTTCTGTCCGATCCGCACGGTGGAATCGCAGTTATACGAGAGCGTAGCCGAGCATGAGGACATTACAAGAGAGGAATTCAGATCGAGAGCTGCGGAACTGCTCAGGAAGCTGGGCTTTGAAGATGTGGACCGCATCCTCGAGAGCTACCCTTTCGAGCTGTCAGGAGGTATGCAGCAACGTGTTGGCATCGCAGTAGCAATGCTGCTCAATCCAAGCATTCTGATGGCTGATGAGCCGACTTCAGCGCTGGACGTTTCTGTTCAGAAGCAAGTCGTGGAGGAGATGCTGATGGTTCGAAAGACTTTCGGCACCTCAATAATTCTGGTAACTCACAACATAGGCGTCATCGGTGCAATGGCGGACAAGGTTTTGGTAATGAAGAACGGAGAGATGGTTGAGTACGGCAAGACAGATCAGATCCTCAATCACCCTAAAGAAACCTACACGCAGACTTTGATGGCTGCGGTGCCGAGGCTCAAGAGGTAGCAGGTATGGAACCAATCCTACAGGTAAGAGACCTGACAAAAGTGTTTAAACGCAAAGGACAGCCCGATTACACTGCTGTCGACCATATGAACTTTGATCTGATGCCGGGAGAATGCCTCGGCCTGATCGGCGAGAGCGGAAGCGGCAAGACTACAGTGGTCAATATGATCACACGCCTCCTCGACGTGACAGAAGGCACTATAGTCCTCGATGGTAAAGATATTACTAACTTACGCGGCAGAAATCTGCGTGATGTGTATCGCGAGATGCAGATGGTGTTTCAGACACCTACGGACTCGTTTGATCCGAGACGCAAACTTGGAGACGGTATCGGTGAAAGCCTGCGCAATAACGGATGGTCGCTTTCAGATACAAAGAAAGAAGTGGCAAGTCTGCTTGAGAAATGCGGCCTGGATCCCGAATTCGCAGACCGTTATCCACACCAGGTGAGCGGAGGACAGTGCCAGAGGGCAGCAATTGCCAGAGCGCTGGCAATCAAGCCGAAGCTCCTCATTTGTGACGAGGCGACATCTGCACTTGACGTAACGATCCAGAAAGAGATACTTCAGCTCCTTAACGATCTCAGGAACCAGCACGGAGCAGAGCTGACCATTCTGTTCATCTGTCATGATATCGCACTGGTTCAACAATTCTGCGACCGCGTACTGGTTATGTACAAGGGAAAGGTGGTCGAACAGGGGATTCCGGACGAGGTGATTAACGACCCTAAGGATGATTATACAAGGAGGCTGATAGACAGCATCCTATGACAGCGCTCCAATATCTACGGTGGAACATCAATTCAATTGATTTCACATATTATACTTTTTAAGAAAGGAACAAAGATTATGAAGAAAATATTTTCTGTTCTACTGGTACTGTGCCTCACTCTGGCTCTGCTGACCGGATGTGGCGGCGGAGGAGATTCGTCATCAGGTGAAAAGAGCATGGTGATCGGAGACACGACCTTCAACGCTGAAAACTGGGAGGAAACCATTGATCCGCACACCACCTATAACGGATGGCCATGTATCCGCTACGGCGTAGGCGAGACTCTTGTCCACTATACCGACACAATGGAACTGGAGCCTTGGCTGGCAGAATCATGGGAAAACGACGGAGCAATGGTATGGACCATCAAGCTGCGTGACGGAGTCAAATTCTCAAGTGGCCGCGCTATGGACGCAGAAGCTGTAAAGCAGTGCTTTGATCACCTTCTTGCAAACCACGACAGAGCGCCAAGTGATACAAAGATTACAGATATCAAGGCTGATGGCCAGGTTCTTACTATCACTACTTCCGAACCTAACCCGGCTCTGATGAACTATCTGGGAGACCCATACGGCTGCATCATCGATGTAGACGCTTCTGACTTCGATACAGGCGTAGTTGTCGGAACCGGTCCGTATGTTGCGGTTGATATGGTGACCGATGATCATCTGACACTTGAACCGAACAAAGAATACTGGAACGGAACTCCTAAGCTGGACAGCCTCACGATCCGCACGCTTTCTAATGGAGATACACTCGCTGCCGCTCTGGAGGCAGGGGACATTGATGCTGCATACGGTATGGCTTATGAAGCTTATCCGAAGTTCGAGAATGAAAACTATCAGTTCTCGAGCATCCAGACTTCGCGTGCTTTCTTCGGATCAATGAACATGACAAGCCCTATTATTCAGGATCCTGCCGTACGTAAAGCTATCGCTATGGGAATCAACAAGGAAGGTTTCGTTGCTACATTGCTCGATGGCCATGGAGTTGTCGGAAACGGCGCATTCCCTGATGGGTTCAGTACCTTCGGAGGCGAGAATGTAAAGACTGAAACATATGATCCTGAAGGCGCTAAGAAAATACTCGAGGAAGCCGGCTGGACCGACAGTGACGGAGACGGAATCCGCGAGAAGGACGGTACAAAACTCGTTATCCGTTGGCTGACCTATCCAAGCCGTCAGGAGCTCCCGCTTCTTGCTGAATCCGTACATGCAAGCCTGAAGGAAATCGGAATCGATGTTGATATCAACAATACCGCAAACCGCCGTGAATTCCTGGCTGATATGTCCTCATGGGATATCTATGCATCCGCGCTGGTAACAGCACCTTCCGGAGACCCGCAGTACTTCTTCACGACGAGCTGCCTGCCTGGAATGGACTACAACTTCGGAGCCTATGAGAATGAAGACGTCAATAAGATGATTGAGGAACTCTCCACCGAGTTTGATCCTGAAAAACGCGCTAAGCTTGCTATCGATCTCCAGCAGGCCATCCTTGATGACAACGCATATGTATTCTGCTCTTTCCTGCAGATGAACATGATTTCAAAAGCCAACGTCAAGAACTGGACAGCTCATGCTTGTGATTACTACGAAGTAACCGCAGATCTCGATATCGAATAGCCTGCTAAAGCTGCAAGCGAAAAACCGCAACCTTTGTTATTACAATGGGTTGCGGTTTCTTTTGGTGGATGATCAGGGCTCGAATGCGGCTTTAGTGGATTTATTACTGTCATCAAGATAATTACAAATGTAACAAATTAACAGCCATTGGAACGTATTAGCTATAGAAATGTCGTTAAATAATAGCGCGATACTTCGAAGTATCACGATTGTCCAACTGACAAATCTTTTCTGAAAAAGCTGAATATTTCAGGAACAAATTGGCTATTGCATTGTCGTTAATAAATAGATGAATGGCTATGGTTCATAACACAGCGCTTAGTGAAAAACTATTTCTGAAAAAGTTTGTAATTGTAGGAACAATTCAGAGTATCTTTTGTCGTTAAATATTAGAGAATGATAATTGCTGAATTCAGCTCCAAAGCTGATGCAAGGTATCGTTCTCCCTATAATCATTTTTATCGCGTTACAGCGAAGAAAAACGTCCATTTTCGCCCCGAGATCATACATTTTCTCCCGGCCAGGTGGGCGTCTTATATTGTCCGTTATTTCTTTTTTGAAGACATCGTAATGAAGATCGGAGGTGATAATATGCCCAGGATGTCAAAGAAAGATAAAGTGGAATGGGACTTTTATCTGGATGATAATGGCAGGATCAGCTACAACGAGCTCTGCAGAAGTTGTGATCGCGAGTGTAAGCAGAGCTTCCGTGCTGTGATCATTTCATGTCCCGAGTACAGTTCGAAGAGGAGGAAGAAGAAAGAATGAATCGTTATTACTTAAGTTTTAGTCCGCCACTGCGGTCTTTTTTATTGCAGCGGCGTCGGAAACGAGATGAGATCAGAGCCCGGTCAAGGCGCGATCTCCGTGAGCATTCATGCGAACGAAGAGGAGTAACTCAGGTGGCTACACCTGCATTGCTCCTCTTTTTCGTTTCCGCAGGGAGTCAAGGGGGAAAGCCTTGCCCACGACATCTTTGCAGCGAAGCTGAAAGTGTCATAGTGGGTTACACACATTCAGCAGGAATGTTGTGTAACCGGCTTCGCCCCGCCATGAGAGAAAGGAGGAACAGGCATGGCAACACAGAAGCCGGACATGTCCTGCGCGAGAGTGGTGCAGTACAAGGCATCAGGCCTTGACAAGATCTACAGGCACAATGAGCGCAGGAATGAGTCCTATGGCAATGAGAACGTTATCACTGAGATGAGCAGGTACAACATCCACTTCAGAGATCCGGGAGACGAAACTTACACTGAGATCTTCAGGAGGCTCGAAGCCGAGAGAGTGATCTCTACCAGAGGCCTGAGGGAAGATGCCACCCTGCTCGATGAGATCATCATCGATGTCAACACGCAGTACTTCGAGGACCACGGAGGCTACGAGTACGCGAAGAGATTCTATGAGGAAGCTTACCACTTCATCGAGAAGAAGTTCGGAGTCGAGCATATAGTCTCCGCAGTCATGCATGCTGACGAGCTGAACACCGAGATCAGCGAGAGGCTCGGCAAGGATGTGTATCACTACCACCTGCACGCCATGGTGATCCCTGTCGTGGACAAGGAGATCAGGTGGAGCAAGAGGTGCAAGGACCCGGAGCTGAGAGGCACCGTGAAGGAAGTGATCCACCAGGTGAGCCACTCGAAGAAGTGGGCATCAGACATACCGGAGAGAGACGAGCATGGTGAGATAGTTCTGAGGAAGAACGGCAAGCCGAAGTTCAGGAAGTCCTACAGCATACTGCAGGATGAAGTGTACGATCACATGATCAGTCACGGCTTCACCGGCTTTGAACGCGGAGAGCGTGGCAGCACTGCGGTACACCTTGACACTCTGCAGTTCAAGATCGAAAAGGACCGAGAGAGGCTCGCTGAAATCGAGGGCCGCATTGAACAGGCAAAGCTCGACTATGAGCCGGCACTTGAAGCCAAGCGGAAGATCGAAGAGATAGACAGCCTGGGAAAGAGAAATATCACAGGCAAGGTCGTACTGTCCGACAAGGACTACCTTGATCTTGCTGCCCTGGCTAAGGAAGGTCTGACGAGTCGTTCGACCATCTGGGACATGCATCGGACCATTGAGTACTACCGCGACGGGTTCATGCGCTACGCCACAAGGTATGAGAACCTGAAGGACAAGTACGAGGAACTCACGGAGAAGACGAGACCGTTCCTTGATGCGATGGAGCACTTCCCTGAGCTGGTCAATGCGTTCGTGAACAAGCTGAAGGATCTCTTCAGGGACAAAGCTGCCAGAGAACAGGCCGAGAAAGAACGGCAGATAGCCGAGCGCGAGAAACAGCGTGCAATGCGCAAGCTCACGAAGAAAGGCCGGGATATAGAAAGATGATCACACTGACCTACAATACAATACTTATTACCACCTGCAGCTGTATAAGCTGCTTTTTTTATGAAAGGAGAATTTGAATATGACATTGGAAGTAGTAAAGAAGATTGCATTGATCAGCGGCGCGGAAACAGGATTCAGAAAGGAACTGAACATTGTGTCCTGGAATGGAAAAGAACCGAAGTACGACCTCAGGAACTGGTCGCCTGAAGGGAAAGCACTCAGGGGCGTGACCCTGACTGAAGATGAGGCGAAGAAACTCCAGAAGGTGCTGAACGAGATGTTCACTGAACAGGCTGAATAATATCGGCCTGACAGGATACAAAATGTTCCGAGGAGAGAGCAGGAGAGACAAAAAAGGGACAATGCTATCTGTACACTAGACTTGTACAGAAGTTCGCATATAAATGTGAGGTCGCCGGATGTCAGAATTACGCAGTGTAGTACAGACACAGCTCATCAAGAAAGAACGCAAAGACGGATCCGTCACGCCGCTTAGGAATGCGGCGTGGATCCCTGCGTTTTATTTCATACCGGAAGATATCCTGCAAAAGTGTGGTGCTGCTATTTACAGCATTCCGCGTACTATTGGTGAGCTTTGGAAAGATGAGGCTGCGATCGCTACGGTTGAGAGCGACCTTTTCAATCTGGTTCTCTCGGATGCCTATGCATATATGGTATGGCCTTTCTTATGCCCCGAGATCCCGTATATGGAAGTATTCTCAGGTGATGAACCGTCTTGGAAACTTGCACACCGCCCAGGCATATGGGCCCGGGCTCTGCAGGAGTGCGGATATATGCCGACGATAGAAGAGATACTGGCAAGCGGTGAATATGATTATGAATTCAATTTTATGTCATGGGAAGCCGTGAGCTATCTGCTTTCGGTAGCAGTGCCGTGGGCTGTGCAGTCGAACAATCTTCAGCCAATCATTGATACTGCAAAAGAGTTCAGATGCTTTGAAGACTTTGACTATCGTGAGAGCAATCAGAAGATAGACTTCATTCGCAAGTGGTATCACACACGCACTAAGCATCCTCAAATCTCGCTTGAGGGATATCAGGAACACTGTAAGCGGTATTATGACGACATAGAATGGGAGATCCCTGACCCAATCAGCTCATTCGAAGAGGAGGTCGAAGCGAGAGTCGATGTAAACAAGTTTCTGTCCAAGATCAAAGATAAGGACAAGCAGATATTACAGATGAGAGCAGAAGGCTACACCAATCAGGAGATCGCGGACAGGCTTGGCTACAAGACACACAGCGCCGTGGTCAAGCGAATAAAAAAGCTTGGCAAGAAGTATCAGGAAGTCTCCGGCCTCAACTTCGGATTCTAATACGTTATCTCTAAGAAAGAATTGAATACGTTATATCCCGACTCCCTAACGGGGGTCTTTTTGTTTTGCAAAAAAATGGAGGTTTCAATATGTATAAACCATTAAAACTAGTAGATGCGCAGGAACTGCTGCTTACTCCGCTTAATGATCC
The DNA here is from genome assembly GCA_045112795.1 of Anaerovoracaceae bacterium. Classification (GTDB taxonomy): domain Bacteria; phylum Bacillota; class Clostridia; order Peptostreptococcales; family Anaerovoracaceae; genus Crickella. Next base: position 9,636 of record JBGUIG010000044.1, on the reverse strand, counting down.
GGGTTTCATCGTTGAAAATCTGATCCCGGGTGGTGTAAATGTGCTTGCCGGTGATGAGAAATCCGGCAAGAGCTGGATGATGCTTCATATGGCAGTATGCATAGCCACTGGTCAGGATTTCCTCGGGCATCCTGTCAAGCAGGGAAATGTTCTTTATCTGAGCCTTGAAGACACTTATGTCAGGCTCCAGAGAAGGCTCTTCAATCTCACGAATGAGGTCGGTCATGGAAGGCTTCTGCTCGGCATACAGAGCGGGACTCTGGATGACGGCCTTATGGAGCAGCTTGAAGATACCCTTCAGAAAAAACCTGACATTGATGTCATCATCATTGACACACTTCAGCTTATCCGCGGCAACGGCAAGGAAGTAAGCTATGCTAATGATTATGCTGATGTTATGGTGCTCAAGAACTTTGGCAGGAAACATAAGCTGTCAGTATTCGTTGTACACCACACCAGAAAGCAGGGCGATGCGCATAATATATTCAACAGGCTCAACGGCACCAAAGGCTTGAACGGTGCAGTTGATACAATGCTGCTTCTTGACAGAGAGAATGAGTACAGCAACAGAGGAACGCTTCACATCAAGGGCAGAGACATCCAGCCCATGGAAGTCAGCATGGAGTTCAATGACTGCAAATGGGAGCTCGTCAGCATAAGGACTCAGGAAGAGATTGCAGCCGCGAACACCCCGGAGGTCATGCATAAGCTTGTGGACTTTATCAGGGAAAGACGCTTCTGGAGAGGCTCAGCTACTGAATTGCTTGAAGAACTTGGCGATCAGTCGGTCGGCGCCAATGTCATTACAAAGTATGTCAATCAGTATAAGAGCAGTCTCCTGCTTGACGAAGGAATAGTATACAAATACAGCAGAACACATGCTGAGGGAAGAATACTCTCCTTCGAACTCTGTGACAGCTGTGACGGCGGTGACAGTAATGACGACCGCGCCGACTAAAGCTGTCACAGCTGTCACGACCGACACGCAAGATCCTGCGCTGTCTTTTACTCCCGAAGAAACTTTGGCGTTTCTTGAGAACAATGGTATCATTGATTTGAGGGACGTCGAAGATAATATGAGAAAAGCACGAAAGGAGAAAATACTTAAAGAACACCCTTATAAGATATATCAGGGCAAAGATGGCAGGTGGAGAACGTATCTGCCGGATGATTCCAAATCGGAAGGCCGCAGGCTGATCGTAAAAACAAATCTTGAGGAATTGGAAGCATTATTATGCCAACACTATGAATCCATCAGGGCTGATAAATTTAAAGATGTATGTACTCTTGAAAATCTGTACCCTGCATGGATTGAATATAAGAGTGTTCACGTATGTGAAACTACAGTAATACGTATCAAGAAAGACTGGCGTAAGTATTATGAGAATGCCGCGATAGTCAAGAAGCCCATCAGAAAGATCACTAAACTTGAGATAGACACCTGGGTCCACAAGATGATCCGTGAGTATGAGATGAATGCTCATAAGTACGGCAATTTCTCAGTCATACTCAGACAGATGCTCGAATTCGCTGTAGACAACGAGATCATCGAAAAGAATCTGTTTCTGGATGTCAGGATCAACAGGCGAAGGGTTCTGGTCCCGGAGGTGAAGAAGCCTGACCATACTCAGGTGTTCACCAAGTCAGAAGAAGTCATGCTCATAGAAAGAGCATGGAAAGCCTTCAATAAGAGAGAGAACTATAAACAGTGGTATGTGCCTCTTGCAGTGATCTTTCTCTTCTATACAGGTCTTCGGATAGGTGAGATATCTGCTCTTAAGTTTGAGGATATTAAAGGCAACAATATGCTGGTAAACAGGCTGGTCCGCTTCCCGACAGGGGAAATCGTTGATCACACCAAGGGCACCTATGGCAGCAGAACAGTTCCGCTCATACCTCAAGCAGCGGAAATCATTGATCTGATAAGGACTCACCGGCAGGAAAAAGGTCTTGATATAGATGGTTATATATTCTGCCCAAACGGAAAACCTGTCAGCACCTACAATGCGATCGAAAGAGCACTGAAGAAGTACTGTAAAAATCTTGGCATAGAAGAGCGCAGTCCTCATAAGGAGCGAAAGACCTTCACCTCTGCTCTTATAAGCAATGGTGTCAGCATCAACACTGCCAGGCAGCTTGCCGGGCATGTTGATGAGAGGACTACTCTGAACAATTACTGCTATGACAGGAGCGAGGATGATGAAAAACTTGCTCAGATCACATACGCTTTGACCAGTTAACACCCCGAAAACACCCAGTGTATTCAAAGTGTATCCAAGTGTATCCAGAAATTTGGATACAACCACTCGACTTCACGTATATTCTTCTATCACGTCAACTCCAGTAAAATCAACGGCTTCAAGAAAAAAGGTCTCCGTTTTCGGAGACCAATTCTTGGAGCTGATGGGGGGAGTCGAACCCCCAACCGCCTCGTTACGAATGAGGTGCTCTGCCATTAAGCTACATCAGCAAATGTTGCGCTCTGTTTTATTATTGCCGCAGACAATAGTTTAACAGAGCGCATGAGATTATTCAATTGTTTTTTATTCTTTGTCCTCAAGCTTTGGTGCTTCCTCGGTAACTACTTCTACGAGTTTCACAACGAGGAGTGCCACGTTCAGAAATGCTGTCGCAACTGCGATTCCGGTTGATGCGCCAACGGCTTTTTTCATTATTCTCTTAGTGTCAATTTTCATGTCTCTTCCTCCCCCGTCACGGTATTATCTGTATTCGCGTTTGAATTTTACTATATATGCTCCGAGAACCTGCTGACATGGTATTGCTGCAGCGTTTTCTGCTGTCAGATTTATTTTATCATAATTCGCTTTCTCCGGTGTATTGTATGCAGGTATTGTTCTGCCTTCGCTCCTGCCGTGCGCATCACCCGGATTGAAAGTCCACTTGAATTCGCAGTCCACAAACTCTTTAGGCTCTGCAATCTTCTCAGCCGGCCTGAATTCAATATCATTTCCGATGAAATAACAGCCTTCATTATCCTTCTCAGCCGGGCAGCCTCCCCTGATTCCTGTACCCGAATAAGAAAGTTCAAGGAACGGGGCTTTAATGTGAACGGTCTCCTTTCTCACAGCACCGGGGCCTTCGTCTCCGGTTATCACTTTCTCGAAAGACACGTCATCATTAGTACTCTTCCAGTTATCGATATTGAGCCAGCCTCTCCTGCCGTCGGCTTCAACCGGCGTGTTGAATTCGATATAGAGGACCTTGCCGTTACGGATTTCCGTGTTGATCCTGAGCACCGAACGAAGCGAGGTATATCCGTCCGGGAGCATCGCTCTGATACGGTCCTGCTCGATACCATATGCCATCACAAACTGCTCAACATCTACTTTGCCGAGCTTCTCTTTATCAGTCATATCTGCTGCACTGCCTTCTGCATTCATCCACTCGCGCTTGAAAGAATACTTATCAGTCAGCATCAAGTGGTCGAATCCCCAGTCCTCCCATAATTCCGGGTATTTATTGACAAAGCCGTTGTTCTTCAGCACTTTCGCAGAGGCTAGGTTTTCGTGCAAAACGTGTGCTGTTATTGTGCGGAGTCCGGCGTCTTCGAGCAGGTATTGTTTGAGAAGTGCGGTTACTCTTGTCGCAATTCCTCTGCCCCAGACTTCTTCCGCAAGTCTGTATCCGATCGACGCTTTATCTTTCTTTTCCTCGTAGTTGTAAATCTCCGCAACGCCAACCAGGTGATCCGGATCTTCGGTGAGATATATGCCCAGCAGGACAGACTCATGAGTGTCCAGGCACTCTTCGTCCATTCTGCGGATCACCTGCGCTTTGTCCTCATATTTCAGTTCGTACAGAAAAGTTGGAAGGGTTGCATACACATCTGCCTCTGAAGTCAGTACGGCTAAAGCCTCTGCATCATCCTCGGTCATCTTCCTTATTATTACAACTCCGTCCGTAAGATACGGATGATCTTCAAACAATTTCACTGCTGTCAACCCTCCAAGCTGTTGCCGGATATATACGGTTGCGTCCCTTTATTCTCCAATATGTCCCTCTAATACTTCTGTAATGAGTTCTCTCTGATAGACATCTGTAAGTATTCCGTGGAACTGAACATCTCCGTCCGGCAGCAGCATATCTTCTGCCTTGAGGCTGGTCTGCTTTGAAATAAGGAGGCTGCCTCCATAAGGTTCGGTCTTTATCAGATTGCCCTCATCGTCATAATAATCGAACAGAAATTCAACAGAATCACCGGTTCTGAACTGTTCCATACCTTTCTTCATGAAGGCTGAGTCATCATCAGCAAAGTCATAACCGAGGATCCTGCCTGTAAGAGCATCTTCATCATCTGCGACCGGCCCCCATTCGATGTGAATAATTATATCGTCTTTGCCATTGAGCCTTGCCATGGTATCTCCGGAGAATACGGTGCCTTCATCAGTCTCTCTGACCGGCTCCGACTCATAACATACGAGATGTCCGTTGATGTGCACCCATGTATCATCCATATCCACCAGCGGATGTCCGTCTTCGTCACTATCGCCTATGTGCTGGCTGCCGAGGTAACGCAAAGTGCCGTCTTCCGCTTTCTGATACACGGCAGTCCTGCAGTCAGCTATAATATTCCATGTCTTCTGAGGAATCTGCGGAAGCCAGCCATTGCCGGTATCCAAGAGAGGAATGTCGAGCAGTGTCGTAGTCGGCTCATAATCTTCGAAGCCTTTGACATACCATTCCTCATTCGTATTGTCTACATATCTGAGATTCTCTATGAATGTGCCGAACCTGCTCTTCTGATTCGCAAGTTTTGCCTCATGTTCTGCTTTTTTCTGAACTGCAATTATGCTGAAGACATCGTTGAACAGGCTTCTCTGTGTTCCTGCATCAAGTTTATCCAGCTGATCAGCTGTATCGCTGTAGAAATTTATCTCCTGATACGGAAATGCCACGGCCATGCCGTTGACTCCGTCAGCGCTGTCCCTGTTTCTGTAAACTACACACGCTTTGACTGCGTTGACAGCTTCTGTCCCTTCTTTCTCACTGCAGATCGAATTGTTGACATCTGTGTCATTGAGCTTACTGATAAAGTCAACCAGATCCAGCTGAAGTTTCTGATTGAACGTATAGGCATTCATAGCAGCAAGCCCCAGTTCTGCAAAATCTTTCTGGTCATCTTTGATGGCCTTATCTGCCTTGCTGAACAGTGATTCGACCTTATCGTATGCCTGGCCGACAAGTGTCAGGTCAACAAATGAAAGCGTTGCTGCCGAATCCGGATTTCCATCATTTAGTATTGTGTTGAACTGATCGTATGAGGAAATAATGTCTTTGCCAAACTCCTCTGAGCTCATCCCCGGATTTTCGGCAAGTTTTCCGAATGCTGATGTGTAGTACCAGCCAAAGCCGCCTTCGACTTCCTCGGACGCGAGATAGTAGTCTGCGTATGGTTCGAGGGATTTCGCAATCTCAATATCCTGCATCAGGCAAGCATCGAATCCTATCACGTCAAATTTCACATTTGCCTCTGCAATTGCCGAAGCGATTTCTGATGAATGGATGCCCTCATTTTCAGTATCTGTTCTGTGATTTAGCTGGTCCTCGCCGTATCCAAACGCTACTCCGCCGCCGTGATCCCACAGCACCAGCATGTATCTGTCTGCAGGGTAGTTCTCCGCAGTCCATTTGATAAAGTCAGTCAGTTCTGACGGGTTTTCCATAGAATCAGTTTCAATATCTGTGACCTTCTCGACATTCCCGTCTTTCACAGTATACCGGCCGTATCCGCCTTCAGTGATTCCCGAAGTGAACCATCTCTTCGAGCCGCCTGCCTCCAGCACGAAAGTAAGGGCTTCTCCTTTTTGGGTCGCGTCCTGCATCATCCTGATGTTTGCAGATGCCATACCTAACCGGTCTTCAAGATTGGAGCCGATTATGTATTCCATCACTACAACATTCTTATCATTCGAATGGTCAGGGAAAAATTTAGGCCTGCTTACAGGCATATCTGCTGCAGTTGCCGCAGCCTCACCCATTGTATCCTCTCTTGTCAGCGCCTTGCCATCTGATTCGATGCTGCTTGTGTTTGCGTATGTATCATTCAGAAGAGTGTTTACGAGCACTCTGGGTGGATATGTTTTGACTGTAAAGAATCCCACACCAACAACAAGCACGATTATTTCGGCAAGTGAGAACAAAGCGACGGTGACTTTGCGCAGTCCGGTGTAGAAAGCGCCGAATTTCTTCTGCGGTCTGAATTCAAGCTGTCTGTATTCGCTTTTCCCGAGTCCGAGTATAAGAAGCGCCACGGTCGGAATGAGTATCATGAATATGATAAACGGAACTTTTTTACCAAAGCTTCTTCCCAGTCTTACATACAGTTTAATCTGGAATATCTCATATACAAACTGCGCTACAGCCATATATACATATCCGACGCCCTCGGAAGGTCCCAGATAATAAGCCCCCGCAGTAAATACCGCAGCAATTATGAACGGCCTCCAGAAAGTTCTCGTCTTCCGGAACAGTACAGTGGAAAGTTCATGCTCCGCCACGAACGGCACCGCCGCTTTCCAGGTTCTCAGCCCGGCTTTTTTCAGCACAAAGAAGTAAGCAATAGAATGTGCCAGCCATGGAAGAATCCAGTATTGAGGCCCTCTCAGAAAATATTCACTGAACATTATCTTCCTCTCCCCCTTATATAACCTATATTATAGGCTCCTGTCGAATCAGAGCCCCAGTCGAAATAGAGTCCCTGTTGAATCAGAGACCCAGCAGATTTTGCGCCTCAGCCGATTTTGCGCCTCAGCCGATTTTGCGTCTCAGCCAAAATCATAATCATTTAAAAAAATTATATACCAACTGCAATAATCATATAAAGCAAAACCGCCTTTCAGGCAGGATCAGCATTCCGCGGATTCTCCGACAAGGCGGTCAGTGTTTGTAGTTTGTAATTTCTTGTTTGCTTGTTGTTGGCAGCTTGTTGTTTGTTGTTTGTTGCTTGTTTGCAGCTGCTCTTCGCCGACTATTTCGAATACAGATTGTTGTTCGAAAACTCAGGGTTTGATGTTATGTCGATACCAAGCGACTTCAGAGCCTGCTCGTCCTTGTCTGACAGGATCGCTGTGCAGTGTGCTATGCATCCGTTAAGATGCGGAATTTCTCTGAGCGCGAGTTCCGCAAACGGGTTGGTCAGTTTGGTCAGAGTCAGCGCCATGATGACCTCTTCGAGGTTGAGGCTGGACTTGTCGTGGAAGACTCCTACCTTGGTGTTAGTCATGCTCTCGAAAATCGTAGGAGAGATGATCAGCATTTCGTCCTGGATTCCCGCAAGTCTCTTGATTGCGTTCAGGACCATAGCCGCTGTTGCAACCATTCTTCTGGAAGATCTTCCTGTAACGATGCTTCCGTCCGGCAGCTGGATAGCAGAGACAACAACGTTCTCGTATCTGTCAGGATCTTCTTCTTTCTTGACCTCAGCATATTCTTCTGCGGCTGCGACGACAGGTCTGTCATATCTTGTAGCTCCGACTTCTTCCATCAGGAGCTTGCATCTCTCAAGTGTAGCCGCATCGATGTTGCCTTTTCTGTATGAGCACTCAGCGATGAGGTATCTTCTTACGATCTCCTGCTTGGCAGCTTCTCTGCAGACTTCATCATCAGTGATTGCAAATCCGCATCTGTTGACTCCCATGTCTGTAGGAGACTTGTATCCCTCGTCGGATCCAGTGATTGCATGCAGGATTCTTCTCAGAACAGGGAAAGCGTCAACGTCTCTGTTGTAGTTGACTGCGGTCTCTCCGTAAGCCTCCAGATGGAACGGGTCGATCATGTTCTTATCCTTGAGGTCAGCTGTTGCTGCTTCATAAGCGATGTTGACAGGGTGCTTGAGCGGGAGGTTCCAGATCGGGAACGTCTCGAACTTGGCGTATCTCGCTTTGCGCCCTCTCTTATATTCATGGTAGACCTGGGAAAGTGATGTAGCGAGTTTGCCTGATCCGCCGCCCGGACCTGTAACAACGATCAGCGGCTTGCTGACCTCGATGTAAGGATTTGCGCCGTAGCCCTGCTCGGATACGATAGTGTCAACATCAGTCGGATATCCTTTGGTAAACATGTGCTTGTATGTGCGGATACCGCGTCTCTCGAGTTTGGCGATGAACTGATTGACTGAAGGAGCGTCCTCATATCTTGTGACGACAACCGAGTTGACCTCAAGATCATAGCTACGGAACTCGTCAATGAGTCTCATTACCTCGAGATCGTATGTGATGCCGAAGTCCTGACGAGTCTTGCTCTTGATGATATCGCCGGCATAGATGCAGATGATGATCTCTGCCTTATCGCTCATCTTCTGCAGCAATTTGATCTTGGCATTTTCGTCAAAGCCAGGGAGAACTCTCATAGCGTGTTTGTCTTCTACGAGTTTGCCGCCGAATTCAAGATACAGTCTGCCCTCACCGCTGTTGATTCTCTCAAGAATGTACTTGGACTGCTCTTCGATATACTTCTCTGCGCTGAATCCTTGCTTTTTCATATCACCTTTCCTCTTCTTATTCCGTCCCCTCTAATGCCATATCCTCTCTCAGGCCGTCTCATATCAGGAGATTTCCACTCAGGCCGTCTCCGCTCAGGCCGTCTTCTCTCAGGAAGGCATTACCTCTATCTCAAGTATATTGCGTCTGGTAAAATACTGATCAAATTTGATCTTGTAGTCTACGGAAATCTTGCCGTACCCTTCTTCGTCAAGATTCTGTTCGAGCTTGTTGGTGTATACCTCCAGACTTACCGAATTCATCATCGGAATCTGGTATCTTGTAATATTAAGAATGCCCGGCTGCAATGTCATGTCCATTCCGTCATCATCGCCCTTGCCGTATCTTCTGATGCGGACACTGCCGTCTGACAGTTTGACCAGCGTATGTGTATTATCCAGCCCTGCTTCTTCGGACTCTTCATAGCTGATGTATCTGGCGTCATTCTTAAGATACATAGTACCTTCGGTCAGGATTTCCAGAGAGTCTTCTTTCTCAAGCTCACGAAGAAAAGCCTCGCCGCTCGGGATGAGGTTTTCAGAATACTGTGTGCTTGTAATTCGAAGGTTTACGTTCTTTTTCATCTCATGTAAGTCCTGATCATCGGAATCAATATACCGTATTATTTTATACTTTCATCAGCGACTGCACAATATACGAACCGCGATTTCTTTAACATACTTTAGTAAGAATTCCCCCATCCTCAATAGTTGGCGGGAGCATGCCACTATGTGCAACGCGACAGCGGGCGAAGCGATACGGGAACTGGTCGACATATGGGCCTCTTATATGTACCGCTTCTCTTTGTCACAAAGAATCTGTGACCTTTCACCCTTAATTATTGTATCTGATTAATGCGGGGTGAAAAAATTCATCCCAAGGTGTTGATTATTGATGAAGAAGGGTGAAAATGAAAGCAATTATAGATCGACTGCAGGATGTCGTATTACCAACATTGTTGCCGACACTGCTTTTAAAGCCGCAAGCTGTCCGATTTATTGGGCATATTCACTTTGTGCCAGGTGATCTTACAGTGAAATTACTCACAACCTGCAGTGTACCCCAAAAAGTAGAGTGTAAATAAAAATATGTTACACTATACAAAATGGAGGTGCATTATGGCTGAAAAATTTTCTTA
>JBGUIG010000043.1:0-3297 GCA_045112795.1 Anaerovoracaceae bacterium | reverse complement strand
AAGGAATAAGTTTGCACTCTGACAATTATTTGACAGTTCATTCAAACGATACTGTTCGTCATTTCGTGTTTAATTCCAGACTGTTTATATCGAGTTTCAGACTTCTTTCAAATCAGACTTTCGCTTTTGCCTTCTCCCATTCCTTAAGAATGAAGGAACTAGTTGTTCTATCCAAGTTCCGTACGGTTTTAAAGAAATACAACAAGGAGGTATCACACATGACCATACCAAGACCGCCGACATAGCGGAAAACACATCAGTAACTCTTAGGCCGAAGCATGAAAATGCTTGAAATCACAACAATTATAAGGAGCAATAAAAATGTTAACTAATGTAAGTACAAACAACAACATCTTTATCAGAGCAGACGAAGTCGCTCAGGTATTAAATGTATCCGTTCAGACAGGTTACAAGATCATAAGAGATCTTAACAAGGAACTTCAGAAAAAGGGTTTCGTTGTACAGACCGGCAGAGTAAACAGACGCTATTTCGAAGCCAGATACGGCATATCCGGAATGGAGTTTACCGGAGATGGTCAGATTGCATCAGAAGGAGGGATTTGATATGTCAGTACACATAGACAAGCGTACTGGAAAATGGTTCTCAATGGTTTATTACGACGATATTTATGGTAACCGCAAACAGAAGTGTAAGAGAGGTTTTAAGACAAGGAGACAAGCACTTGATTGGGAATCTGAATTTCTTAAGTCGGACAGCGGGGAATCAGATATGCGCTATGAAACATTCGTAGAAAACTATATGAATGCTATCAGTCCTCACTTGAAGGAAGATAGCATCATAACGAAAAAGAATATTTTCAGATGCCACATATTACCGTACTTCGGGAAGCGAAAACTTAATGAGATCGAGCCGATTGATGTAGCTAACTGGCAAAGGGAGATTATGAGAAAGGAGGGAGCTAACGGCAAGCCGTTATCTTCAGTGTTTCTCAAGACGATTCACAATCAGCTTTCAGCATCGTTTAACTTCGCAGTGAGGTTTTATCACCTTCCCAAGAATCCGGCAGCAATCGCAGGAAACATGGGAAAAGAAGGTGGTAGGGAAATGCTTTTCTGGACGAAAGATGAGTATACGAGATTCTCGCAAGCAATCATGGATAAACCAATGTCCTATTACGCGTTTGAGATGCTTTACTGGACAGGGATGCGTGAAGGGGAACTTCTGGCGCTCACACCTGACGATTTCGACTTAGAAGCCAAGACTGTGAAGATATCAAAAACGTATCAGAAGATCAATGGCAAGGAGCTTATTACAACACCTAAGACGGCCAACAGCAACCGCACGGTAACGATGCCGGACTTTCTTTGCGAAGAGATGAAGGAGTATCTGCAATTTGTTGACGGTATAAAGGGTAATGAGAGGATTTTTCCGGTATCAAAGTATTTTCTTCTCCATGAGATGAAAAGAGGATGTGCAGTTGCAGGTGTAAAGCGGATTCGTATACACGATATAAGACACAGTCATGTAAGTCTTCTTATCGATATGGGATTCACGCCGGTAGCGATTGCAGCAAGAGTCGGACATAAGAGCATTGATATAACCTTCCGATATGCGCACCTTTTCCCGTCAGTCCAAGGAGAACTTGCCAACAAACTTAATAGTGTAAAGGAGTACTGATCATGAAACAGAAAGAAAATAAAGATCACAACAGATACAGGAATGTAAATGTGGGATTCAGAGTAACGCCGCAGGAGGCAGATGAGATCCACAGAGCAGCACTGCTTTCCGGTATGAAGAAGCAGGACTATATCCTGAAGCGCTTGAGGAACCATGAGATCGTGGTCGTTCCGAATTCAAGACTGTATAAGCTGATAATTGAACAGACGGAATATCTTGCTACGGAACTCGGGAAGCTTATCAGATCCGGCAAGAAGATAGATCCGGAACTTAAGGCGACTGTGGAACTCCTGGTCACGACACTTAATGGTATGAAGGGAGATACTTCAAATGAGTGATGACAAAAAAATAACTGCCCCACGTGCTGCTGCAACAGCTCAAGGACAGTCATATATTTCCAACACCGTAATTATAGCTGTTAGATCCGCTATAAGCAACAAACAAGTTCTTATTTATTATTTAACTAGCTAGATATCTATATAGCTATCTAGCAAGCAACCAAAAAGAAGGAGAGTGTAGTTTCTACTATAAGTAGGAACGTAACTCTCCTTTATTATTTCCAAACAAACCAGGAGGAAAAATCAATGGAAAATACAAAAGTTTATACACAGCAGGAACTTTATGATAAGAAGATCGATACCGATGACTATAAGGTCAACAAAGAGAGCGGAGCGTTTCTCGGAACACTCATGCTTAAGGCATGGGCAACCAGATCGAAGGTGAGCGGGAACAGCAGACCGATGAGAGCGTTCTTTGATCTTGAGGACGGAAGGAAGATCATTGCTTTAGTCCAGCCTTTCAGAAAAGAACAGCTCATCGCCATGGGTAAAGTTCCAATCGGATCCACCTTGCAGCTGTACTTTGAGCCAAGCACAAGCGGATATGTTTTTTTATCAAAGTTCGAAGTTGTTTCAAGTCAGGAAGAAGATTGAAGATTCGTGCCTGAAGGATAACGGCACCAGTATTAGAAACGTCTGGTGTTTGTTTTCTCTTTTTAGGCAGCTTCTAACTAATGAGAATATTGGAGATCTTACGCATCTCCCGGGTTCCCGACTATCTCCTGACAACGTTCTCATACAATTGTCCTAATTTGTAGCAGGCTACGCTTTTTGATATCAAAAAGCACATTTCAGGGAGAACCCTGAGACCCCTAATGCGCCCTGGCCGGGCGCTATTTTTATGAAAACACGAGGTATATAAATCTATGAGCAGAAGAAACAAAGCCGTCGTCATCCGCTTCACCGAAGATGAATGGCGGTCACTAAATGACAAGGTGAAGAAGGCAAAAATGCCAAGAGAGAAGTTCTGCAGGGTGGTTCTTCTTGGTGCCAAGATCAATGCTCCACCGGATGCGGATTATGTGTCATTGATTCTTGAGGTCAGACGTATCGGCAGTAATCTCAACCAGCTTGTCCGCAAGCTGAATGTTTTGGGAATAGTACACGGACTTGAGCTGGAAAGAAACCAGAACGAGATCCATGAGGTATGTGACATGTTGTGCGATACCTTCAGGAAGGTGGTGAAGTGATATGGCAGTAACGAATATGTGGGCAGTAAAAGGCAGTGTATCCTCAGTCGTTAAGTATATCGAGAACCCGGAGAAGACAACCCCGAGAGATATGCAGCAGGTAATGTCATATATCACGGATGCTGACAAG
>JBGUIG010000042.1:0-2510 GCA_045112795.1 Anaerovoracaceae bacterium | reverse complement strand
TACTTTGATGAGCACTTCATCGTCACCGATTTCAGGCACCGGAAGATCATTCCGCAGCACAAAATCTCCGGGTTCGGGTCTTTCCTTGATGAGTCCAATCATCGTCGTTTTCACAGAATTCCTCCTAGCGAAGCACTGTGCGCAGTTTCTCTGATACTGCATCCTGTGATACTCCGTACATATCCTGAAGTGTTCCGAGTGTTCCTGCCTCCAGATACTGATCAGGAAGTGCTATCTTGATAATATCAGCAATCATCTTTTCTTCTGCGACAGCATTTGCGACAATAGCACCGAGTCCGCCATACTGTGTATGATTCTCTGCTGTAAAGACCGGACATTTCCTTGATGCAATCTCACTTAAAACAGTCTCCCTGTCAAATGGCTTGATTGTCGGGACATGCAGTACCGCAATGTGTATTCCTTCTTTCTCAAAAGCCTCAGCAGCATCGAGGCATCTCATCGTCATCTCACCGCATGAGATAACGAGTGCGTCTTTGCCGTCTTTCAGAAGCTTTGCTTTGCCTATTTCAAATTTGTAATCATACTTATCCAGCACAACAGGAACTCTGTTTCCTCTGAGAAGTCTCATGTAGACAGGTCTCTCGTACTCAGCTATTGCCTTGGTTGCCTGCATCAGATCAACTGCGTCACACGGGTCGATTATTGTAAGATCAGGCATTGCTCCGAGAATTGCCAGGTCATCAGTAGCCTGGTGGCTTGGTCCGTAACCTGACTGCAGCCCCGGAAGACCTCCTATAATCTTGACATTCAGCTGATGCTCACAGATTGCCTGTGAAATAAAGTCATAGCATCTGCGTGCTACGAATGTCGCATATGTAGTTGCGTAAGGAATAAAACCTTCTTTCGCAAGTCCTGCCGCTGCGCACATCATGAGCTGCTCTGACATTCCGACATTGTAGAATCTGTCGGGAAAAGCGTCTCTGAAGATGTGGATGTCTGTATATTTTGCAAGATCCGCACTGAGTCCGACAATGCGCTCATCTTTCTTCGCAAGTTCGATTAAAGCATTTCCGAATGGTTCTGCCATTGCAGGATGGGCAGTAATGACATTGGAATCGCTGATTACACTCTGTACGCCTTTACTCATTATTCTCTGCCCCTTTCCAGTTCATTGAATGCTCTTTCCCAGCCTTCGTCATCAAGGCTGATGAAATGGCTTTTAGGATTGCCTATAAGAAAACTCAGACCGGTTCCCGGTACAGTATTGCAGATGATCATATGCGGTTTCTTTTCTTCAGAAAATCTCGCATTGTCCAGAGCTGCGACTACTTCAGTCATGCTGTTGCCATTGATTCTCTGTACATCAAAGCCGAAAGCTCTGAATTTTTCATCCAGCGGTTCAGTGTCTACTACACTTTTTGTCAGACCATCAGCCTGAATTCCGTTGGAATCAACGAGTCCGATGATGTTGTCAAGATGATAAGCACCTGCGGAAATCGCAGCTTCCCATGTCGGGCCTTCTGCCATCTCTCCGTCGCCCATCATGATGTATACCTTAGAGTCGGAATTCTTTCTCTTAAGTCCCATGGCTACGCCTACACCTATAGGCAGGCCAAGGCCAATGGATCCGCCGGAAATCTCAATTCCCGGAGTGTATCTCGGCATGCTTGCCATTGGAAGGTGGCTTCCGTCAAGGCCGTATGTATCAAGCCACTCTTTCGGAATCATTCCCGCTTCTGCCATTGCTGCATATACAGCTATTGCGTTGTGACCTGCCGAAAGCAGAAAGCGGTCTCTTTCTTCCCATTCAGGATCATCCGCATGATAGCGCATCGCATGGAAGAACAGACCTGTCAGAAAATCTGATGCACCGATTCCCTGTGCTATGAAGCCTCTGCGGTCAACATATCCCATGCGGAGTACATTTTTGCGGACATTGTACGCTATATCCAGCAATTCATCGATTGTTTTACTCATATTTCACTCCCCTGTCTGTATTACTTAATTCCCTCAGGCAGATGCCCTTTGCGTGCGCCTCTGCTGAGAGTAGTTGCAGCATTCATGAACATTATCATTTGTTCTTTGCTTGTGCCTACCGGCGTAGTGCATCCCGGGCATATCGTATATCCACCGGGATTGTCACCGGCATCCTTTATGCATTTGCCGATGCATTCATATATTTGTTCTTTTGTACCATTCCTCAGTATGTCTACCGGTGGTACATTTCCGGTGATTCCTATACGGTCTCCGTAATTATCCTTGAGTTCTCTCAGACTTTCACAGTTATCAACCCAGAAGTTGGATACTCCTGCGTCTATTATGTCCTGCCATCTGTCACGTGTGCTGCCGCACATATGTATCGATGTGGCTCCCTGATATTCATTCATTCTTTCAACAGCCTGTCTGAGGTAAGGCATGAAAAATTCATCAAACTGTCTTTTGCTTATAAGATTCTTAGCTCCCATAGGCTCTGACAGCATGAACTTGATTCCAAGCCTTTTGTTCAGATCTCTGCACAGCTCTACTATGCAGTCGGTTGAGTATTGGAG
>JBGUIG010000041.1:0-14598 GCA_045112795.1 Anaerovoracaceae bacterium | reverse complement strand
TCCTTGTCTCCGCCGATATCAAGCGTACGGATAATGACAGTCTTACCCTGCATGGTTTCGACAGCTTCCTTATAAGCCTCGAACTGTTCATCCTCGGTCGGGAGATGTGTATTGTCCATGAACAGGAACTCCGAGCGGAAAAGACCTACGCCCTCACCATCGCACTCCATGGCTTTCTTCGCGTCTTTAGGGGTTCCGATATTGCAGTATATCTCGAGTTTATCTCCATCCGCTGTCAGAGTTTCCTTGCCGAAGAAGTTCTTGAGTTCAGCCTGCTTCTTGATAAACTCCTCGCGTTTGATGATATATTTGGAAAGAATGTCGCCATCCGGATTGATGTAAACATCGCCCTCGGTTCCGTCTATGATGGCTGTATCCTTATCTGTGACTGCGTCTACGATACCAGGTACGGAAAGGACAGCAGGGATTTCGAGAGCTCTTGCGAGAATGGCGGAGTGGGATGTCTTTCCTCCGACCTCTGTGATAATTCCGACAACGTTCTCCTTAACGATCTGTGATGTCATTGATGGAGTCAGATCCTTGCAGACAAGCACAGTTCCCGGAGCGACCTTGCTGATATCGATATCCTCTACGCCAAGCAGTTTCTTAAGTACGCTGACCTTGACATCAGAAATATCGGAAGCTCTCTGGCGCATCATCTCGTCTTCCATCTGTGAAAACATACCTATGAACATATCGCACACAGCTGTAAGTGCTGTCTCTGCGCACTGTCCGGCTTCTATCATCTTGTACATCTCACCTGACATTGCAGGATCAGATATCATAACGGCATGACCAAGGAGTATCTCTGCTTCCTTTGGTCCTATGTTCTTACGTATTTCATCAGCCATTGCGTTAGTTTCTTCTACAAAACTGTCTATGGCCTTGCGGAAACGGTCTTTCTCTGCAGCTGTATCTGAGACCATTTTTGCTTCGAATGAAAGATCATGCTCAACTAAGCGGCAAATACTGCCTATACCGATTCCCCGCGATGCAGCAATTCCTTTATACATATTTGTGCCTCCATTATTAAATGCTCCCCTGCAAAAACGCAGAGGAGCAGACAATTGCAAATACAGATCAGTCACCCATACCGGATTCGATGAATGCTGAGATCTCAGCGAGAGCTTTCTCTTCATCCGGACCGTCACATACAAGCTCGATTTCTGATCCGCACTTAATGCATGCGGTCATCAGGAACATAACGCTCTTGCAGTCGAATGCCTTTCCGTTGAACATGATTTTAACACTGCTTTCAAATGAAGCCGCCATCTGAGCAAGCAGGCTTGCCGGACGCATGTGCATACCCTGTTCATTCTTGATTGTGAGATTTTTTGATACCATATTTAACTCCCTTCTATTATTAATTGCTTCCGTATACTACTTTGTGACGTTTTTCTTGAGAAGACCCAGAAGCAGACATCCGACGACAGAGCCGACAAGAAGTGCTACCAGATACATCAATACATTTCCGACAACCGGGAATACGAAGATTCCACCGTGAGGTGCCATGAGTGTGCACTTGAATGCCATTGAGAGAGCTCCTGCTACTCCGGAACCAACCATCAGAGCCGGAATTACATGCAGTGGGTCTGCAGCAGCATATGGGATAGCACCCTCTGTGATGAAGCAGAGTCCCATGATAAAGTTGACAGGACCTGACTTTCTTTCTGCCTCTGTGTATTTATTCTTATGAATAATTGTTGAAAGAGCGATAGCGATAGGAGGAACCATTCCGCCAACCATTACTGCAGCCATGATCATGAATCCGATATCGTTCTGAGCTGCAAGTGCAGCTGTACCGAATACATATGCAGCCTTGTTGAGCGGACCACCCATATCTGTCGCCATCATAGCACCGAGAAGCAGTCCGAGAACTACGGAAGATCCTGAGCTCATGCCCATGAGGACGTTGGAGATCCATGCATTGAGTGCGCCTACAATAGGGTTAACAGCGCACATTACCAATCCTATGATCAGTATTCCTCCAAGAGGATAGATGAGTACAGGTTTGATTCCTTCCAGTGCAGGAGGAAGTTTTTCGCAGATTTTCTGGAGTCCCTTGACAATGAAGCCTGCAGCAAAACCTGCGAGGAGTGCTCCAAGGAATGCAGATGGAATTCCGCCGCCAGGTGAAGCGAATGTAGCGCCGGAAGCAGCAAGAGCACCGCCTACGAAGCCGACTGCAAGTCCCGGACGGTCAGCAATACTGCGTGCGATAAATCCTGCGAGGATAGGCAGCATGAAGTTGAATGCTGTTCCGCCGATTGCCTTGAACCATGCAGCAACAGGTGTGTTTGAACCGAAGTTGCTTGGATCTATTGAGTAATCATCGAGCAGGAATGCTATTGCGATAAGAATACCACCGCCAATAACGAACGGAAGCATGTGTGAAACACCGTCCATGAGGTTCTTATAGAAGAATCTTCCGATGCTTTCCTTTTCTGCGGATTCTTCTGCCTCAGCAACTGCGCCTGAGTGCTGATATACTCCAACATCTCCTGATACTGCGCGGGCAATGAGATCATCCGAACGATGAATAGCGTCAGCTGTTGAAGCCTTGATTACCTTCTTGCCGTTGAAACGTGCCATCTCAACGTTTTTGTCTGCAGCAACAATGATAACGTCAGCGTCTTTGATCTCAGCAGCAGTGAGTTTGTTCTTGGCTCCGCCGGATCCGTCTGTCTCTACTTTGATGGAGAGACCATTCTTTGCTGCGCACTGTTCAAGTGCTTCAGCTGCCATGTAGGTATGTGCAATACCAGTCGGGCATGCTGTAACAGCGAGGAGTTTAGCTGCCTTTGCAGGCTCTGCTGCTGCAGCTGCAGCAGGAGCAGCCGCCTCTGCCTTTTCCTCTTCCTTCTTATCACGCTCAGCTTCCTGTGCGTCTATGAGGCTCAGGAACTCTTCAGGAGTCTTAGCCTCTACGAGTGACTTTGTGAATTCCGGGTGCATGAGCATAGTCATGAGTTTGGAAAGCACTTCGAGATGTGTGTCAGCAGCTCCATCCGGTGCTGCAATCATGAAGAGAAGGTTGCTTGGTCCGTCCGGAGCCTTGTAATCTACTCCTTCAGGCACTGTGATAGCAACAAGACCAGGCTGCTTGACTGATGCAGATTTTGCGTGAGGAACAGCAATTCCCATGCCAACAGCTGTAGAGCCTTTTGCTTCTCTGGCTTCGATAGCAGCTTTGAATGCTGCCTTGTCGTTAAGGTTTCCAACCTTATCATGAAGATCGACCATGATATCGATTGCTGCGTTCTGATCAGCAGCTTTCTGATTCAGGCTAACTCCTTCTTTTTTGAGTAAATCAGTTATTTTCATTTTTACCCTTTCCGCGCTTAGCGCATTTTTTCCTCTGACCTCTCCTATAAAATAATTGTATATTGTAACGAAACAGCTATGCCCATATTCACAGCGTTTCGTAAATACTGAGAATAAGATCTCCTGTTGCCAGATCATCGGAGAATGCAGTTGCACTACCTGCTGCGGTTCCCATGTTAAGAGCCACACGGTAATCCTGAGTCTTCATATATCCTGCGACGAAGCCCGCTACCATCGAGTCTCCGGCTCCAACAGAATTCTTGACTTTTCCCTTAGGCACGCCTACACGGAATTTCTGTCCGTCCTCGGTTATGAGCATAGCACCATCACCGGCCATTGAAATAAGAACATTCCTCGCTCCCATATCCTGAAGTTTTCTGGCGTGTTCCTCTATCTCCTGGTCTGTTTTGAGCACTATTCCGAACATTTCACCAAGCTCGTGATTGTTTGGCTTGATCAGGAATGGATTGAATCTGAGAACTTTGAGGAGCAGATCCTTTGTGGCGTCAACCACAAACATAACGCCTTTGCCGTAGAGTCTTTCGAGGATGATCTCGTAAACGTCGCTAGGCAGCGAGTTCGGGATGCTTCCGGCAAGTATAAGGACATCGCCTTCCTGTAGTTTGTCAAGTTTGCACAGAAGTTCATCGAAAGCTTCCTTGCTGATCTCAGGCCCCTGGGCATTGATTTCTGTCTCCTCTTCGCCTTTGAGCTTGACGTTGATTCTGGAGATGCCTTCCTTGAGCATGATAAAGTCTGCAATAATGCCCTTGCTGTTCACGCTGTCAACGATTGCTTCTCCCGTAAATCCGGCAGCAAATCCGAGAGCTGTGTTCTCAATCCCGAGATTCTTGAGAACTGTGGAGACGTTGATGCCTTTTCCTCCGAAGAAGCAGTCTTCAGATGCGGATCTGTTTGTCATTCCCGGTTCAAGCGGCTTATCCATCCTGACAATATAGTCAATTGCGGGATTGAATGTAACGGTGTAGATCATAGGTACCTCCTTATATATTGCTGTACGGAGTTTCAGTTTTCGCAGATCTTAAGAAAACATATGATATCTTTCCTAATATTATCATTTACTGTCTTTAAAATCCATCATCACAATCAGCTTAATGAAAATATCTATGACCGCCTCCGTCTCAGATTTTCTTATTATTCATCATCCATTCAATCACTAAACCAAACCCCTCTCTCGGGACACAGAATAATTCATCTCTTGGGGGATTGATTTTTTCCTGAACATAATCCGCATCGAACCACTTTACTGATTCCACCTCATCCTTCTGCAGTGTCAGATTATCAATTTCTACAGGTTTATCATATACATAGACGAATGTTATTTCGTTATCTCTGAAAGGCTTTGCATAGAATATTTTCTCATAATGAGAATGGAATATACCTGCGTAAGACAGATCAGATTCATCCGCTTTTATTCCGAGTTCTTCTTCGAGCTCACGAAGTGCAGATTCCAGCGGCTCGTCTCCGGCATGTATGTGTCCTGCTGAGGACGTATCATAGCAGCCAGGAAAGCTTTCTTTGCCGGCTGCCCTCTTCTGCAAAAGCACCTGCGGCTTGTCATCTTTCATTCTGACAACCCACACATGAGCAGTCCTGTGAGGGATATCATTTTCATGGGCTTTATTCCTTTCTATGATCTCACCGGTAGGTATTCCTTTTTCATCAACTACATCAAACAGTTCCATCTCTTCGTCCCTATATTCTGAGTACATCTCCGTCAGTACATATCTGTTCAATCCTGCCGTCACGGATTCTGTATATTTCACCGCGGATTTCAGTCCACTCATCAGTCTGAAGCAGATAGCTTCCATCTGTAACCGCGTAGAATGTGTGCCCGAAGCTGTCTCCGAATGCGATATCTTCTATCAGGCGCATACCATCTATAATGTCATTTTTCACTGCATTGTAATGAGGAAGAATGTTGTACTCTGTCAGTCCCAGGCCCGGAATATAACGTTTATAATCCGGATCAGCTGCCTCGCCTGGCATTTCGGGCTGCGCATAGACAATGCGGGCACAGTTCATAGTTCCGGCACTAATACCCATCACTATGCCATCGAAGCCGGTGAACTTCTCAGCAAGACCTATGCTACTGAAAAAAGCATTTTCGGTTGGAACGTGTCCCCCTCCGAGTATGACAAAGTCATAGTGCCGGATATCCCCGGCCTTCTCTTTCCCATTGCGCATATCACAAATGTCCATACATGAAATTGATAATCCCGTGTCCCTGACGATACGTTCATAATCTGCTCTCATTCTGTCATTTACTTCATATTCTTCCGGAAAAGCTGAAATCAGCAGGCATCTCGAGTCATCCTTCCAGTACTGTTTCAGAGCATCCACCATGCCATTGGCAGGATTAAAGCCGCAATAATTCAGCGGCTCTTCGCTTCTGTATATTCCTATCGGACTGCTTGTAAGAAATAGTTTCATAGTATGTTATGGCTATCTGCCTGTCAAACTCTGCAATATCTCTGCGAACAGCATCATGAAGAACTCTTTTAAATCGATCCGCATCTATCGGACTGTCAGTAATGATCTGAAGCGTATCATGTTCATGTTTCGAAGCCTCAAGCTCGGAACAATACGATTTCAGATAGTGATAAGCCCCTTCATTGATTCTCATCCGTGAAGGATCATAGGGATTATAGAGATCCGATTCATTTTCTATATGCAGTTGAATCATTGTTAACAGGGCTCCTTTCTTTTCTGCTTATTTTTGCTGTATTCAGCTATTCGGATTCCCTGTCTCTTTGCAGATTCGCAAAGCCTGATTTGTGTTAACATTAATATATCATACAGTACAAGTGAAATCTTCACACAAAAACGCCCCTTGCTAGGCAATGTCATTAAGTTAAACGCTTAATGACATTGCCATCTTGTGAGCGGTTATATGCCAGGTTATCATCTGCGCCGTAAGACCCCTGGCTTTAGCCATGGGGAGTGTCAACCTCTATATATGTATGAAATCGTACAGCTGGAATCCTACGATGAATACTAAATACAGTACTGCGAGGACTGCCCAGATGTAACGCTTGACTGCGGTCCTCTTAAGGATCTCGCTGTTGCCGACAGTATTCTTTACAAGCATTCCGCCGTTTGCCAGGCTGACCAGCCCGAGGAGGGAAGCCATGATGCAGGAAAATACTGCGAACCCATGTCCGTGAACTCCGTTATTGCACATGAGGAACAGGATGATTCCTGAAACGCCATGTATGATCTGCTGGACAGTAATCTGACGGTCAGCTAAGGTTACGACCCTTTCTTTGCCTCTGATTTTCCTGATAACCATGACCACCAGCTTGATGAAAAGGGTCAGGATGCACCCGAGAGTCAGGAGAAGGAATGCGTAGAATGAGATTGTGCCGAGAGGATTTGCCTTTACCAGATCGGTCGACATTATTTCAAGTTTCGGATTGCCGGCAGCATCTACGGACTCATAGCAGAATACGCTGTTTCCGTCGCTGGACTTGAGCTGCCACATTTTGTCGCCGATGTGCACCATCTGAGCTCCTCCCGTCAGAGGCATGTTGAAGACATCAGGATCATCGGTGGCTTTCATTGTGTATCCGGACGCATAGCGGATCGCACTTCCAAAGCCTCTGAAAAAGCCTCTGGCCATGGTGTATTCACCGCTTATGTCCGTATGGTCCTTTACAGGATTCGAGGCGACGAGAGCGCCGTCAGTGAAATCTCCGAACATCAGCTTGCAGAGTCCCGTACAGAAAGTCTTCTCTCCCTCCTTATTGGCAAGAACGACGACGCCAAAGCCGCTTTCAGGATCGAACTGTATGTTCGCGGTCATTCCCATGGTATTGCCGCCGTGTCCGATGGTAGAAATCTTGAACTGTTCGCTCCAAAGGCCATGGCATACTTTAGCGATGTCAGATTTTCCGAAATATGAGGTCGGTGAGAGCATAAGATCTCTGGTTGCGTTATCCTCGAAGAACGGGCAGTCAGGTGAGACAAAACCCTGAGCAAAAGCGGCGATGTCATCAATCGTTCCAGTCACGCATCCTGCAGGGTAGAGCTGTACCCAGGAATGATACACCCCGAGGTCCGTCATTGGTTCAGAATCGGAAATACTTTCGTAGCAGTGTATTTTTTCTCTCTGCTCTCTTACCCATTCGTTATCGGACATATGCATGTCTACTGAGGTGTGTTTCATGCCGACAGGCTCGAAGATGTTCTCGTTTACATATGTCACATAGTCCTGACCGCTCACGCGCTCGACGATGTACGCCGCCAGAGCGGCGCCCCAGTTGGTATACGCAGTGTTTTCACCTACATGAAATGCCTGGTAGCACTGGCACTTAATAACCGCCTCCTCGAGGCTGCTGTAAAGCCCGTTTTCGTCTGTTTCCTGTTTTTCGTAAATGCTCTCCTGGAATCCGGCGTTGTGGTTCATCAGATTCACAAGGGTGATTTTCTCTTCCGGATATTGAAGCTTTGTCAGAAAACCTTCAGGAAGGTACTCGCGGATGTCAGTATCGAAATCCACCAGACCCTTCTCATACAGCTGCATGACTGAGACCCATATGAGTGTTTTGGAGGTGCTTCCCCATTCGTACACGGTGTTCTCATCCGCCTTCACGCCATTTTCGATGTCCGTGTATCCGTATCTATCTACTGTTAAGATACCGCTCCTGTCGAAGGTTGCAGTCGAGAAGGATGCCATGTCGTTTTTATGTTCTTTTGCGTAAGCAGCTATGCTCTTACTTATATCGCCGTAGGCGATGCCTGACGGCGTTGTCTGCTCTGCAGCGCTGACCTTTGCCGGAGCAAAAGCCAGTACTGCTATGAACATAACTGCGATTATGATTGACGTTACCTTATTCACTATTCTCATTTACTTCTCCTCCTGTCCGTCTTCCGGATCGTATTTGAGTATATCTCCAGGTTCACATTCCAGAGCTTTGCAGATTCCGGAAAGAGTGGAGAAACGGATTGCGTTGACCTTGTTGTTCTTTATCCTTGAAAGGTTTGCGCTTGTGATGCCGACGCTTTCGGCCAGATCGTTCAGTGACATATGGCGGCGCGCCATCATGACGTCAAGTTCCAGATTGATCTTTCCCATGATTTACACCAGCCCTTCTGTATCTTTCTGAAGCTCAATGCCATATGAGAAGAATCTCGAAAGGCAGAGAACTATCAGCCCAAACAGTACCGTAGTGAATTCCACGCTTGTTTCATTGCCCCCGAACGCTACGCCTTCTATTATGCTTGTCACAAGCTGCACGGCCGGCAGGGCAATGCACAGGAACCCGATTCTGCGCGTCATGTCAATGATCGGCTGCTGGAAAGGCGTTGCGCCTTCTGCGAACTTTGTCTTGCCTTCTGCCGTCTTGAAGATCAGGTATACATATCTGAATATCAGCGCCAGGATAGCCATGGTCAGGATGCCTGAGCCGAAGAAAATGGCCAGGGACCCGTTTGAAAGCGCCCCTCCAGATTCTGTTGAAAGTGCGAGTCCGTACATTTCGATGTCGTCTGTTGATGCTCCTGCGTCTGTTAGATATTTTGCAAGATCTATATGTCCTGATGCGAAAACGATTGTGAGTGCGACCATGAATCCGCATCCGACCCAATGGACCACTTCTAATATTTTTGAGATAATTATTACTGCTTTGTTCATTTATTCTTTCCTCCTTCAAATGAACCATCTTCAACTTACACAATAACAACACCACAAAATTTATCGTTTATCAACATAGGAGTGTCGTTTTTTATTAACTTTTTATCGTTATATTTTACTTAAAATTGGAAAAATATGTCAATATACTACTACTGGAAATCCCGGCTCAACTATATCGTACAGCTTCTTTGCATATTTGTGCGGCATGTTAACGCAGCCATGGCTTCCGGCATATCTTGATACAGAAGGCAATGCCATTAAGTTAAGGCATTAAGAAGCAAAAACTAAGAACACCCCTCTTTGCTCAAAAGAGCAGGGGGATGTTTTTTTTGTTGCTTTTCGGTCATGTTTATTTAGTTTTACCGTTATCTGTACTTACTGCGTCGAACTCATCCTGATGCTCTTCCAGGTATCCTTTGAGCGCAGACTCAATGACCCAAGTCTATTCTGAGTAATGGATTCTCTCAATCATGCAACTCTTCTCATAAAACATGCAAATTTGGACAATAAAAACGACGCAGTTCAATTTTGAATTGCGTCCAAGCAATCATTATGAATTATTCTTTGTGGGTTTGAGTCCCTGCTGACAACTAGGGAATCGAAGTAAGTCCAAAGATGCTGATTTTTCAGCATCTGCATATAGCTGTAGATAAAAGGACGGTTTTGTAGCACCTGCTAGGGACATCCCACAGAAAAACCCCTGCAGCCCCTTACCGCACCGGACTATTGCAAACTGCACTGAACTTATCTAATATGCATGAAATATTGATTTTTAGGGCAAATACTGCATTTTAAAGGGCTTCAGGAGATGTCTCCGAAGCCCATGTAATGGAGCGGGTGAAGGGAATGCCATAAGGGTTCTTCCCAACAGTACTTCGTACAGTTGGGCCCCTCCTTGTGGCTGATTCGAACCCTCTTCTGATTGTAGCCGCTTACGTCTCGTGTTCGATTCCCGAATCATATCGCTCCAATGAAAAAGCCTCCTTGCGGAGGCTTTTCATTGGAGCGGGTGAACAGAATCGCTTTTGTAGACTCCAGTAATTTCAACGGTTCCAGAGCCTCTGTTCAGATTTCCTCCATTTTTTGCTCTAATTCCTCCAACTGATTCCTAACCGGAGATGTATCTTTTCGGTCTGTTGGAGAAAAAAGAAAAGAGCTCCCGGAATTCTTTCCGAAAGCCCATATTATGGAGCAGGTGAAGGGAATCGCTTTTGTTAACACCACTGTTTTCAATAGTCTCAGAGCCTCTGTTCGAAATTCCTCCAATCTTTACTCGATCTCCTCCAACTGATTCTTGATCTGGGATGTATCCTTTCGGTCTGTTGGAGAAAAAAGAAATGAGCTCCCGAAAGTCTTTCCGAAAGCCCATGCTATGGCACAGTTAATCAAACCCTTTTTATTTCTTTCCGACGATTTTTACTGCTGTTCCATATGCCAGCACCTCAGCTGCTCCGTCCATGACCTGCGATGATCCATATCTCAGACCGACTATAGCGTCTGCTCCAAGTTCTTCGGCTTCATCCACCATACGCTTGGTCGCGAGCTGTCTTGCTTCGACCAGCATCTCTGTGTAGCCTTTGATCTCTCCTCCTACAAGAGTCTTCATTCCGGCCATGAAGTCACGCCCGATGTTCTTGCTCTGAACTATCGTTCCCTTCACTACTCCAAGCACCTCTATTTCAGCACCCGGTATGTAATCAATACTTAGAAGCTTCATCGATCTCTCCTTTCTTGACCTCATCGATCCTTTGCTTCAGCACGTACCCTATTGATACGGCTATTACTGCAGCCATAATGATAAAAAATGCTATCACTCCCTTCGGTGCAGGGTCGGTCTTGTTAAAATAAAGCATCGCTCCCAGGACCAGTACCACGAATGCTATCATGACTATTGCCGATATTATTGCGCCTGTCTTTCTTTTCCTCATATCTGTCATTCGCGCATTCACGAATTTTGCACCTCCCTTCTCAAGTTCGGCCATTCTCTCGAGATACACGGAAGCTTTGACTTCAGACAAGCTGTCGACCTCGTCTCTCAGCACTATGCACATGGTCTTCATGTGTTCGATATTGCTGCTGGTCTTCTCAAGTTCGGCAACACGGTCATCCATGCACTTGTCAAAATCAAGTTCGCATGACTGGAGCCTGCGGATGTTCTCGCAGGATATACCCAACATGCGCAACAGCTTGATCCTATAGAGCTGCTCGACGTCCTCCATCGAATAGTCTCTGTATCCGTTGCCGGAATCACGTACGGGAGTAATAAGACCCTGGTCTTCATAGAACCTAATATTCTTGCTTGTGATGCCTGCCAGCTCGGCAGCCTGATTGATCTTCATCGCTCGCCTCCGGTCTTCCGTATCTCTGCCCTGAAAATAGTCCTTCCACAAAGGGGAAGGTCAAGAGGTTTTCAAAAATTTTTTCAATCTGACTGTCTTCAATATATAAAACTCAGTATTTTTCACGTCATTAATTATAACACGATAGCAGAGGAGGATATCATTCCTCCATGCCTAAGAAATGTACTCTGCAGAGCAAGAGACCTCCGGATTCATATCCGAAGGTCTCCAGTTCTCTACTTATTATATATGGAGGTTATGAATCATATTGCTTCTAGGTAATCATCCAGTGTATTTACTGCGCTCTGATCGAGTTGCTCAAATACATCGGTATAAGTATCTAGTGTGATATGAATGTCCGTATGTCCCAGCCATGTTTTGAGTACTACGGCAGGTACACCGGACTCAATACACCTTGTTGCGAAGGTATGACGGAGTGAGTGTTGACCTAATGCAGGAATTCCTATATCCCTGCAAAGTCTCTGAAAGTAGCAGTTCACCTGAGTTGTGCTTATTACATCGTCCTTATTGTAATCAAAGAATATGAGGTTTTCCCTGTTGGGTTGCTGCTTTCTGAGAGCCTCCTCAACATAAGGCCTGAGAGTCTTGCTTATAGGAATATCTCTCTTTCCGGTATCCGTCTTTGTTCCGTCTTTTACGAATTCCCTGTAGTTGAGGCCTCTTGAGATGGTCGATCTCACATGTATCACGTTATTATCGAGATCGATATCCTCCGCCCTTAACGCATTGACCTCTCCCATTCTCATGCCGCTGTAAAGCTCTATGAAAAGTTGCAGCCGATAATCATTTCTTCCTTCGGGCGGTGTCTTACTGCTCATCCCGTCAACCAGTTTCTTCTGTTCCTCTCTGGTCAGAGCACTGATCTTCTTGACCGGCTTCCCGATTTTCGGGGTCTTCATATCCGGTGATTCCATAATATTATCCTGTATGAGATTCATTTCCTTCGCGATAGTAAAACCTCTTTTCACCTGTCTGAACAGCTGCTTCACCATACTGTTGGAATACTTGCTGAGAGATTTAACATACGCTAAGACATCATCCTCCGTAACATCCCTGATCGGCTTCTTTGCAAGGTCAGCCTCTTTAAGGATGTTAAGGTTGCTGAGATTCCGGCAGTAGCCCTGCTCTCCAACATATCCCATGGTCAGATCCTTCTTATACCTGTTCTCAAGAACAGTTATGATCGTCATGTCCGGATTGATCTTGTTAGCCTTCAGAACCATTCTGTTCTGGAAAGCTTCTGCTTTTTTGTAGCATTCATTCATATCTTTTCCGGTAACAGACTTTCTCTTTGACTGTCCTTCCTCATTCTTATATGAAAATCTGTACTCAAGATTGCCTGCAGAATTGTAGCGGAAAGAGCCTTCTCCGTTTTCTGCCTTTATATTTGCTTTGCGTCCTGACATATCATGTCTCCTTTTCATCTCCAGTGACGATCCCTTGCTTTCTCATGCCTTACCGAAAAATAATCGATAAGTGCATGTGCTTCTACAACCTTGTTCCTTCCGAAATCGGTTGATGGAAACTTGGGATCGTTGAACAGCTTCAGCACTGTTGTCTTGCTCCATCCAAGCATCTGCATGAGATCATCCACTGTGTAGAATCTGATCTCGCATGGGACAAAACGCTGTTCTTCTGCCATCACGTTTGCTTCCATTTCGTTACCTTATCTTCCCGGGATGGCCATATCCTATCCCTGTTTCAAGTCTCTGTACCGTGTATGCAGCATTTGCCAAATAGTCTTGCTATTTTTTTGTTTTTCTGCATTTGATTTTGTTTCCTCTTTCAGCGAAACGGATGGCCCTGGTGATCTTTTTCATGATGTCAGGTGGCAGAGTGCAGCAATATCTGTCCAGATCGTCAGAAGAGATCGTGAAACGCTGCTCCCCGAGAATCATCGTCTGCTTAGGAAGCCCCTTGATCATCGGTAAGATGACATGCGTGCGCATCTCAGTCTTTTTCATCTCCGATGTTCCAGGGGCTACAATTACAGATGTTGATTTCTTATTCTGCCAGTCGCTTTGCGTTACGACCAAAGGTCTGTAACCGGCCTGTATTCCTTTATCTGCTGCGTACTCCGGGCCCAGATCAGCCATGTACACATCTCCCCGCTCAATGTGGAAGGGTTTCTCCCACTTATTAACTACTTCATCCATTACGTCCTCCTGTAGTAGGGTGCTTCAATCTCCCTGTCGAGTCTGTAAAGGAGTTCCTCCGGATCAAGATCACATAGCATTCTGAACCATCTTGACTCTATGAAGTTTTCGCACTCCTTCATCATCGCAGCGGCTTCATCATTCCTTGGATTCTTAAGCACTGCCCTATAGGATCGAATATAGTCCTTGACAGCCTGAAGCACTATGCTTTGTGCCAGAGATTCATAACCGTATTTATTTTCGAAATATATTCTTCTCATATTTATTACCATTACATTGCTGCAAGCAGTGCCTTTCTCATTTTTCTGATCTCCATCCTGAATTCCGTCAGAGTGATATCCAGTATCCTGCGGACATCCGTGATGGTTCTGTCTTCGAAGACCAGCATCTCAATGATCCTGATCTGGATCTCTGTCATGCTCATGACAGCGTATTTCATGTCATCATCCCCGATCCTTCTGATCCAGGTCCTGTCGTGTCTCCTTAGATAGATGAACTTTATTCCTTCAGTTCCAAGCAGGAGATCCGCCAGCTCGCATATCTGATCATCGAACCAGACGCAGCCGTCATCTCTATAGTTATTCCTCATCATCGCTGGCCTCCA
This sequence comes from Anaerovoracaceae bacterium, assembly GCA_045112795.1. Taxonomy (GTDB): domain Bacteria; phylum Bacillota; class Clostridia; order Peptostreptococcales; family Anaerovoracaceae; genus Crickella. The sequence continues at coordinate 498 of JBGUIG010000041.1, read as the reverse complement.
TCATCCTGACGATCAGCTGACCTACCGAGCCGTAATCAAGTCCGGTCGTTTCGTTCAGCCAGTTCGCAAAGTCGAAGCAATAGGATCTGACCATCATGCATCTCGCATCATTGGGCATTTTCTCCAGAGCCTTGTTTGCCTCGTTGTAGTCTCTGCAGAAGCTTGCAAGTACATTGACCATGCCGTATACATACGGATTGGTCTTATAGTTGTTCCTGATAAGTTTTGCCATTTCTTTTCCTCCGTTTCCTGTCTCGAATACACAGGTTCCCCGGTGGTTACTGTTTCGAGTTACAAGTCGAAAAGTATGTATATAAGAAAGGCGTGCCGGAGAATGCAAAAATTATCCTCAGACACGCCGTATTCTTTATCATTGTTTCGATCCTGTATTTGTCCTCGACGCCCCCAGTCCACCGGGAAACCATCAGGCAGGGACTAGCGGATCCCTTCATAAGGCGTTACCCTTCCCCGCAGATCTTACGGAGCCGCCCTCATTGC
>JBGUIG010000040.1:0-16503 GCA_045112795.1 Anaerovoracaceae bacterium | reverse complement strand
GATCCTAAGGATATCGTTTCCGTATCGATCATGCCTTGCACAGCTAAGAAATTCGAGGTTGGCAGAGATGATCAGTCTGCAGCCGGTCCTGGAATCCCTGATGTTGACTATGCACTCACAACAAGAGAACTCGGCAGAATGATCAGCGAGGCTGGTATCGACTTCGTAAATCTGCCGGATGAACCTTATGATGATCCTCTGGGCGAGAGCACAGGTGCTGCTGTAATCTTCGGCGCTACAGGCGGAGTTATGGAAGCTGCTCTCAGAACTGCTGTTGAATGGATCACAGGTCAGGAATTCGGAAAGGATCTCCTCGAGTTCCAGGATGTTCGTGGTGTTGAAGGAGTTAAGGAAGCAAGCTACAAGGTTGGCGATCTTGAAGTCAGCGTAGCTGTTGCATCCGGACTTGCAAATGCACGCAAAGTACTCGAGATGGTTAAGTCAGGCGAGAAGAATTACACATTCATCGAGATCATGGCTTGCCCGGGCGGCTGCGTAAACGGCGGTGGACAGCCAATCGTTCCATCCAAGATCAAGAACTTTATCGATGTTCGTGAAGTAAGAGCTAAAGGTCTCTACGATCTTGACAATGCAAGACCTCTGAGAAGATCTCACGAGAATCCAAGCATCAAGAAGATCTATGATGAGTACTTCGGCTCATATGGCAGCGAGAAGGCACACCACACACTGCATACAAGCTATGTAGCAAGAAAGGTGAACGCAGATCACGAGTAATCTGTTCTTCTGAACACTGCTAAGCAGGCCCCGCTTCTACAAGCGGGGCTGTTTTTTTGCCTTAATACTGTTCCTTTGGAATTCACTGTTTATTATGTTATAATGTCCAATTGGGACAGCTGACTGCCCTGAATTTTATATCAGATAATAATGCGTCGGAGGATACTGATGATTCACGATAACACATGGACAACATACAGCGACAAAGATATTGCTGAACTTGAGAAACTCAGTGCTGATTATATGGATTTTCTTAACAACGGTAAGACTGAGCGTGAGTGCGCCGAGTTACTCGCAGCAATGGCTGAAGAAAATGGATACAGAAATCTTGCGGATGTCATTGCAAAAGGCGAGAAGCTTGCCAAGGGTGACAAGGTATACGCTGTAAACATGGGCAAAGCGGTAATGATGCTGAATATCGGAGATGATATTATCAGAGATGGAATGAACATTCTCGGAGCACATATCGATTCTCCAAGACTCGACCTCAAGCAGAATCCTCTGTACGAGAGTGATGAGCTGGCTTACCTTGATACACACTACTATGGCGGAGTTAAGAAATATCACTATGTTACTCTTCCGCTCGCGCTTCACGGTGTAGTAGTGAAGACAGACGGAACCGTTGTCAGGATCAGCATAGGTGAGAAGGACGACGAGCCGGTATTTTTCGTAAGTGATATTCTGATCCACCTCGCGCAGGATCAGATGCAGAAGGTGGCAGCCAAAGCCATCGATGGAGAAAGTCTGGATATCGTCGTAGGAAGCAAGCCTCTTGCAGGTGAGGAGAAGGATGCAGTCAAAGCTGAAATCCTCAGAATCCTCAAAGATAACTACGGAATCGAAGAGGCCGATTTTGTTTCTGCTGAAATCGAAGCCGTTCCTGCAGGCAAAGCAAGAGAAGCTGGCTTTGACCGCAGCATGATTATTTCCTATGGTCATGACGACAGATGCTGTGCTTATCCATCTGCTGCAGCCATGTTTGATGTTCCTGAAGTAAAGACAACAGCCTGCGGACTCTTCGTAGATAAGGAAGAGATCGGAAGTGTAGGCGCTACGGGAATGGAGTCTCACTTCTTCGAAGACATGATGAGGGAAGTACTTGACAGAATGGGAATCTACAGCGAACTGAACCTCACAAGATGCCTTAGGAACAGCAGAATGCTGTCATCTGATGTCAGCGCTGCATTTGATCCGCTGTATGCTGACAGATTTGAGAAAAAGAATACAGCACATTTCGGACATGGCCTTGTATTCAACAAATACACCGGTTCGAGAGGAAAGTCCGGATCAAACGATGCTAATGCTGAGTACATCGGATTTCTCAGAGGCATTCTCGACAAGCACAACGTAGCATACCAGACTGCTGAGCTTGGTAAAGTTGATGCAGGCGGCGGCGGAACCATTGCTTACATTCTTTCACTTTACGGAATGCAGGTAATTGACAGCGGCATTGCTGTTTTATCCATGCACGCTCCATGGGAAACCATCAGCAAGGCAGACCTGTATGAAGCATACAAGGGTTACAAAGCTTTCCTGATCGAAGCTTAAAACAAATCAAAGGAAATATATCAATAAATGCTTAAAGCAAGATTTATTACATTTCTGATGGCAATGGTGCCGGTCGTTGAACTGAGAGGAGCGATCCCATACGGGGTCATTTCCGGACTTAGTGTACATGAAGCTTTTATTCTGGCTGTATTGGGCAACCTTGCTCCGCTTCCTTTTCTTGTAGTTTTTACAAGGAAGGTGTTTGAGTGGCTCAGGACCAAAAGCAACGGGCTTGACAGAATGGTAAGAAAGCTTGAGGACAAAGCAGAGAAAAACAAAAAAGTCGTATTAAAATATCAGTTTTTCGGACTTATGATTCTTGTAGCTATTCCACTTCCGGGAACGGGTGGATGGACCGGAGCTTTGGTAGCGGCTATGATGAATATGCAGCTCAAAAGAGCTATGCCGGCAATCATTGTCGGCGTAATCGTAGCAGGAGTCATTGTAACTACACTTACATACGGCGCCGGAGCTCTGTTGCACTGACAGAAAACATCGACACATACAGAAAACCACCCTGCATGAATATGCAGGGCGGTTTTCTATTGGTGATTTGTTATGAAGTTATAAAGCTTTTTGATTATTTCTTATTTGTTTCTGCCCAGTTCCTGAGCTCTTTCTGTTGCTTTGCCAACAGTGTCGATGAATGCTCCGCGAACACCATGCTGCTCAAGAGTATTTACGCCGACGATAGTGTTGCCGCCAGGTGAGCATACCATGTCTTTGAGTTCGCCAGGATGCTTGCCGGTCTCGAGAACCATCTTAGCTGCGCCGTATACAGTCTGTGCAGCAAGCTTCATTGCAGTTGCTCTTGGAAGTCCCTTCATTACACCGCCGTCAGCGAGAGCTTCGATGACGAGGTAAATATAAGCAGGGCCTGCACCGGAAAGACCGCATGCAGTATCGATCAGATGCTCAGGCATCCATTCAACAATACCGATTGATGAGAAGAGCTTCTCAGCGAACTCTTTCTCCTCGGATGTAAGATCTGTATTGGAATCAAGTGCGAATGCGCCTGCACCTACGAGAGCAGGGGTGTTAGGCATAAGTCTGAGAAGTCTGAATGACCCTTCGGTCCACTCGCGCAGAGTATCAGTAGTAACACCAGCCATGATAGAAATCATAGCCTTGCCGTCAAGAGTGTTCTCAAGCTGCTTGAGTCCGCCCTGAGCATACTGTGGTTTAAGAGAAACAACTACTATATCTGAAAGGTTTCCGAGTTCAACATTATTGCTGACGATGTTGCATCCAAGAGCTCTGTATTTATCCTTGACAGCATCTGAAAGATCAAATACGTAAACATCTTCGGCTTTAACTACACCGGTCTCGAGTGCTCCGGAAAGGATAGCGCCTCCCATAGCGCCTGCACCAAGAAATCCAATTTTCATTTGTAATACCTCCGTTGGGTTGTTGTGTCAGATTGAAACAGATTGAAACAGTTTGAATAATAATATGCTTAGACTGCGGTCTAAACTGAATTTCAGTTATATTTTATCTTCTTTATTGAGTATGTCAATAGAAAAAGTGGAAGATAATGCCGCGTATGACAGTATTTTACAAAAAAGCACAAAAAGTGCGGGCTGATGCCGATCCGTGGTGCTCGATTCAACAAGGTAAAAAGAAAGGAGGGAATCGAAGCGGACCCGCAAATGCCCGCATATATAACACCGCATGAAGAATTGGTCACGCGATGGTATGACTGATTCAGCTTAGGTATCTGAAGACACCTTTGACTTTTCCTACGACAGTAACATCTCTGGCAATAATTGGCTCCATGAAGTCATTTTCAGGCTGAAGTCTGATATGATCAGATTCTTTGTAAAATCTCTTGACTGTTGCACCAGTCTCAAATCCATCATTGACCAGGGCGACAACTATTTCGCCGTTGTTTGCTTCGTGAGATTCCTGGACAATCAGGTAATCTCCGTCGTTGATACCGACATTGATCATACTGTCACCATGGACAGTCAGAATGAAATTATTGCCGGGACCGACAAATCTTGCAGGCATAGGGAACTGATCAACAATATTCTGTTCAGCCAGAATAGGCTCGCCGGCAGCAACCTGACCGATGACAGGAAGAGTAATGGTATTGATATCATCTTCTGTTGTCTGCTGAGTACTGGTTCCCGGCATCATATCTACGGGCAGTACAGTGCGAGGCTTGGACGGGTCTTTACGGACAAGGCCTTTGTCTTCAAGGGCTTTGATATCACTGTGTACAGTAGACGTGGATTTAATGTTGAGAGCCTGACATATTTCCCTGACAGTAGGAGAGTAGCCTTTGGCAGCGATAGTCTTCTTCATGAAGGCCAGGATGTCCTGCTGACGCTGTTCACTCTTTTTCATTGTTAATCTCCTCTTTTCTGTGCAATATGCCGGTTTCATCCCGGAAAAACCGGCTGTGTATTGTATATGATAGTGTGTTCAGTTATTTGTACTGGTGTGTAACAAGGTCGTTGATGTTGAGTTCCTGTCCGTATTCATTCCAGTCATCATAGATGCGTCCGGTCTGGCGGATTATTATATCTCCGACGATACCATCTACCTTGGCGAAAGGAAGAGTTTTGTGATAGGTGATCTTGCTGCCTTCACGTTCGAATACATAGCCTGTTCTGAAACGTTCTTTCTCAAGAGGGTGCTTGTATTCGCATATTTCAGAAATCAGCTTGAAAAGGTTATCGTTCTCAGTGTCGAAGACGTTCTCAAGTGTCAGATAAGAATAGTTGGCTCTGAGCTGAATCTCATGTCCCTTGAACCTGTCAAGAAATCTGATGAGCTTGTCACGTGTTTCAGGATCTTTGGCATCTTCGAAAACTACGCAGTTGATTCTTGTGCGGAAGTTCAGTAAGTCAAATATTTCATCAGGACATTCTTTGACATAGTGCTTGAGATGTCTGGAAACGTTGATGCAACTGATTCTGTCAGCATATTTGTTGAGGACATCAGCTACATCCTGGATTGTCTGACCTTCGCCGACCGGCATGGTAGTATTAATGTAAATATGATGACCTTCAGCAATGTGGTCAAGAATGTTCTGAAGTGCTCCGAGTTCTGCCAGAGGCTCACCGCCTGTAAGAACTACATCATTATGCGGAAAGATCCTGTCCATAAGATCCAGAGCCTGGAAGCATCTGTTCAGATCAAAAGAGGAAGTGTCTCTGTATTCTTTCTTGTTTACACAAAACGGACATGCATTATTGCAGTCATATGGAACAAACATGGTCACAGTAGGACCAATTTTTGGAAAATCCTTCTTCATCAATAACTCCCGAAATGATTGGCGCAATGATGCGCCTGATAGTGTGTTTGTTTAACCGCGAAGAACTCAATTTATAAGAGACCGCAGTTAGAGAAGTTTAAATCATAGTTAGTATACCACTCGAACAATTGTTTGTAAATACTTCCCGCTGATAGTTTATGATTTATCAAAACAGGATAGGGTTGCTATTATATAGAAAAAAAGTACAAGGCTGATGGTAGATACCTATCTGGAAAGTAGTGTATACTTGTTTATATCATTTTTACAGAGGGGAGCTGCGGTGCGAGATAATAAGCCAGTGCTAAATTGGATAGGAACCTCAGTGCTGATGATGGCGCTGTGGTTTATTATGTCCGAACAGACAGAGGCCAAGTTTCTCATACTCGGAGTACTTTCGAGCGTTCTGATAGCTTCGCTTTGCCTGCGTACGCTTACTATGAGCGGAACCGTTTCCGACAGGAAGTACTATCTTCTGGGTGTTAACATTCCTAGATTTATTATGTATTTTGCGTGGCTGCTTGTGCAGATTGCCAAGTCAGCCATTTATGTTGCCAGAATATCCGTATTCAACAGATCTGAAGTAGATCCTTCCATTTCATGGTTCAAAGCTGCCTATGACAATCCGGCCGCAAGATCTATGCTTGCGAACTCTATCACACTTACGCCGGGTACAATAACAATAGACATCAGTGAAGACGGAGTTTACTCTGTCCATGCACTTACTAAGGAACTGCGCGAGGGACTCCTTGACGGATCAATGCAGGCCAAAGTGGCATGGCTGTACGGTGAAACAATAGATTTTACACCAATCGATGAGAAAGACGTCGAAGTTCATGAACCTAAGAAGAGACCTGAACTGGTGCGCAAGAATTATAAAGTCAGGAGGAAGGAATCATGACTGCGAACTTCTGGCTTTGCGTGACAGCTGCACTGATGATAATACTGATAGCCATGGTGATTCTGATGTTCACCAAGAAGGTTCTTCTGGACAAGCTTAATTACGTGTTCGCTATGAACACGGTCATTGTGCTGCTTATTCTGTCAGTCGGCTTTGCGGGCGGCAGAGAAGATATGTTTATTGATATTGCACTGAGTTATTCGATACTTGGCTTTGTGACTTCTGTCATCCTTGCCAAGTACATAGGAGGGCGCAGAAAATGACAGTTAATATGATTGTTTGCGCCGTTCTTACAGCGCTCGGGCTATTATTTATGATTGCATCGCTTGTAGGCATTGCGAAGCTCCCGGACTTCTTTACCAGACTGCATGCTCAGGGCGTCGGTGATACTATCGGTGCTTTTCTCATACTTGCCGGCATGATGGCTGCGGCATGGGGAGGTCTGCTTCCGGTCAAGATCCTGCTAATTTTCATCGTCATAGTTCTTACTAACCCAATCGGAACTAATCTCATGATGATAGCTGCAATCAACAAGGAGGACTATCTGGGATACAGAACCAAGATGTCCGGTGAGAAGAAAGCTGTTTCTGATGAGGAGGCAGATGCACAAGCAGAGGCAGAAACAGATACGCCGGTAACTACGCCGGTAACTGAAAAACCTGCTCTCACTCAGGATCCTGATAAGACATCTGAGGCATTCAGACCTGAGACTGTCGAAGCTGCAGCTGAAGTAAAGGAGCCGGCAGCTGAAGTAAAAGATCCGGCATCAGAAGACAAGCCGGATAGCAGTAACCAATCCGAAGAGAAGAAGCCGGCTAAGTCCGGAAGGAGACGTAAGTCCGGAAGCAAGACCGGACAGAAGACTGAGAAACCTCAGACAAAAAAGGCAAAGAAAAGCACTCAGGTTTCCGGACCGGAGAACGGCTCTGATTCAGGCTCTGATAAGAAAAGCACTGAAGCCAAGGGCAACAGAAATAATAACCGCAGAAGAAAGCCTAAGCCTTCCATGAAAATGAACAAGGCTGAACTTATCAAAGCGGCCGAATCCCGGGGAATCAAAGTTCCTGAGAAGGCTACCAAGAGAGAAATTCTGGATCTTATTTACAGCAAGACAACTGATTGATAAATCAGAAAGGAAAACAGCATGACACTGATTCTGCAGGCTATACTGCTGATCGGACTGATAGGAATAACTATTGCGATTATCTTCGGCAAGGATCTTATGACCTCTGTCGTAATTTACTGCGCTTTCAGTTTCCTTACAATGCTGCTTTATAACATCATGGGCGCGCCTGATGTCGCATTTACCGAGGCCGTCATTGGTGTTATTTCAACTGTTTTCTTTATCATAATTCTCAAATCTATTGACCGCAGGACTAAGTAAACAGAAATGAGAAAAACAATTACCGTACTGCTCTTAATAGCTGCAATCATCGTACCGTTTATCGCGTTTGATGTTTTGCCGGTGATAGGGGACCCTGAATCGGCCCCTAATACTCACGTGTCCGATTATTATATCGAACACGCTATTGAAGAGTGTAATTCTCCTAATATGGTAACCGCGGTAATCGTTGACTACAGGGCATTCGATACAATGTTCGAAACAACTGTTATGTTCCTTGCCGGTCTGTCGGTTGTCATAATCCTTGCTAACCGCCCGAAAAACAAAATACCTGCGCCTTCGTCATTCAAGAGAATCAGACAGGCATCAGGCAGACCTGTTTACAAAACGGTCAACAAGGATGTAATGATCTCGATAATTGAACCGCTGATCCTGATATACGCTATGTATGTACTTTTCCATGGTGAGATAAGCCTCGGAGGCGGATTCCAGGCGGGAGCTCTTATCGGAATGGTTTATCTTCTGGATGTCATGGTTGTCAACAGGGAAAAACCAATATTCAATTTACCTAAATCAAGAGCAGCTGCTGTTGCCGGAATGGGTCCGTTCATTTACGCTCTGACGGGTCTGATTTCCATTGCAGGCGGAGGGCTGTACCTTGAGTACAATAAAATTCCTGCAGCAGTCCATCAGGCTGAGCTGCATTCTATAGGCATAACAGCTGTCGAAATCGGTGTCACGATAGGTGTTGCCGGAACTATTATCACTATACTGAACGCTCTTATGGAGAGGATTTCTTTCGATGATGATGACAATTAACGCTTTTCTGGCTGCGAAAGGAATATACCTGCTCACACTGCTTCTCCTGTCACTCGGGGTAGCGGGCGTTATAGTGTGCAACAATTATATGAAAAAGCTGATCTGCATGAATGTTATGCAGGTTGCTGTTATTTTCTTCTTTCTGTGCTTTGGTCAGAAGGATCCCGGAACAATACCGGTAGCGATGAATGAGGCAGTCAAGGCCGCTGAATACATTAATCCGCTTCCGCATGGCCTTATGCTGACGGCTATCGTAGTCAGCCTCGGTACAACAGGAGTAGGTCTGTCGCTTCTCCTCAGAATCCGTGAGAAATACGGAACTATCGAAGAAGATGATCTTCTGAGAAAACAGGCAGTACAGGCCAGAAAAGAAAAAAAGAAAAAGCAGGAACTTCACCATCCCGGTGATGAAATGAAATAGAAGGAGAGTTACACACAGCATGATGGCAAATATTCCGGCATTGGTAATATTACTGCCGCTTTGCTCAGCACTTCCTTGCCTGGCGCTTACCGCCGTCAACAGACATCTTGGTAATGCAATAGTCAAGACAGCATGCCTGGGCTCATTTGTGCTGTCAGTAATTCAGGTGGTACAGGTCGTACAGAACGGACCGATTCACTATGCTATAGGTAACTACGCAGTTCCATATGGTATTGAACTCGTAATAGACTCTCTGAATGCGGTCATGCTTGTCGCATTCTCTCTGATAGGTTTTATGACACTGCTGTTCGCCGGTAATTTCGGCAACAAAAAGCGTCCGAAGATGATCGCTGCAGCTAATGCTGAGATAGCCCTGCTGATCACAGGCCTGCTCGGGATGACATCTACAGGCGACGTTTTCAACCTGTATGTATTCCTTGAAATAACATCACTTTCTGCTTACTGCCTCATATCACTGGGAGGCAGCAGAGGCGTTGTTTCGGCATATAAATATATGCTGGTAGGAACCATAGCCGCGACTTTCTATCTGCTTGGCATAGGAATCCTGTATTCTGCCACAGGCACACTGAACATGGGTGATATGCAGATTATTCTGAATGAAGGCGGACATGACGGGGCAATGCTGGTTGCTATGTGTTTCCTGATTCCTGCATTCGGAATCAAGATGGCCTTGTTCCCGTTCCACGGATGGCAGCCATCAGCATACGCACATGCTGAGCCGGGTTCAAGACCGCTTATCACAGGCGTAATGGGCAAAGTGCCTGCTATAGCTATGTTCAGATTCTTCTTCTGCATATACGGTACTGATTTCAGGTTTGTAAGACTTGCGCTGATACTACTCGGTGTTTTCTCAGTATTCGGCATGCTTTACGGCTCACTGATGGCTATGGGGCAAAGCGATATCCGTAAGATTCTCGCATATTCGTCTGTCGCTCAGATTGGGTATATTTCGCTGGGATTCGCTATAGGCACACCGATAGCGCTTGCAGGCGCATTCCTGCACATGCTTGGTCATGCATTCATGAAGGGCGGTCTGTTCTTCTGCACCGGCGCTATCAGATACAAATACGGAACAGCTGATATTGATGACTTCGGCAGAATATATAAGAAAATGCCGCTTACATGCGGACTCCTTGTCGTTGCTTCGCTGTCGATGATAGGAATCCCTCCGACAGCCGGATTCTTCAGCAAGTGGTATCTTGCACTCGGTGCTGCAGGACAGCATGAATGGATTTATGTAGCGGTTCTGGTGATTTCAAGTCTTCTGAACGCAGTTTACTTCTTCAAACTGATAGAGAAGGTATTTATCCGCCAGAGTGCAGGTATTAAGGAAAGATGGAAGAGCGAAATTGCTGAACTACCATTCACACTCATACTTCCTATAGTGGTTTGTTTCCTTGCGATACTTGGTATCGGTATCTGCAACGTCAGGATTGTAGACGTGCTTCTGATGACTCTTGAGGGGGTGGGCTTATGATGAACTATCTCATGGCTCTTGAATACAGACCCCTCTATGCTGTAATGGTTTCACTTATTGCTTCCGGACTTATTTATGTTCTCGGCGAGCACATCAGACCTAATGCAAGAGAAGGAATAACCCTGACTGCAGCAGTGCTTAAGATTGTCATCGTCTATTCCATGATTCCGGCTGTACTGGCGGAAAAAGAAATCAGACTTGAACTGTTCAGCATTGTCAAAGGTGTTTCATTTGCTTTCAATGTTGATCCTGCAGGCATGGTATTTGCCTGTGTTGCATCGACATTATGGATTCTGACATCCATATACTCGATAGGATATATGAGAGGTCACGGTGAGAAGAACCAGACCGGATACTATTCTGCGTTCGCAATGTGTCTTTGCGCTGCAACAGGACTCTGCTTTGCCGCAAATCTGATCACATTCTTCATCTTCTTCGAAGTTCTGACTGTTGCAACTTATCCGCTTGTAGTTCATTACAGAGATGAAGAGGGAACATTCTCAGGCCGTAAATATCTTGCATATACACTTATAAGCGGTCAGATTTTCTTCGCGGGAATTGTCATTGTATATTCTGTTGCAGGAACAATGGAATTCACACCTGGCGGATTCATTAAACCGGATATGCTTCCGATGCCATGGGCTCTGCTTGTATTCTTTATGATGGTCGGAGCAGGAATGGTCAAAGCAGGTGTTATGCCGCTGCACAGCTGGCTGCCTGCTGCGATGGTGGCGCCGACTCCGGTCAGTGCGCTTCTTCATGCGGTAGCGGTTGTTAAAGCCGGTGCTTTCTGTACACTGAGAGTTGTGCTTTATGTTTTCGGACCGGAAGCTGCAAAAGCGTGCGGAGGAGCAGAAATTCTGGCATGGATGGCTGTATTTACGATAATTATTTCTTCGTTTATTGCAATGAGAAAGTACAATCTCAAAGCCAGACTGGCTTTCTCAACTGTCGGACAGCTGTCATACATAGTACTCGGTATCTGCATACTTACGCCGTACAGTACAGCAGGCGCTCTGTATCACATAGTTGCTCACGCATTTATGAAAATCACACTGTTTATGGCAGCAGGTGCAATATTCGTTACAACTCATAAGAAAGATATCCGTGAAATGGTCGGAATTGGCAGGAGAATGCCGTATACGATGATTGCCTTCACGGCAGCATCAATCGGTATTGCCGGATTCCCGTTCTTCGTAGGATTTGTAAGCAAAGCAAACATTATCATGGGTGCTGTCGCAATGGGCAAGCCTGTATTTGTTGCAACACTCATAGCAAGCGCACTTCTTGCTATTTCGTATCTGATGCCGGTTGTGCTGATTGCTTTCAAGAAGAACGTAGATAACCCTGAATTTGCTAAGTTCGGTGAAGCAGCACCTGCGATGCTTGTGCCGCTTATCATCACTGCTGTAATATCTATAATCCTCGGAATTTTCCCTAATGCTGGACTCCATCTGTTTGACCTGGCTGTCATGGCAGGCAATCAGGTGTTCTCACCACTGATATAACAACGGTTTCGATCATCGAAGCCGGAGGGTAAACAATGCTGCAAGAAACTCTTGAGTATCTGGGAATAGCGTTTGTATGTTCAGTACTGCTGATCATCATGAGCAAAATAATACTGCAAGCTCTGATTAGAAGGCCTGCGGATTATTATGATGCCGAAGAACTGAGACAAGAGGAACTGATGCTGAATGCCGGCGGTATCAGCATCACTAATGAACATGAAACAAACCCTGAAGGTGAAATCATAGAAGAAACGCATCTTGAAGCGCATCTTGGCGATATAACACCTGCAGAACCTGAAGAAATCATCCCTGAGATTCCTGCTTCTATACATGAAAGCATTGAAATCACGGAGGATGATTCAGAAGATGAACCGGATCTGCCAGCGGTAGAGGATACTGAAGAGCAGGTCGAAGAACCTGCAGCAACTGAGGCAATGGCTGAAGAACCTGCCGAAGAGCCTGCAGCAACTGAGGAACCGGCCGAACAGCCTGCAGCAACTGAGATACCGGCTGAGGAACCTGCTCCGCAAACGGCAGAAGACCAGTTTGGCTTCAGTATCAAAGCAAAGACCAGCAGAACTCCGAAACCTAGAAATAAAGAAGCTGAAGAAGCCGAAGAAGAGCTTGAACTTGCAAGAGCTGCAATCGATGAGGCGAAAGCACACGAGGCTGCTTCAGAACCGGTCAGCGAATGGACAGAATCTTACGCAGATATTCGTAAGAGCCTCGAAAAAGCGTTTACTGACAAGGCTTCAGCAGAGGAAAAACCTGCAGAACCGGCCAAGCCTGCAGAAGTGTCTGCAGCTAAGAAAAGAAACAGCGGCAGACGCCGGGCTCCTTCGATGAATATGAACAGGAAGGAACTTGTACAAATCGCTGAATCAAGAGGAATCAAAGTACCGGAAGAAGCAACCAAGAGAGAGATACTTGATCTGATTTACGCTGACAGAAGGAAAAGATACTGATAATGGCAGGAATTACAGCTGACAAGTTAATGATGATGCTGCACCCGGGAATCATAATGATAATCTTCGGAATTCTTGTTGTGCTTCTGCCTAGGGGATTCAGAAAACCTCTGAGCATTATTGCGCCTGTTACAGCAACCTGGGCATTCATGCAGATGACTGAAAAGAGCAGCCTTCCTTATGAGCTGGCTCCTTATATCAAGATGGAGTTTATACATCTTGATAAGCTTGCGTGGACATTCATGCTTGTATTCTGCGTTATTGCGGTTCTTAACGGCATTTACGGCCTTCAGGTACAGCACAGGTATGAATGCGGAATGTCGCTGGTATATGCCGGAAGTGTCATGGGTGTTATTCTGGCAGGCGACTGCATTTCTCTTATTGTATTCTGGGAAATCTCGGCATTTGCGTCGATGTACGTCGTATACTGCAAACACGACAGGGCATCGGCAAGAGCCTCTTTCAGATATATTCTCGTGCATTCTTTTGGCGGGAACATGCTGCTTGCAGGTCTGATAATATATATGTTCCACTACGGCAATAATCTGGGCCATCTGTCAGATTGTATTGGTGAGCCATGTTTCTGGCTGATAGCCATCGGAATAGCCGTAAATGCTGCAATTCCGCCTCTTCACGCATGGCTGCCGGATGCTTATCCTGAATCAACTGCAACCGGAACAGTATATCTTTCATCATTTACAACCAAGGCTGCCATCTATCTCATGATCAGAATGATGAGCGGCATGACTGATCTTGTATGGATCGGTGCTATAGTAGCAATTTACGGCGCCTGCATGGCGATCATGGAAAACGATATCAGAAGACTTCTTGCTTATCATATAGTCAGCCAGCTTGGCATGATGATTGCCGCAGCTGGTGCAGGTGAAGCAATCGGTATCGATGCTGCCACAGCACACGCATTTACGAATATTCTCTTCAAGGGCGTTCTTATGATGGGCGCAGGAGCTGTTATATACGCTACAGGACGGAGTAAAATCACTGAGCTCGGAGGTCTGGCCAGGAAGATGCCTGTCACTGCGGTATGCTTCCTTATAAGTTCACTGGCTATTGCAGGTCTGCCGGGACTGTCAGGATTTGTAAGTAAAGCCCTCATCATGGACTCACTTCATGAGGGCGGTTATACTATACCGGCACTGTTGCTGACTGCAGGCGGCGTCGGAACACTTTTGTCAATTACTCTTAAAATCAACTGGTTCGTATTCTTCGGACCATGCGATGATGAGAAGTGTTCAGAGGTGTCAAAGCCTGTACCTTTGACGATGCAGGCGGCTATGATTCTCGGAACCATCGCCACAATAGCAATCGGCGTTTTCCCTGAGAAATTCTACAGCCTGATGCCTAATGCTACTGTTGTTGAACCTTATCACCTGGGGCATGTACTCGAATATATTGTGATTTTCATCGGAGGATCCATACCGTTCTTCCTGTATCTCAAGAAGATGAAACCGCATGATGAAGTAACAGTAGACTTTGACTGGTTTTACAGAAAACCGTTTAACTCTCTGATCCTCTGGATGTCGCATATTCTGGATAACATATTCAGCTGGTGCGCAATTCACAGTTCTAGAGGAGCAGAATATTTAAGAGCGCATTTCGGCGATCCGACTCTGTGGACCAGACAGAGCAGGAGCGTCCGCATCAGAAACTTCTCGTTTGACAATGAGAACAGACTGGTAGGAGACATAGTTACCGCTATTATTTCAGTATTTGTAGCAATGCTGATAATAGCTGCGATAGCAATTAATTAACGGGGAGTTATTCATTTGGAAATTATCAGAGCTGAACATTCGGGCTTCTGCTTCGGAGTAGACCGGGCAATCAATCTTGCATTTACAGAAGCTGAAAAACATTCAGGCAGATTGTACACATGCGGCCATCTCATTCATAACAGTGCTGTTGTTTCGAGACTTGAATCGATGGGTGTCGGGATGATTTCGTCACTGTCTCAGGCCTCAGAAGGAGACACAGTAATAGTGAGATCCCACGGGGAACCCCGCGAATTCTACGAAGAAGCGGAAAAGCGCGGAATAAGGCTGGTGGATACTACCTGCGTTTTCGTCAAAAAGATTCACGATATAGTAAGCGAAGCACATAAACAGGGCAGACCGGTAATCATGGTAGGCGACCGCAACCACCAGGAAGTCAAAGCGACATGCGGCTGGTGCGGATATGAAGCTGAAGTTATCGGAAATGCTGATGAAGCGCTCAGTTATGTCGAAAAACATTATGGTGCTGAATCAGCCGGCGGGGCACCTTCAGACAAGGTGCCTGTTATTGTGTGCCAGACTACTATCAAAGCAGAGCTTCTCGAAGAGATTCTTGCAGTATTTGACAGCGCCGGAATAAGGTATGATGTCAGGAGAACTATCTGCAATGCCACCAGAGACAGACAGGAAAGCTGCCGCCAGCTGGCCCGCCAGGTGGATATGATGGTAGTTGTAGGGGATAAGCACAGTTCGAATTCAGGAAAACTTTTCGAGATTGCAAAAAATAATTGTGAAAATAGTATTTTTATCGAAAATGCTGATGATTATCTATTGAAACAAACTGCAAAAAGTAATAAAATTGGCCTTATAGCGGGCGCTTCTACGCCCGAATGGATTATCAAGGAGGTTATTTCTAGTATGAGCGAAAATGTCACTAAGAATATGGAACAGAATCCGATGATGGATTTCATGGATGACATTGAGAAATCTTTACGTTTACCAAAGCCAGGCGATGTTATTGACGGTAAGGTTGATCAGGTTATGGACGATGCAGTAATCGTCAACATGGGATGCAAGAAAGACGGAATCCTCAGAGCTGACGAGGTTGTCCTCGAAGAAGGACAGAAACTTTCTGACGTATTCAAGGAAGGCGATGACATCCAGGCTAAGGTTATCAAGTCTGATGAGGGAGAAGGCGGAATCCTCCTCTCCAAGAAGAGACTCGTAGCTGTAGAGAACTACACAGAGCTCGAAGAAGCAATGGAGAACAAGGATGTTATCAATGTTAAGCTGGTAAGAGCCGTAAACGGCGGAGTTATCGCAGCTTACAAGGAAATCACAGGTTTCATCCCTATGTCCCAGCTTTCCGACAGATATGTTGAGAACGCAGATGAGTTCCTCGGACAGAATGTCGATGTAAGAGTCATCAGAGTTGATACAAAGCGTAACAGAGCAGTATTCTCTCGCAAGACAGTACTAGTTGAGGAAAAACGCAAGGCAGTAGCTGAAGTATGGAGCAATCTGAACGTAGGCGATATCGTTGAAGGTAAGGTCATGAGATTTACTGATTATGGCGCTTTCGTAGATATCGGCGGAGTAGACGGACTTCTGCACATTTCAGAGATTTCCTGGGGCAAGCTCAGACACCCTGAGGAAGTTCTCAAAATCGGAGACATCATCAATGTCAAGATCCTCTCACTCAATGAGGAAAAGGGCAAGATCTCTCTCGGACTCAAGCAGACACAGCCTGAGCCATGGTCACTCGTAGGTGATAAGTATC
>JBGUIG010000039.1:0-3685 GCA_045112795.1 Anaerovoracaceae bacterium | reverse complement strand
TGGTATCGTATATGCAGACAACGAAGGCTATGACATCAGCAAAGAAATATATGGTGAGTATGAACTCATAGTCTTCCGTGATCAAACCAGTCCTCTCATTGTTGTATATATGGAGAAGAATGGTACATACATTGCCATAACCGGGCAGCTCTCTATGGAAGAAATCCATTTGATCATCGACAGCCTGGTTGTTGATGACAGCATTTGATTCTCAGTAGAGACGTGGCTCAACAGTGGTAACAGCAACATACCCTACTGCTATGGTAAATATACACACAAATTATTACTTGTGTGTATATTTACTTTATTATTGCTGTTGACATCTCCAGTGGCAGCAGTTATTATTTGTTTGAGTTAACATACACACGCTACGGAACTGTGTGTATGTTTACTGCAATGCCAATCAGGAGAATATAAATGCTATATACCTATAACGACTGCATTAAAGAATATGGCAGTGACTACCAGCTGAAGAAAGCTCTTTTAGATCAGAAGCTGTACAAAGTAGAAAAAGGCATCTACTCATCAGAGAAATATGCTTCTGAGCTTGCCGTTGTATCACTGAAATATCCTAACTCTGTATTTACAGATGAAAGTGCCTATTATTATCATGACCTTACTGATGTGATCCCTGATCATTATTTCCTTGCAACCCGCCGGACAGACTCACGGATCAGAGACAAGCGGGTGATCCAGTCGTTTATATCTAACGAAGTCTTTGACCATGGCATTATTGATATGTCATATAATAATGCTGTGATCAGGATCTATTCCCGCGAGCGCATGCTGATCGAACTCATGAGATTCCGCTCCAGATATCCATATGACTATTACAAAGAGATCGTCCTGAACTATCGGAGGATCATCTATGATCTGGATTTCTGGAAAGTCGAAGAATATGCGGCATTATTCGCAAACGGAGACAATATAATGAAGATCATTGGAACGGAGGTGCTTTGATGGATCTTAGAGAAGAAACTGAAAAAATCATTCTTGACGGATACAACGAGGCGAATGCTCAAGCTAAGCTCTGTCAGGACATCATTCTCAAAGCGATCTATGAAAGCGGCATGGCAAAGAATGCAACTATCAAAGGCGGAGTCGTCATGAGAAGCATTTCCGGCAATGCCAGACGCGCCACGCAAGATATCGATATCGACCTGATTCGATATTCCATTTTGGATGAATCGATCAGAGCCTTCATTTCAAAGCTGAATTGTATTGAGGGACTGGATATAAGAATCGGTGGCCCTATAATTGAGCTCAATCACCAGGATTATAAGGGAAAGCGTGTGACCATCACCATCACAGACGAACATGCCAACTCACTATCACTAAAGATGGATATAGGTGTACACAAGGATCTTGACATTGAGCAGGACCAATACTCTTTTGATATAGGCTTTCAGGAAGACGCTGTCAGCCTTCTCATTAACAGCCCTGCTCAGATGATCACAGAGAAACTGAAATCCCTGCTGAGATTCGGAACGAGATCCACAAGATACAGGGATGTGTTCGACATTTGTTATCTCAGTGAGCGGGCAGACAAAGAAAAGCTGCTTTATTGCATGGAAAAATACATATTTGAGGATAAAACTCTGTCCGTCAATAACATGACCGATGTTACAATGCGCCTTGAGCAGGTATTCAGTAGCAAGTCGTTCATACAGAGCGTAAGCAGATCAAGAAGAAACTGGCTTGACGTGCCTGCCGAAGAAGCTCTTGCAACAGATCTGGAGTTTTTCCGCAGTTTATCTGAGTGAGGATGGTTCTTTTTATGCTGAAAAACATTTCTTTCAGCATATCAACAGGTTTTAGTCCACCCTTATTATCGCATTTGCCATATTGAGAATGTCTTCAGTCGCCTTCTCTGGCTCCAAAATCCGTATATCTCCTCTAAACCCGAAAACCCATCCATAGAATGTCGGGCTAAGACATACATGGGCATAGCAGATGAAGGTCTCGCCGTTGGAAGGCTCTGTTTCAACGCTCTCGCCGAATCTGTCGACGACATATTTCATCAGCTTGTTTCTGCATTCGAGCTTGACTCTGACTTCCTCTCCGTCGTACATCTCGAATATCTTATGAGCATATACAGATACGTTGAAGCCTTCAGGCTTCTTGACTGCTTTCTCCTTCAATGGAGTCACCTCTGCCATGCGATCAACCCGGAATGCTGAGATGTTATCGTGCTTGTCGCTCCAACCGACTACATAGTAAAAGTCTTCATTCCAGTACATGGCGTACGGGCTGATGACGTAGACTTCACCTCCGTTACGGAGGACTCTCTTCTTGTTGCCGTCATACTCCCTTATCTTGAAACTGATCTTCACCTTATCCTGGATGGCATCGTTGATGCTGTCAACCACGGTGAATATCTTCTCGTTCTTCGGCTTGATCTTCTCGGTTGTGTATACGCTGCGCTTCAGCTGCTTCCTCTGATATTCGCTCGCTGTGCTGAGAAGCTTTCGGTTAAGCACTCTGCTTCTCTTGTCGGTTATAAAGCGTGACGAGTTGACAGCATCGATCAGCAGCTTCAGCTCCGGGATATCGAAGAGCCTCTTGCCGCAGTAATACTTGTTAGGCCTGCCGGTGATCGTCACGATGTCCATACCGCGCTGCCTGAGCAAAGCGATATCGCTGCGAAGCGTCTTGGTATTCGCAGGCACACCGTTATCCGCCAGATAATCTATGATCTCGAAGGTGTCCATCGGGTGCTCATCGTCCGTCTTCTCGCAGAACATCTCCGACAGCACCAGCAGTCTAGCTTTGACCATGTTTTTCTTGTCTTTATCCGTCATAGCTGCATTTCTTTTATAATGTCTGTTTACAATAGATACATGTTTTCATCGGATCTCGCTGTATGATATCTGGTATTCAAACAGCTTCATCCGGTCATCCCGGCGGACAGCTTCAATCAGTGCTTTGTCCGGGGCATTCAGGCATATGATCCCATATACCTTTTTCCCATTCGCCTTATGTTTCTGGAACCAATCTATATACTGAGCGGTCTGTTTATATGCATCGTCGTAACCGCTGTCCTTCTTCAGTTCGATGATATATAGATTCCCATCAGGATCTTCTGCGAGAATATCCAGCCTGCCTTCTGGAAAAATGTACTGCCTGCCGTACTCACCCCTTCGCCTGTATATCTTCAGCGGTATTCCGAACACTTCCATGCCGGCTTCCAGCCGCATTGTCAGCTCATCTTCAAGCACCTTCTCTGACTGGAACTGGACTCCTTTTCTCTCAATGGCCGGTTTCATCTCCGGCTCAGCATTATTCTCGTTCTCGTCTGCAGATGAGATCGCCCTGACTTTTTCAACATCTCTGTCCGGCGCTTTTTCAATTTTTTCACGTATTGATTTTGGTACCCTGGCAGGTGCGGCTTTGATGAATTCCTTGGCTTCGTGATATCTCCCCATTGCATAGAGAAGACGGGCAAAATTAGTGACCGGGTAAACGATGTCTGCCTCCAGCTTCTCATCTATGCAACGCTTCAGTATGTCGTAAGCCTTGAGTTCGGAATACTCATCCGCGCTCATCGTTCTGTTTACTTCATTTCCTGTCATAACTTACCTTTCCCTTCCCGGCACCTTGATCGGCACCGCCTTCGCAGCGTCCTTTGCTGCATCCAAACCTCTTGAGACCACATCCTTTGCAAGCTCCTTCGCCCTCTCGGCTT
>JBGUIG010000038.1:0-3291 GCA_045112795.1 Anaerovoracaceae bacterium | reverse complement strand
ATGGAAGGAAGCCGCCAGATGGAGGTCATCATCGATGCTCTTCTCAAAGTCATCAAGGGACCTGCTGCGCTCATCGGAGCAACCGAGCTTACAGCATTCTTTGCAAATGCAATCATGGCAGAGCAGTATATCTCAATCCTGATTCCGGGCAGAATGTTTGCTCCGGCATACAGAGAGAAGGGAATTCATCCGAAGAGCCTTTCCAATGCTCTTGAATCGGCGGGCACAGTTACTTCCTGTCTGATTCCGTGGAATACATGCGGAGTCTTCATTGCAACAACTCTTAAGATTTCCACTGCGACATATGCTCCATGGGCTATCTTCAACTACATGATGCCGATCATCTGCTGCGCAATGGCGTTCTTTGGCATCACTGTTACTAAGATGACTCCGGAAGAACAGGCCAGAGCAGACGCAGGTGAACTTGTCTGATGAATATGTTTAACCGCAGATAGTTCTGAACACGGACTCGCTGTTATCAGCCAAACCGTGAGGGGGAATACGTCATGAAAAAACTCAGAAATAAAAAAGGCTCGGCATGGCCGGTCATTCTTGTACTCGTACTGCTGGCGGCTCTGTTCATCGGATACAGAGTAATGAAACTTCACTGGCAGGAGTTCAAAGCGCGTGCCGGATTCGCCACGACACTTATAATTGTGGCGGTAGTCATAATTCTTATCCTGATTCTGTACATAAGATACAGGATAAGAAAAGCCGCAAAAGAAAAAGAAAAAAGGGAACTTGAAGCACTGAGCGACAACGGGGACAAATAATATGAACAGAAATGTACTTGTCATTGGCGGCTCGAAGGGAACAGGCGCCGAAGCAGTAAGACAGTTCAGGGCGCTTGGCGATAATGTGGTGTTTACTTACCACAAGTCTGAACTGGAAGCTGACGCACTCAGACAGGAGACAGGTGCAATACCTGTTCGCTGCGATGTCAAATTCAGCAATTCGGTCAAAATAGCTGCAGATAAAGCGCAGAATCTGTTAGGGCGCATTGATGTGCTCATCTGCGATGCTGCGGTATGTGATACAACTCCGCTCGCAGAAACAGAAGAGACAAGATGGGAAGAGATCATCAATACCAACCTGAACGGAGTCTTCTACTGCATCAGAAATGTTCTGCCGCTGATGATCCAGCACAGAAGCGGCTGCATAATTACGACAGCCCCGGAGCTCAGCTGTGAAGGAGGATCATGTATGACCGCATGTTCTGCTGCACGGGCAGGAGTTGCCGGCCTGACTGAGGCGCTTGCTGCGGAACTGGTCACAAGCGGAATACGGGTCAGATGCATAGACTGCAGAGAGCCTGATGCGGCTGTTTCAGCTATGATACGATTTGCCTCTGATGAAGCGTAGACTATATGTAAACAGTATTCTGACAGGAAAGTGTATCTGAATGGAGTAACTGCTTTTCTGAATGAAACATAGTGGAGCTGAAGTGGAGCTCCATGAAATCAGATAAAAGTATATATTGTGGTTCACGCGGAGCCTGACACTATATGTAGTGTTGGGCTCTCTTTTGTTTTTTGATGTTCGGGGAGCAAGGTGGAGAGAATGTGAAAATGGTGGAGGGAAAACTTAAAAAAACAACTTTTTTATTGCGAAAGTGGAGTAAAGTGGAGTAAAATTATCACATCTAGTAAAGATGGGGTAGCTGTATGTTCACAGGTTTTTTCGGAACTTCTGAGAACTCAATAGACGATAAAAACAGGCTGATAATTCCTGCGAGATTCAGGAATGAGCTCGGCAATCGTTTTATGCTCACCAAGGGTTTCGACAAGTGCCTGTACATCTACAAGATGGAAGACTACGAAGTGCTTGTGAACAAGATGAGAAAACTTCCTCAATCTGACAGAGATATCCGTAAATTCATAAGAGAATTCTTTGCCAATACTGAGATCTGTGAAGCTGATTCACAGTGGAGAATCAAGGTTCCGGTGAACCTCAGAAAATACGCCGGAATCGACGATAAGGAAGGCAAGAGAATACAGAAAGATCTTGTTATCAGCGGCGCAATGGACAAGATCGAGATCTGGACTGCAGCTGAGCTCGAATCATCCGACGGCGGCAACATGATGGACAATGATGAATTCGTTGCCAAACTCCAGAGCTTTACCAAGGAGACAGACTATGCAATTTGAGCACGTACCGGTTCTGTATAACGAGGTCATGGAAGCTCTGAATATACAGCCGGACGGCATATATGTCGACGGAACCGTCGGCGGAGGCGGTCACTCTTCAGGAATATGCGAACGGCTTTCTGAGAAAGGAACCCTCATAGCAGTTGACAGAGACACAGCAGCACTTGAGGCAGCCGGAGCCAGACTCGCCGGGTATGGATGCAGCAAGAAATTCATTCACGCCAATTACAGCGAGACAGAAGCAATTGCTGAGGCAGCCGGAGGCAAAGTCCAGGGAATATTGCTGGATCTGGGAGTTTCCTCATTCCAGCTGGACAATGCGGAACGCGGATTCTCATATATGCATGATGCGCCGATGGACATGCGTATGAACGAGGACGATATCCTGACTGCATACGATGTTGTCAACGGATACAGCGAGAAAGACCTCGCAAGAATAATCAAAGAATACGGTGAAGAAAAATGGGCTTCGAGAATAGCCCAGTTCATCGTAAGAGCAAGAGCAGAGTCTCCTGTAAGGACGACAGGAGAACTGACAGATATTATCAAAGCCGCAATCCCGGCCAAGGCAAGGAGGACAGGACCGCATCCGGCCAAGAGGACATTCCAGGCAATAAGGATCGAGGTCAATGACGAGCTTGGCCATCTCCGCGAGGCTGTTGAAAAACTGCCGGACCTGCTGGACAGCGGCGGCAGGATCGCGATAATCACTTTCCACTCACTTGAGGACAGGATAGTCAAAACAGAGTTTGACAGAAGACTTAACCCGTGCACTTGTCCGAAGGAATTTCCGGTCTGCGTATGCGGCAAAGTAGCAGACGTCAGGAAGGTAACAAGAAAACCGGTGATTCCTTCAGAGGAAGAGCTGGAAGATAATCCGAGAGCCCGCAGCGCCAAGCTGAGAGTAATCGAGAAAATCTGAAACACACTGTAGATAGCCCTTAGGGGCGGTAAGAGGATGCAGAGATGACTGAAACTTTAGAGATGACGAACACAATGACTTTGGCGGTTCAGGCAGGAAGCCTGCCAATGACCGGCACAAGTCCTGTATCAGCCGGAAGAGTCCGCACTATTACCCGTACACGTTCAAGAAGAGCTTCAAGGAACATGCTCCTGACAGCACTTGCTGTAATCACAGCGGTAT
>JBGUIG010000037.1:0-3215 GCA_045112795.1 Anaerovoracaceae bacterium | reverse complement strand
CTTCAAGCCATCTTTTAACAGCTCCGGTGATCTCTTCACCTGACATCCCGATTTTGCGGAGCTTGTCTGCAAACTCCTCGAAATATTTCTTAGCCAGTTCTTCATGTAAAGCTTTCAAAACATTCTCCTCCTTGGTAACAAATCTTCCGCTTGTTCGTTCTGAGAAGACAAGTTCTCTGCGTTCAAGCTCAGCAAGTGCCCTTTGCATTGTATTGGGATTGACCCCCGCATCCATAGCCAGATCTCTTACTGACGGAAGCTTCTCACCAGGCTCATACAGGCCGCTGGCAATACGCATCGTCATCTCATCTATGATCTGAGTGTAGATGGGTATTCCGTTCTTAAAATTCCATTCCATCGTGCTCCCTTTCTGCTATGTGAATTTATGTTTATTTCGTTGTATTATTGTATTAACTTCTTAGTACAATAATACAGTAATACAAAGAAGCCGTTCTGTCAACACTTTTTTGGAATATTTTCAATTTGCAGCAGATATGATTGAAATATCCTGATCCGGTGGTCCTTCTTATCTGCAGGGCCGGTGGTCAGTATCAGGCTAAAGGGCATAAAAAAAGAACAGCTATGACATCTGCCATAGTTGTTCTTTTATGTCCTCCATATAAACTGAGCTCTGCTCTTTACACCGGGATGACTTCAAAGACATTGTCATCAGTCTCATGATAAGACTCGAGTTTAGTCATTATGCCTTTGACAGCTTTCTCGGAGTATGCCTTTGCTTCGTTCTCATCAAATGTATTGATGAAGCATTTCTCTTTTGTTGAGATAGAAGCGACATAGCCCGATTCATTACTATACTTATTAGTCCATTTGATCTTGACCATGGTTGTCATACCTCCTTCCTGAAATTTGTGTCCTGCCAATTGTTTTTTCGGCAATTTTTAGGTTCATAAATGACATAATAAGCTTTTCTGGCTAATAATTCAAGTTTTAATGGCAAAAAAAGCCTGCTTTGAAGCAGGCAGGCCGGATATTATTCGGATTTTTAGCTTTGATCAGACGTTGTCGACCTCACGGATGTCAGCGAATCGCTTGCCCCAGACATTGGAAAGCGGAATGATTGTAGCGAATGCTTCAGGATCGACCTCTGCTACAAACTTTTTGATCTTGATGCTTTCATTAGGTGTGCAGATCACAGTCAGAGTTCTGCGTTCATCTTTGGTATATTCACCTCTTGATATATGAGATGTAACAGCCCTGTCGACTACTGTAAGGATATAATCTGTGATTTCCTCAGGCTTCGATGAGATAATGTCAAACTGGACATATCTTCCGCTTACACCAACCATAACCATTGAAATCACTTTGGCAGCTACTACAGCATTGATCACAGCGTAGAATGCAACGTTAGTGTTGAATATGAACGCGGAGATCAGGATTATTGTGACATCCATCGCCATCTGGATATCACCTACTTTGAGATGGTTGAATGCTTTGAATTTAAGCACTCTGGCTATTGTATCCGTGCCTCCGGATGAAAAGCCTCCGAGATATCCGATTCCCGTAGCGAGGCCGTAGCAAACTCCTATAAGGAGCGATGCGAGCAGCGGGTCCGGAGAATCAAGAAGTTCAAAACCGGTATGTTCGAAAATGAACAGCATGAACGGATATGTAAACGCAAGCGCAATGATTCTGCCGACTTCTCTTTTGCCCATTGTAAAATATGCAATGATAAGGATTATCATTGATAAAGTATAGTACACAAGAGAGTAACTTAAGTCCGGCATGAAGTGTGTAATTATCCTTACTACTCCCGGCAGCCCGCCTGAAGTCATGCCGCATGGAATCATTACGAAGATCTGAACTGATGATCCGAAAAATGCCGATGCAATAACAATCAAGAAACTTCTGAAAAATTTCGCGGTCTTGGTGTTTTGCTTTTCTGTAAGTTCCTGTTCGGTTTTTTGATTATTGGTTGTCTGGTCTTTCATTCGTGATTTCCCGGGTGATTCACCCTCTCCCTGCAGAGGATACGGTTATTCCTGAAGTCTCTTCCTGAACAGCTGCCCTATGACCTGCAGCATTGCAGAAAGAATGCAGCAGCCATGAACAAAGCAGGCCGGGCTTCAGTCTTCATCCGCAAGGATTATAGCACTTTGCGCCCATCATTGGTACTGTATTATTCAAGATTAATTATACTTCTGCTTCCTAAAATCATAGCTTCAGTTATATGGGATTTCCTGCCCCATTATGTTAAAATATATTCGTTACATCTAATTTATGCCTATTAGTCAGGGCAGCAGTTTAAGCAGGATATTCCTGCAAGTATTATTAACAGGAAAGACAGGTGCACAGATGGAATATTATGATCAGATTGTTAAGAACAGACACTCCTGCAGAATGTTTGCTGATAAGAAAGTAGAAGATGCAAAACTGACCGAGCTTTTCACTTACCACGATGATGAGGAGAGCGTACTGGTTGAGGGAATCGACACCGAACTGAAATTCTACGTAGGCTCAGTATGGGACAAAATCAAAGAAGCAGTCGGATACAACGGATATGCCATCAAGGCTCCGGCTTACATGGTTATTTATTCAGAGGTTGCTCCTCACTATATTGAGAATGCAGGATATATCGCCCAGGGTCTCACACTCAAGATGACAGAGCTCGGACTTGCTGCCTGCTGGCAGACTATCATTGATGCAGATGCAGTCAAAGCTGCTCTCGGTGAAGATACTGACAAAGCCGTTGCATGCGTAGTTGCATTCGGTTACCGCGATCCTGAGGACAAGGCAAAATATGCTGACAAGAAGTCGCTCGACGATATGACTGACGGCAAAGTATTCGGCAAAGATATCGACACTTCGTTTTTCTACGGTGATATCCTTGACGGGCTGAGAGCTGTTGCGCATGCTCAGTCTTTCCTTAATCTGCAGCCATACAGAATCATAGTTGATGATGATCAGATCAGTCTGATCGGACTTCCTGATGATGTTACCAATGAATCTGACACAGCTCTCAACTATGGAATAGTAATGTTCAACTTCTTTGCTGTTATGCAGGCAGTCAGACCACAGCCACCAAAATGGTCATTTGAGCCTGTTACAGACCGCGACCTCAAGCTTAAGGACGGAGCTGTATACGTTGCCAAGTGCAAACTGTAAATCATGGCTTATAGGACAAAACGTGTTGGTAAAAACCGCTACAACAGTTGAAATTTCAACCGTTGTAGCGGTTATATCTTTTTTGAAAGAAG
>JBGUIG010000036.1:0-48265 GCA_045112795.1 Anaerovoracaceae bacterium | reverse complement strand
GCTTGTACGCTCGCATCATGTTTTCCCTTGAGAGTATCTCTTCTAAGAGTTGCGACATAGATTTGTCTCCTTTCCTTCCTTCGCTCTCATATCCTTAACTCCTACCTCCTATGAGCCTTTCGCTCCGTTACGTCTTCGCTACTTCGGCTCTCGTCGGATACGGATACTTGCCTTGAGAGTTCCATTTGACTATTGGATTGTTCGGTCCTTCGCTCCACTCCCATTACAGAAGCTTCTTCACTACTATGACCTTGGCTGACTTCTCACGGTTCGTTGTTACTGCGGATTCCTCCGTCCGTGAGACCTCACGGGATAAGTCGTCAATCTTTCCTCGTCTACCTGCCTAATTTACACACACGGGTTACGACCAACTTTTGGACTTCGCGACTTTAGGCCCGCTTATCCGCCGTATGCGCCTCGGTATTAGGTTTCTGTTCGTCAGGCTACGATTTCGCTATCCCTTCTTCTCGCCCAAATCTCACGATTTGAACCTTGGGAGTCGCTCTGGGATTCGTCGTTGGCTACGCCCCTTGTGGACTTTCACCACAGATTGACGGCATGCCCGTCATACCTAATAAAGCACCGGATCAGTGATCCGGTGCTTCTTTTATGTCTTGTTATCCGGGTATTTTGTTATTCCGGTCCCCAGATGTCCGGGCATCCTGTTAGTCCGGCACCCGGGTGTCCGGGATTTCTGATGTCCTGTTAATGTAATCCAGGAATCATCCTATCATTATCTCGGCGTCATCTTACTCAGTATTGTCCTTCTGATACGTCTTGTATACAGTACCGACATAGTTGTGCCGGCAACTTCAGCAACCGGGAAAGCCCACCATACCATGTTGACTCCGCCGATCTTCGCAAAGATGAAAGCGCACGGAATGATGATCAGAAGCTGTCTTACAAGAGAGATGTTCATGCTGTAGACACTCTTGCCGAGAGCCTGAAAAGCAGCTCCTCTCATGATGGCATATCCGGCGAAAGGAAAGTTGAGTGACATTATATGCAGTGCAACAATGCCCATCGTGACCATTTCAGGCGGCGCGTTGAACAGTGCCATCAGCTGTTCAGGGAAGAGCCAGAAAAGCAAAGTGCCACAAGTCATGACTCCGATGCCGTATCTGACGCCAAGGCGCATAGCCTGTTCGAGTCTGTCTTTCCTGTCAGCGCCGTAGTTGTATGCGATGATAGGAACTGAGGCGTTATTCATACCGAAGAGTGGCATGAATACAAAGCTCTGAAGTTTGAAATATACTCCGAAAGTCGTAACAGCCAGATCAGAGAACTGCGCCAGAATCTTGTTGATGCTGAAATTCATTACAGCTCCTACGGACTGGAGGACGATTGACGGAATGCCAATCCGGTAAATATCCTTCATCGTCTGCCAGTGAGGTCTGACCTTGCGGATCGACAATTCGACTTCTTTATTGAATTTTCTGTTGAATGTAAATCCGAGGACGCATCCGAGTATCTGACCGAATACAGTTGCCAGCGCTGCGCCCTTGGCTCCCATTGCAGGGAGACCAAAAAATCCGAAAATAAGGATAGGGTCAACAATTGCGTTGAAAATCGTGCCCGACATCTGCATGTAGAAGATGAAATTGGTTTTGCCAGTTCCCTGCAGAAGTCTCTCAAACATTGACTGAATCATAGGAGCTATGGACAGCCACTGTGTAATTCTCAGATATATGGTTCCGTCAGCAATAATCTGGGCACTGGTGTTATCAGAAGTCAGAAGCCCCATAATAGGCTCCGCGAAACACCCGATCAGGAAGAAAAGGATGTAATTCACACCAGCCAGAATGAAACCGTTGTGAGCGACCTTGTCTGCTTTGTCATACTGCTTTGCTCCGAGATACCTCGACAGCAAAGCACTCATACCTACAGCAGTACCGATTCCGAATGCTACATTGAGGTTCTGGAAAGGGAAACAGTAAGAAACCGCAGTCAGAGCATCAGTGCTGTAATGACCGAGGTATATCGAGTCGACAATGTTGTACAGCGCCATTACAAACATCGACACCGCAAGCGGCGCGGACATTTTGAGCAGGAGCGGATGAACCGGTTCTGTCCCCAGACGGTCCGAGTCGCGCTTCATCCCGGGCATCCCTGCGCCGCCTTCTTTGTGGCCTGCTTCAGATACTGCCTCTCTGTCCTCTGACGCTTTTTCCTCTATTAATATTTCTTCCTGTTGTATTTTCTTATCCAAAACTACTCCGTATGCTGCATCAGCTTCTCAGCTCTTCACCGGCCCTTCTCGCAGCTGCCCTCTGGAATGCCTTGACAATCTCTACGATAGGAATGATGAGGAACGCAAGACCCATTGCGATTCCGTATTCTTTCCAGCTGATTGTGGCAAATTCGAAGAGTCTGGCAAGTGCCGGTACCTCTATTACTACTGTGGTCAGCAGCAGTGCGGCAGCTGCTGATCCCCAGAGCCATTTGTTCTGTCTTGAAAGTGTAAATAACGACTGTCTTCTCGATCTCATGTTGAATGAGTGGAAAATCTCGCACATCGACATTGTAAGGAATGCCATTGTGATACCGTCATTGCTTGCAACGATATGCCACTGGCCTGTCTCCAGGAATTCACCTGTGAAGTACGCAGCCAGTGTAAGCAGTGTGGTAACTGCTCCCTGATAAATGATATCTTTGTCCATTCCGCCTGCGAAAACACCTTCTCTTGCGCTTCTCGGCTTCTGCTTCATTGAGTCACCTTCAGCGTCTTCAAGACCAAGCGCCAGTGCTGGCAGGGAGTCAGTGATAAGGTTGATCCACAGCAGGTGTGCAGGCTTGAGGATCGTGAAGCTCATCATTGTTGCGATGAGGATCGACATAACCTCACTGACGTTGGTTGCCAGAAGGAACTGGATTGCCTTTCTGATGTTGGCGTAAATCCTGCGGCCTTCTTCAACAGCAGATACGATTGTGGCAAAGTTGTCGTCTGCCAGAATCATGTCTGCTACGTTCTTGGTAACGTCAGTACCTGTGATACCCATTCCGACACCGATATCTGCAGATTTGATAGCAGGTGCGTCGTTAACGCCGTCGCCCGTCATAGCAGTGACCATATTATGCGCACGCCATGCTTTGACGATCCTTACTTTGTGTTCAGGCTGTACTCTCGCATATACGGAGTAAGTGCTTACTTTATTAAGAAGCTCTTCGTCTGACATGTCATCAAGAGCTGCACCGAGAACAGCATCACTTGCGTTTTCAATAATGCCGAGATCTTTACCGATAGCTACAGCAGTATCGAGCTGATCTCCGGTGATCATTATCGGTCTGATACCTGCCTCACGGCATTCAGCAACCGCGGCCTTAACCTCAGGTCTGATTGGGTCGATCATTCCGACAAGACCTACGAAAATGAGATCCTTCTCGAGAGCTTCAGGTGAGAAGTCATCCGGTCTCTTGTGATGGACTCTGACCGCCAGAGAGAGTACTCTGAGCGCTTTGCTCGCCATTCTTGCGTTAGCATTTCTGACGCTTTCAGCAAGCTCATCAGTAAGCGGAGCAATGCCGCTTTGTGTAAGAATGTATGATGAATGTCTCAGAACTACGTCAGGAGCACCTTTGGTGAACTGAACAAATTCGGATTTGACAAAGAGTTCATCAAGCTCAGTATCAATGTCTGCAGGTGAGTCCATTTCATTATTTCTGTGTACTGTGGACATCATCTTACGGCCTGAGTCAAACGGTGCCTCGCCAATACGCGGGAACATCTTGGAAAGTCCCGGCTTAGGCATTTTCTGTGCGGCAGCATATGCTACGAGAGCTGCCTCGGTAGGCTCTCCGACAACCTCTTCGCCCTTCTCGGTCTGCTTGAGTTCAGCGTCACAGCAAAGCGCCATTCCTGCTGCAAGCATATCCTGATCCTGCGAGAAGTAGTCGACGACTGTCATTTTGTTCTGTGTAAGTGTTCCGGTCTTGTCGGAACAGATTATCTGTGCGCAGCCCAGAGTCTCTACAGCGGTAAGTTTTCTGATAACCGCATTTCTGTGAGACATCTTGGTAACGCCTATGGAAAGAACGATAGTTACAACAGCAACCAGTCCTTCCGGGATTGCAGCAACTGCAAGGGAGATAGCAAGCATGAATGTGTCTATCATGACATTCATGTTGATCTCTCCGGCCTTGATAACGCCGAGTGCAAAGATGAATACGCAGATGCCGAGTACTACCTTAGTCAGGATTCTTGACAGCTGTGCCAGCTTAATCTGGAGTGGTGTCATCTCTTCTTCGGCCTGGGCGAGAGCGTCTGCGATCTTGCCCATCTCTGTCGACATGCCTGTACCTGTGACAACAGCTTTGCCTCTGCCGTAAACAACGGTGCTGCCCATATAGATCATGTTCTTGCGGTCACCGAGAGTTATGTCCTTAGCGCCCTCACTCAGGATGATTTCTTCTTCCTGCTTGTCTACCGGCACCGACTCTCCTGTCAGTGCGGCTTCTTCTACCTTCATGGATGCTGCCTCGATGAGTCTTCCGTCTGCAGGGATACTGTCTCCGGCTTCAAGAATTATCACGTCACCGACAACAAGCTCATCACTAGGTACTGTTGTGATTTCTCCGTCCCTGAGGACTTTGGACTTTGCAGCTGTCATCTGCTTGAGCGCTTCGATAGCTTCTTCGGCTTTGCTCTCCTGAACTACACCGAGAATTGAATTGAGCACTACTACGAACAGAATGATAAATACATCTGCAGGGTTCTCTCCCTGATACAGAGAAGTAACCAGCGAAAGAGCTGCTGCTACCAGCAGGATTATGATCATCGGATCTTTCATCTGGTCGAAGAATCTGAGCACTGCGCTCCTCTTCTTGGCTTCGATAAGCTTGTTAGGCCCGTCCTTTTCAAGTCTCGCGGCCGCTTCTGCAGCAGCAAGGCCTGTTTCCTGAGAACCCGTCTCACCAAGTACTGATGAAACTGTCTCGAGGTAAGGTCTGTAGTTTTCTTTCATTATTATATCCTCCCACTTGAAACGTATTGTCCGAGTGGGATCAGGTCCGGGCACACACGGGCAATCCTTATGTGTGCCCCAGCCTGATCCCGCTTCTCAAAAGCAATCACAGTATTGTATCATCATTAGATTGTTTTTTCTACTGATACAGCCCATAAAGTCGTTAGCGCAAAACGTTGACTTTTCAACGTTTTTTCATGTTAAAAATGTATCGCAATGTATTTTTTCTGATGCCGCGAAAATAAAATGAATATTAAACCATTGAAAAATCGGCTTTTTGTGATGGATTCGTGAAAATCGATAAAGTTTTGACAAAATTTTTGTTTGACATAGAACGTTTTAGATTTTATCCTTAAATTGTATAAATTCAGATTGGCGTATTGTCGTGTCTTCAATCTGAAGGAATACGCTGATCTTATTTATGTAAGGTGAATTTGTAAGGAGGTTATTTTTATGAGCATTGGCGAAATTATCAGCACCCTAGACGGTTGGGTGTGGGGTACCGTCATGATGGTACTTATCATCGTGGTCGGTGTTCTTCTGTCTGTACGCACAGGCTTCCATCCTCAGAGAAGACTTGGACTTTCCCTCAGATACGCTATTACCAACGAGGAAGGCGCTGAGGGTGACGTATCCAGCTTCGGTGCTCTTACTACAGCGCTGGCTGCTACAGTAGGTACAGGTAACATCGTAGGTGTATCTACAGCTATTATGGCAGGCGGCCCTGGAGCCCTTTTCTGGATGGAGTTCGCTGCATTCTTCGGTATCGCTACCAAGTATGCAGAAGGTGTTCTGGCTGTTAAATACAGACATGTTAAGCCAGACGGCTCGATCCTTGGAGGACCTTTCTACTACATTGAGAAAGGTATGGGAGCTGGCTGGAAGTGGCTTGCTAAGATGTTCGCACTGTTTGGAGCTCTTGCCGGAGCCCTCGGTATCGGAACATCCACACAGGTAAACGGTATTGTAAACGCTATCAACAAGGTAGCTGTTACAATCGGTGCTGACAAGGTTGCTTTCACTGCATTCGGTGAAGACGCAACATGGGTTAAGGTAATCGCTACTATCATCATCACAGCAGGAACCATCGCTGTAGTAGTAGGTGGTATCCAGAGAATCGCTCAGGTAACTGAGAAGATCGTACCGGCTATGATGGTTCTGTACGTAGTAACAGCTCTGCTGGTATTCTTCTACAACATTGGCCAGCTGCCACATGCTATCGTAGAAGTAGTAGCAGGAGCATTCGGACTCAGAGCTGCTGCAGGCGGAGCAATGGGAGCATTCCTCCTGGCACTGCAGAAGGGTGTTGCAAGAGGTATCTTCTCGAACGAAGCTGGTCTTGGTTCCGCACCTATCGCTGCTGCTGCCGCTCAGACAAGAGAATGCGTACGTCAGGGAATGGTTTCCTCAACAGGTACATTCCTCGACACAATCATCATCTGCACAATGACAGGTCTCTGCGTTGTTATGACTGGTGCTAACCTGCAGGGTCTCGAAGGTGTAGAAGTAACAATGTGGGCATTTGGTAATGGTCTCCCATGGCCAGAACTCTGCGGATTCGTAATCCTCGCTCTGTGCCTCGCACTCTTCGCATTCTCCACAATCCTCGGTTGGGACTACTATGCTGAGAGATGCTTCGACTACCTGACAAATGGTAACACTGGCGCTATCAAGGCTTACAGATGGCTGTACATTGCTGCTGTAGCAATCGGACCTTTCCTGCCACTCGCAGTTGTATGGGACTTCGCCGACCTGATGAATGGTCTGATGGCATTCCCGAACCTGGTTGCTCTGTTCGCACTCTCCGGTGTTGTTGCTAAGGAGACTAAGGACTTCTGGGCTAGAAGAACATCCGGCGAATACGATGACGGTCTTGAAGCTGCTAAGGCTGCTAAGAAGGCTGCTAAGTAATCCGTCAATCGGACAGCAATTCAAATCACCAAAAACAGGAGCTCGCAAGAGCTCCTGTTTTGAGTTTTATACTCTTATATTCTTACTCAAATCCGTATCCGACTGTGTCGACGCTGTGGCTGTCTGAACTGTAGATCAGTATGCCGCCTTTGTTTTTAATATATTTCATCTGATCAGCAGCAGGATATGGCGATGTTCTGTAGCCTTTTGCCATTGCGCCGGTATTTATTTCAAACACAGGCTTGTCTCCTGCCTCAAGGATCCCCAATGTCTCGAGTCTGTTCGGCCGTCCGCTATTCCTGAGTTCTGCCGTATCTTCAAATATCCTGTCAACTGCATCCATCCATGCAGTCATGTACCGCGGGTCAGCAGTGCCGACGATCTGTACCGGAAGAGTTTCGTTGAATTTTGTTATAAGGTCAAAATGTCCGATTATATCGCACCCGGTTTTCTTAACTATATTTCCCACCTGCGCGTAATATGCCTCAGCCATCGCTGCCATATCACCGCCAAAGTACTTGTTTGCCTCGTCCATCAGCATTTCCGCGCGGAAGTCTACGTCCAGATATTCCCCGTCTTTCAGAACGTAATGAGATGATCCGATCAGGTAATCATACGGAGCCGTGTCTATATCTGCCCAGTAGTCCAGCTCTGTCCCGAGCAGGATGCGTATTCTGTCTGCGTATTTCTCCCTGAGCTGATTCACCTCAGCAATGTATGCCGCTGTGTCCTCAACACTCATGCAGTAGCTGGTATCAAACCATGTAAAAGAGTGCCCGGACAGCCCGACCGTTTTAAACCCCATATCAATAGCGGCGAGAATCATCTCCTCCGCGGAGTTCTTCCCGTCGCAGTATGTCGTGTGCATATGCAGATCAAAATCCTGCATCATATGTATTCTCCCGTTCTCCGTCTGAAGCTGCAGACCGACAGCTTATACTGATAGCTTATATTGTTAAGCTATACCATTTTTTCCTGTTTTATCTTCTTGTCTATTACATGTCTTGACGCGAGTTCTCTGTGAATGTCCTCAAGCGAGATTCCCGCCTCGATCATGAGTACCATCGTATGATAAGCAAGGTCTGCGATTTCATAGATGGTCTCGGCGTTGTCTTTTGTCTCCTCTGCTGATTTCGCAGCTATGATGACTTCAGTACATTCTTCTCCGACCTTCTTGAGAATCTTGTCGAGTCCTTTGTCAAAAAGGTATGTAGTGTATGATCCTTCTTTGGGATTGGTTTTACGTCCTTCGATCAGATCCATAAGGCCTTCATATGAGAATTCATGCAGTTCATCTGATTCCCATACAGGATTTTCGAAACATGAATCGGTTCCGAGGTGGCATGCCGGCCCGTCCTTCTCTACTACAACAACCAGAGCATCCTTGTCACAGTCTGCTGTAATGCTTACGATATGCTGATAGTTCCCGCTGGTCTCGCCCTTGAGCCACAGTTCCTGTCTTGATCTGCTCCAGAAGCAGGTCAGGCCCTTCTCCATTGAGATCCTGAGACTTTCTTCATTCATGTATGCGAGAGTCAGTACTTTCTTGGTGACTGAGTCCACTACGATTGCAGGAATCAGACCCTTTTCATCAAATTTCAGTTCATTAATATCAATCATGTTGTATTCCCCGGTGTATAAATAACTAGATTCTTCTTACAGGAATTCCTTCGGCAGCCATAACATCCTTCAGATCAGATATGCTGACTTCATCGAAATGGAATATGGAGGCTGCGAGTCCCGCATCTATCGTCGGTACTTTGCGGAAGAGCTCAATGAAGTGGTCAATGCTGCCTGCTCCGCCGGATGCGATGACAGGAACCGAGACCGCTTTGCACACAAGATCAAGAAGCTCGATATCAAATCCTGTCTTGACTCCGTCTGTATCGATCGAATTGACAACTACTTCACCTGCGCCCATGCCGACACAGCGCTTTATCCATTCAATAGCCTCAAGGCCCGTATCATCCCTTCCGCCTCTTGCAAAGACTCTGAACTCTCCGCCGACTCTCTTGATATCGCAGGAAAGAACAACGCACTGGTCTCCGTACAGCTTGGCTGCCTCGGTAATGATCCCCGGATTTCTGATTGCTCCGGAGTTGACGCTTACTTTGTCGGCACCGCATTTGAGAACTCTGTCAAAGTCGGCAATGCTGCTGATACCGCCGCCTACTGTCAGCGGTATGAAAACATTGGACGCTGTCTCAGTCAGAATCTCGGTAAAGAGCTTACGCCCTTCAGCGGATGCTGTAATATCATAGAAAACGAGCTCATCTGCTCCGGCGTTTGTGTATTTCTTAGCCATGTCGACCGGTGAAGCGACGTCTCCGATGTTTTCAAAGTTAACACCCTTGACTACTCTTCCGTCCCTGACATCGAGACACGGTATTATTCTCTTGGTTATCATAACAATTCTCCTATTTGTGACCGGCGGGCAGTCATCTGCCCCTGCCACCTATTTCTCAGCTGTTCTGACTGCTTCTGCCAGATCGATCGCGCCTGTATAATACGCTTTGCCAATTATCGCTCCGTGGATGCCGAATTTCGCCAGTGCTTCAATATCCTCTATCGAAGATACTCCTCCTGACGCGATTATGTCTACATTCAGAGACTCGGACAGCTCCCGATACAGAAGTCTGTTGGTTCCTTTCATCGCACCGTCACGAGATATATCTGTGCAGATTATAGTACCGACTCCGAGTCCTACCATCTGTCTGGCAAAGTCTTCAAGTGAGTACTCAGACAGCTCAGTCCAGCCCTTGATTGCCACGTATCCGTCTCTGACATCGATGCCGACTGCGACACGTCTTCCATAGCTTTCAACCGCTCTTCTGAGAAAGCTCTGGTCTTTGACCGCAGCTGTTCCGAGTATTACCCGGTCTATTCCGGCGTTAAGATATTTCTCCAACGCAATCTCGTCCCTGATTCCGCCGCCGATCTCTACGAGCACCGGCTTGCCGCCGGCATATTTCTCCGATGCCTTCTCAGCGGCTTTTTTGATGGCAGCAACAGTCTCAAAATTTGGTGTCAGTCCCATTTTGGCACCTTCAAGGTCAACAACATGAATATGTGTTGCGCCGGCTTTTACGAAATCCTCTGCGATTTCAGGCGGATTATCACTATAGACGGTCATCTGTTCATAGTCACCTTTGAACAGCCTTACCGCTTTGCCCTGATACAGATCTATTGCAGGATAAATATACATTGTCAGTCCTCGTTTCCTCTCTGCGGCTCATTCAATGCTACAGCTCCACAAAAGCCTTAAGAATCTTCATGCCGACTTTTCCGCTCTTTTCAGGGTGGAACTGGCATCCGTAGACATTCCCGTTTGCTGCCGCTGCTGTAAGGTCAGCACCGTACTCAGTAGTTGCAAGCACGGCATCGTCGCAGTCTGCAGCATAGTATGAGTGAACGAAATATACGTAATCACCTTCGTCAATGTATTTGAACAGAGGTGTTTCCTTAACTATTTTCAGCGAATTCCATCCGATGTGAGGAATCTTGTATCCTTCCGGGATGACATCTGAAATCGGCCTGACATTACCGTGGATCAGCCCGAGGCCTTCGTGTTCTCCGTATTCGAATCCTTTATCGAACATCAGCTGCATGCCAAGGCAGATTCCGAGGATAGGTTTTCCTTCAGCCGCTTCTTTTCTGACAACATCGGCCATTCCGGACTCTCTCAGCTTGCGCGCAGCATCTTCGAAAGCTCCTACTCCCGGAAGAATAATCCGGTCCGCTTTCGCAATAACTTCTTCATCAGATGTCACTACAGTCTCTGCGCCGATCTCCGCAAGTGAGCTTTTGAGCGAGAAGAGGTTTCCGACGCCGTAATCAATAATTGCTATCATTCTCCGATTGTCCTCCTTATTACCGTCCAGGTGGCTGTTACAGAAGTCCCTTGGTTGACGGAATCTCGCCCGCGAATTCGCGCTCGATCGCTACTGCCTTCCTGAGGCTGCGGGCTACCGATTTGAATGTACCCTCAATAATGTGGTGCGAGTTCTTTCCTGCCAGCTGTCTTATGTGCAGGGTGATACCCGCGTTTCTGACAAAGCCGAGCCAGAATTCCTCGACAAGCTCGGTATCGAAAGTACCGACCTTTTCCGTCGGAATCTCCAGCCCGAATCCCAGATAGTCCCTTCCTGAAATATCTACCGCAGACAGGATCAGAGCCTCATCCATAGGAAGCGTGCAGTCACCGTAGCGGTAAATTCCGCGTTTCTCTCCCAGGGCTTCCGCGAAAGCCTGTCCGAGAGCTATGCCTACATCCTCTACCGTGTGGTGATCATCGACATAGTTATCGCCTTTGGCGGTTACAGACAGGTCAAACCTACCGTGTCTGGCAAACAGTGTCAGCATGTGATCAAGAAAACCGACGCCGGTGTCAATGTCGCTTGCACCTCTGCCGTCAAGTTCGAGTGTCAGGCTGATATCCGTCTCAGCGGTCATTCTGCTAATTTCAGCATCTCTCATGAACGTACCTCCTTCAGCACTTCGCTGACTTCTCTGAGCAGCAGTTCCATCTGCTCTCTTGAACCTATCGTAATCCTGTTGTAATCATTAAGTTCAGGCTTATCCCAGTGTCTGATGATGACTCCGCGCTCTCTGAGTTTGTGGAAAAGCACGTCTCCCGGGACTTCAGGGTGTCTTACAAAAATGAAGTTCGCTGTTGACGGCGTCATAACAAATCCCATCTTATCAAGTTCAGCCACAGTGAACTCACGGTTATCCATTACCGCACGGCAGTGAGCCTTGTTCACTTCGTCATTTTCGAGTGAAGCGATTCCGGCCGCCAGTGCGAGTCTGTCTATATTATACGGATTTGTAGAGAACCTCAGCGCATTCAGATCTGCGATCAGCTCTTTGTTTCCGATTCCGTATCCGAGTCTCATGCCTGCCATTGAACGTGACTTGGAGAACGTCTGAACAACCAGCAGATTGTCGTACTTCTTAACCAGAGGCACAGCTGACTCCGTACCGAAATCCACATAAGCTTCATCTATGACGACAACATTATCCGGGTTGTGCTGAAGTATATCCTCAATCTGAGCAAGACTCAGCGGAATTCCCGTAGGAGCATTCGGATTAGCGATAATGATGGTTCCCTCTGCATTGTAATAGTCCTCCGGGTCTATAGTAAAGTCATCTTTCAGCGGTATTGCCCTGAAGTCAATTCCCGTAATATCCGCAAATACCGGATAAAAGCCGTATGAAATCTCAGGAAAAACGGCAGGTTTTGTGCTGTCACAGTATGCGAGAACCGCAAAGTATATGGTTTCGTCGGAACCGTTGTTGCAGATTATCTCATCCGGATCGACGTCCATGACTCGGGCGATTGCCTTTCTCAGTTCCGTGCAGTCAGGGTCTGGATACAGCTGCAGGTCCGCCGCTGCTTTGCTTACCGCCTCTATAACCTCCGGCATTGGCGGAAACGGCGACTCATTTGTATTCAGTTTGGTGAGCACCTTAGTCTTCGGCTGCTCGCCCGGTGTGTACGGCTCAAGCGCCGCGTATTTACTGCTTAAAAATTTACTCATAGTCTTATCCCTTTTCTGATCTGATCAGTACGCTTCTTGCGTGTCCTGTCAGGCCTTCTTTGCAGGCGAATCTGGCAATATCCTGCGCCACTTCTGACAGTGCGTCACCCGTATAGTATGTATACTGCATCTTCTTGACGAAATCATCTACGGAAAGCGGATTGGAGAACCTCGCCGTACCGCTTGTAGGCAGTGTATGGTTCGGTCCCGCAAAATAGTCTCCGAGAGCTTCCGGACAGTTCCTGCCGAGGAAGATGGAGCCTGCGTGTTTAACCTTGCCGAGCCATTCAAACGGGTCATCCACGCACAGTTCGAGGTGTTCAGGCGCTATCTCGTTGGAAATATCCATCGCCTGATTGAGGTCCTGCGCAATAATGATCTTGCCGTTGTTATCAATTGAGACTCTGGCGATTTCTTCACGTTCAAGCTTTGCGAGCTGCTCTTCTATCGACTTCTGAACAGCTGCAGCAAACTCAGCTGAGTCTGTTACGAGCACTGCGCTCGCATTCTTGTCATGCTCTGCCTGAGACAGCATATCCGCCGCGACTACGTCAGGATCGGACTTCCCGTCAGACACAACCAGAATCTCGCTAGGTCCCGCAATCATATCTATTGATACTTTGCCGTACACCTGACGCTTTGCCTCAGCGACGAACGCATTGCCCGGGCCGACAATCTTGTCTACTTTAGGTATCGATTCTGTTCCGTATGCAAGAGCTGCAATCGCCTGAGCTCCGCCGGTCTTGAATATTCTGACATCTCCGGATCCCTGTACCGCTTCCTTGGCGGCAGCTGCCGCAGCCACGATTGCAGGATTGACTGTCCCGTCTGCATCAGGCGGAGTAACCATGATGATTTCACTGCATCCCGCGATCAGAGCAGGAATGGAATCCATCATTACTGTCGAAGGATAAGCAGCTGTGCCTCCCGGAACATACAGTCCGGCTCTCTCAAGAGGAACCACTTTCTGCCCCATGATGATTCCCGGCTCATCGTTGATGATAAAGCTGTTTCTGACCTGTCTGCTGTGGAATTTGACTATATTCGCGGCAGCTTTTCTGAGAACATCGGTAAAGCCGGGATCCTCTTCGCTGATTTTCGCAAGCGCTGATGCTTTCTCTTCTTCGCTCAGTTCCAGAACAAAGCCTTCAGGGTCAATTCCGTCAAACTTCGCGGCATAGCGGATCAGAGCTTCATCTCCGTTGTCTATTACATCATTAATTATTCCGGTGACGATATCCGCCACATCCGTTGTAGGTTCGCTTCTTGAGAACACCTCTGCAGGTGTGAGTTCAGCAAAATCCAGTATTCTGATCATTATATGCTCCTTATTGGTCTCCGGGCCATTTCATCATTCCTGGAGAATTGTGACTTGAATCATTGCAGCCTTGTCACTTCAGTTTACTAAGCAAAGTGTTGATCGCTTCGCTTTTGAAATTGTAGCCTGATCTGTTGGCGATCAGTCTTGCGCTTATATCCATTATCGTCTCATAGACGATGAGGTTGTTTTCTCTGAGTGTGGTGCCTGTCTCGACCAGGTCCACTATTACATCGGACAGTCCGAGAATCGGCGCGATCTCGATTGATCCGTTGAGTTTGATTATATCAATATCTCTGCCTACTGAGGAGTAGTAATCCTGCGCTATATTGACAAATTTGGTCGCAACTCTCAGCGGATACTCTGAGTCATCCGCAAAGCCCTTAGGTGCAGCTACTACCATGCGGCACTTTCCTATGCCCAGATCTCTCAGCTCATACACATTCGGCTCATACTCGAGCAGGATATCCTTTCCTGCAACGCCGATATCCGCCGCACCGCGCTCAACATAGATAGGGACATCCGAAGGCTTTACCCAGAAGTATCTTACTCCTGCCTCCCTGCTCTCGAAGACCAGTTTGCGGCCCTCGAATATATCCGGACAGCCGTATCCTGCTTCCTCAAACATTTTATATACTTTCTCGCCGAGCCTTCCCTTGGGAAGTGCTACGTTTAACATCTTGCTGTTCATCAGTCTTTCCTTATGTATGTGACAGTCTTTCCTTCTCTGTGTCAGTCTTTCCTTCTGTATGTGACCGGGGGTTATTCGTCTTCTTCGGCGGCGGTGTAGGTGCTGAAGAATGACTCTATTGCTTCATCGCCTGCTGTCCTGCCGAGCATTCCGAGGTTGTCGAGGTATACCGCGAAGCCGATTGCCCGGGATTTTTTCTTCATCCTGTGCATCAGTTTGTCGTATCTGCCTCCTACCAGGACGCATTCAGGCAGCCCGTCTATATATCCCTCGAAAGCCATGCCGTTGTAGTAATTTGTGTCTCCGATTATGGAGAAGTCTACTACTATGTGTCTTCCGTCCGTGTGATCTTCTGCATAAAGGCCCTTCAGTACATCTTTCAGTTCTGCGACCTCTTCTTCAGCTACCGTTCCGCTACAGATTTCTTCAAGCTGCGGGATCACTTCTGCAGGTGAACCGTACAGCTTCAGCAGATTAGTAAGCGTTGAGCATTTGACAGCCGGAACTTCATTTCTCTCACACAGGCGTTCAATCTCATGCAGGTTTTTCTCTCCGGCCAGTTTCAGAAGCTCGCTTCTTACATATTTGCCGTCTGTCATGTCGTCTATAATGAAGGTCAGCATGTCGATATCGGATATCCGGAGTATATAGTCATTGTTTCCGGCGACCAGCGCCAGGCTTTTCTCTGCCAGATCAATGACTTCTGCAGCTGCGGCATTGCCTGCGTCACCGATGCACTCGAGCCCCATCTGCATGATCTCTCTGAAAGAATTGGTCCTCTCCGATACTCTGTAGACATTCTCATCGTAAAAAAGTCTCTGCAGATCTGATGGTCTGTCTTCAAGGTTCCGGACAATCGAGAGTGTTACGTCAGGTTTGAGTGCCTTGAGTTTGCCGTTGGTATCTGTAAAAGTGATGACCCTGTCTGAAAGCAGGAAGTCCTTGTTCCTGCTGTACAGATCATAGTCCTCGAATTTTCTCATTCTGTACGATCTGTAGCCCGCCCTTCTGTAGAGTGTACGCAGTGCGAATATCCTTTTTTCAGTTCTTGTCAGCACGTTCTCATCGTATTGCATTGTTTCACCTTTTCATCTGTTTTTCAGGGGTTTGGCTGTATTCGACACAGCAAAAATATAAGCTTTGCACGTTTACTTCGCCACTTTACCACGCTAAATCGCTAAAGTCAACATTTCTATTGTATTTATGGAAATTCATTGCTTCTTGCGGGCCATTGCAAGCACTTGTTTGAGTGCGGATTCCTTATCTATGCCTGCAAGTCTGAGTTTATGAGCATACTCCAGAAGCTCTCCGAATCTCTCTCCGGGCTCAAGCCCAGCTTCGATAAGATCCCGGCCCATAACATAGGGCTTATCCATCGTCTTCCGGTATTCATCAAGCCTTTCATAGAGGAATTCACTGTCTCCGCTGAAGCTGTCAGTTCCGGAGAAGACCGGTCTGTCGGCACTTGCAAAGAAGATAAGGTCTTCCGGCGCCGCTGCTTCGTCAAACATCCTGTTGGTGGATTTAACTGAAGGCTTGTTGTAAGCAGCTACATTAGGCCTCATGTGCAGCGGCAGCATATTCATCACATAATCCAGCACGGATCTTTCGGTTGTGAGCCTGGTAATGAAGGACTCAGCCAGAGGAACACCCCATATTTCATGCTCGTAAGCATGAATGCGGCCCTTGATGAAAGAAGTTGTGACGGCTTTGCCCATATCATGGGTCAGAGCCAGCATCATGAACGCAAACGGGTCTGAAGCGAGGTCTCTGTTCCCTGCCGCTCTGTCCACTACTTCCATCGTGTGCACCCACACATCGCCCTCCGGATGAAAAACGGGATCCTGTTCCACCCCGATCAGGGCTTCCAGTTCAGGAAACCACACACTGAGCTGGTCCATTTTTCTGAGCTCCTCGAAGAAGACTGAAGGCCTGTCTGCTTTGAGAAGGGCTTTCTTCATTTCTTCCGTAACCCTCTCCTTAGTAAGCGAGGAAATATCAATTCCTCTGCATAGCTCAGTAGTCTCAGGCGCCACCCGGAATCCGAATCTGGCGGCAAACTGTGCGGCTCTGAGAACTCTGAGCGGGTCTTCAGCAAATGCGGCGTCATCTATGTGTCTTATGATACCTGCCTCAATGTCAGATCTGCCGCCAAAGTGGTCAACGACTTCTCCTGTCAGCACGTCTTCCATCATAGCATTGATAGTAAAATCGCGTCTCCTGGCGGCTTCGTAAGTTTCGATAAAAGGGTCGACCTCGATGTCGAAATCACGGTGTCCTCTCGGCAGGCTGTTATCACCCTGCGCACGCTCTCTTCTCGGCATTGCTATGTCGATATCGTAACCGCGAAGTGAGAAAATGCCGAAGCTTTGCCCGTAGAAAAGCGGTTCGCCTGTCTCAGACAGAATCTGCTTCAGTGTGTCCGGAGTTATCCCGTGGATCTCAACATCTACGTCTTTGTTATCGATGCCCAGCAGACGGTCGCGCACAAAACCGCCGACGTAATATGTATTTCCGCCGGCTGCATGTACTCTGTCCGCGATTATCTTCTCAATGCTGTCTGCTGTCATGTGCTTTTCTCTTTATATTTCTATACGTCTTTCAATATGTACTATATGTCTTTCAATATGTATTTCTCTTTATATTAGTATTTCTAAACGTCTTTCAATTTGTCTTTCTATATGTATTTCTCTATAACTACCCAGATGCGGCCTTTCTTCGATTCCCCGCCTATTTTTTTCAGCACTGCTTTGCCCTTGCCCCGCAGAACGAGGACCGAACCTTCTTCAACCTTCGCATCCGGCTTGAGGCATTCAATATGGTCAACGGATACGATTCCCCCGCGGATAGCCTCAGATGCTTTGCTTCGAGGCAGCCTGAACGCGGAAGCAATCAATGTATCGAGTCTGGCTGACGGCACTGTATCCCGGATTATCTGCGTCCTGACTTCGGGCAGAATCAGCTCGCTGAGAGGCTTTAATTCTCTGCTGACATGTGTCCTGCCGGCCTGTATGAATTCTTCCAGGAGAAAGTCTGCGATTTCAGGCAGAATTATGATGTCTGCGCCATCGTCCCTGACGAGTATATCTCCTGTCATGCGTCTGTCTATTCCGAGTCCCAGCATGGCACCGAGATAA
Organism: Anaerovoracaceae bacterium; assembly: GCA_045112795.1. Classification (GTDB taxonomy): domain Bacteria; phylum Bacillota; class Clostridia; order Peptostreptococcales; family Anaerovoracaceae; genus Crickella. The sequence continues at coordinate 30,707 of JBGUIG010000036.1, read as the reverse complement.
TCTCTGTGGGACAGTTCGCGGGAAATCGCAGGTTTGCTGACGCGGAGTACTTCAAGAAGTCCCTCGACTGCTTCTTCATCACTCATAGGTATCCCGGAAGGCACGCAGACCAGCATCCTGCGTTCTGCGCCTTCGTAGCCGCCCCACAGGAATGTCCTCACATCGGCAGAATGCATCATCACCTGCTTTGCCAGTGCCTGCTCATGCGAATCAAGCAGGCTGGTGGATGTCACATACCATCCGTCCCGGCACTGCCTTATTTTATCTTCTATTTTCGATACAATTAGTTCGTCGTGAGTCACTGGTTCTTATATCCGACCCGGTTATTGGCTTTAAATTATTCTCTTTTCAATTATTTAGTTTTGAATTATTGAGTTTTCAATTATTTGCTTTTCATATTATTATACGTTAACCCTTAGTTTGATGCTCGTATTCTATTGAATTTGTCCTGTTATTTTTCTATCATAATAATGACAGGTATCGCTTAAGTGCCGGGTATCGCCCGGATGAACAGGAGTTATCATAATGGATAATAAAGAAAATGCAATTCTGACTGTAGTCGGAAAAGATGACGTTGGTATTCTGGCTAAAGTCGCAACGGCTGTTGCTGACGCAAATGCATGTGTCGCACAGGTATCACAGATTGTAATGGGCGGATTCTTCACAATGAACATGCACCTCGACGTTACATCGATGAACTGCACAATCCACCAGCTTGAAGAGGACATCAAGGCTGTTTTGCCTAACGTCGAAGTCCATGTAATGCACGAAAACATCTTCACATCAATGCATTCTATCTGATCAGCCGGCAATAAACCGGTCATCAGTTAATTAATGCAGATTTTTTAACCGGAAGGATACAATAATGTTTAATGACAGAGACGTCATGGAGACCATCTCCATGATCAGAGATAACAATCTGGATATCCGCACAACAACAATGGGAATATCCCTTCTTGACTGCGCGGACACAGATATTAACAAATCATGCACTAAGATTTATGACAAGATCTGCCGTCTTGCAGGCAATCTGGTCGATACTGCAAATTCAATCGGAGAAAAGTACGGAATTCCTATCGTTAATAAGCGCGTCAGCGTCACGCCGATTGCTATGCTTGCAGGCGTATCAGGCGGAGATCCTGTTCTGTATGCGCGCACTCTTGACCGTGCGGCTCATGAGATCGGTGTAGATTTTATCGGCGGCTATTCTGCGCTCGTTCAGAAGGGCTTCAGCGCAGGAGACCTCGAGCTGATCCGCTCAATTCCGAGGGCTCTCGCAGAGACAGAGCTTGTCTGCTCATCAGTTAATATCGGCTCAACAAGGGCGGGCATCAACATGGATGCTGTAAAGCTGATGGGTCAGATGGTTCGCGAGGCTTCAGAGCTGACTGCTGACAAACAGTGCATAGGCGCAGCCAAGCTGGTTGTTTTCTGCAACGCTGTTGAAGACAACCCATTCATGGCAGGTGCTTTCCATGGTGTAGGCGAGGCTGACCATGTAATAAGCGTCGGTGTAAGCGGCCCGGGCGTTGTCAGATCTGTACTTGCAGCAATGCCTGATGACGCTCCTCTCAATGAGGTCGCAGAAACAATCAAGAAGACTGCTTTCAAGATCACAAGAGTCGGCCAGCTGGTAGGCTCAGAGGCTGCGTCAGTCCTGAATACACAGTTCGGCATTGTAGACCTCTCGCTCGCTCCTACCCCTGCTATCGGAGACTCGGTTGCACATATCCTCGAGGAAATCGGCCTTGAGCAGTGCGGTGCGCACGGAACAACCGCAGCCCTCGCAATGCTGAATGACGCCGTCAAGAAAGGCGGAGTTATGGCTTCTTCGAACGTTGGCGGTCTGTCGGGCGCCTTCATACCTGTCAGCGAAGACGATGGCATGATCAGCGCAGCACGTGCGGGCACACTTTCAATTGAAAAGCTCGAAGCAATGACTGCAGTATGCTCTGTTGGCCTTGATATGATCGTCATCCCGGGCGATACGACCGCCGAAGTCATCGCTGCGATCATTGCGGACGAGGCTGCAATCGGAATGGTCAACTCCAAGACCACAGCGGTAAGGGTTATCCCTGCTATCGGTCTTAAGGAAGGCGAAGAACTGAACTTCGGCGGCCTTCTCGGATTCGGCCCTGTTATGAAGCTCCGCAGCCAGTCGCCGGCCAAAATGATCAACCGCGGCGGCCGCATTCCTGCTCCGCTTCAGAGCCTCAAGAACTAGAAATTGAATTATGTAAATCATGAACCCCCATTTCAAATGGGGGTTTATAATTTGCTCATTTAGATATTAGACATCGCATAAATACCGCACCAGAAACGACAGCTGACACTAAGGGCTTCACCTCAAAACACTGGTTCCTCTTCCCGAAGGATGAATTTTTTCACCCTCATCTTACATATGCTAGTATTTGGGGGTGAAGCGGCTTCGGGATTCCCCTGTGACGTCCCCCTCTATAACTTATTCAATCTTATAAAGCCAGCGCCCAGCCACCTATATTGCCCAGTAAATTGGCTTTTTGCTGCATTTCCCGGTCCACTTATCGTACCTATACTTCGAAAATGCATGTATAAATGAATATGTGATGCCGAATACAAAGACTCATTTCACCCATACTCAACATTTCCCCATGATGAAGGGTGAATTATTTCATCCTCGTAGTACGTATCAAGCATACAAGGGGTGAAATGTTGCTTTGTCCCATTCAAATATAACTTCGCATATTTCAAATATAGCTTCGCCTACTTCAAATATAGCTTCGCCTACTTCAGAGCTGGCTGCATTAATCTATAAATAAAAGCAGACGCACTGATTCCGGCAATACTGCTGATGTCAATGCATCTGTTTTCTTAATTCTATTATCAGGCAGAATTCTATACGTCTCCCTTAATTGTATTTTCTGGCAGAATTCTATACGTCTCCAGTAATTGTATTATCTGGCAGAATTCTATACGTCTGCTGTTTATTTGTATTTTCGAATGTGTACAAAAGGGTCTGGCTCTTTATTTTCAGGTTGAATGCTGGTCCTGATCAGAACGCGAAGTTTCCGTTCACGAATACCGGCACTTCTTCTCCGTCAGCTGTGATGCCGGTGATCGACATGTCTGCGGATCCTACCATGAAGTCAACATGTGTCATTGAGAAGTTGACGCCTCTTTCTTTAAGCTCTTCTTCTGTCATATTCTCTGCGCCTTCAATGCACGGATACGCTTCTCCGAACGCAAAGTGGCAGGAAGCGTTTTCATCGAAGAGTGTATTCAGGAATAGGATTCCGGAGTTTGAAATCGGCGAGTCATAAGGAACCAGAGCGACCTCTCCGAAATACGAAGCGCCCTCGTCCACCTCGATGGCATGTCTGAGAATCTCTTCTCCCTTATCCGCATGAAGGTCGACTATTTTGCCGTCTTTGACCTCAAACCAGAACCCGTCAATCAATGTACCGTTGTGAGCAAGCGGCTTAGTCGCTACGATCCTGCCGTTAATGCTGTCTCTCTTAGGTAAAGTGAATACCTCTTCGGTCGGGATGTTGGCTGAGAACGGGAAGCCCGCTGCGGACTTCTCCTCTCCTCCTGCCCAGAAGTGGCCTTCAGGCAGCTCAACAGTAACATCGGTTCCCGCACCGTTCTTGTAGTGCAGCTTCCTGAATTTGTAATTATTCAGAATCTGAACGTGTCTCTGCAGCTCGTCTGAGTGATCTTTCCAGTTCTTAACTGCGTCTCCGCCATCTACTCTGCACGCTGCGAGAATCTCTTCCCACAGCTTTGCCATTGCATCCTCGGTATCCATTTCCGGGAAAACAGCCTTCGCCCAGACTGCTGTCGGAACTGACGCAACACACCACGGGAACTCGTTTCGCATCTCCCTCTGACGGAATTTTTCCAACGCTTTGCCCTGAGTAACCTGAGCTCTGCGGATGCGGTCAGGGTCAACGCCCTTGAGGTTTTCGGGATCCTCGGCATAGATGGCAAGCCAGCCTGCTCCCTCTTCCGAAATAATGTCCCTGAATTCAATCTCCCAAGGGTTGATTCTGTCAAATACGTCATCTTCAGCATGCAGATATTTGAGTCTTGTAAGAGTGTCATCATACCAGTTCATCAGTACTTCTTTGCATCCTGCTTCATAAGCAGCAGCCGCGCAAAGTCTGGCAAAGTCTGCGCACTCGACCGGACAGCTGATAGCAAGCCTCTGGCCTTTCTGTATATTGAGACCGGATCTGATCAGCAGATCCGCGTAATCCTTCTTCATTTCTTCGATAGTTTTACTCATTGATAACTCCTATGTGTCAAAAATTACGTCTGTAAGTTCATATTCTTCGCTCAAGTAATTCTTACTGATTCAGAATCCAATTCAGAATCCTCAAGCCATAGTTATTATAGCAGATTTCCGTACGTACTCCAATTTGGCGCAATCTTTGACGCGGCTATGGCAGGGCGTGCGGTTATTTTTGTACGTATTCCCTTTTTATCTTGACGGCAAACAGATATAATTAATTCATAAATCTGTGATGGCCGGTCAATTTCTGTCGCAACGGGTGCGATGCTCAAACGGGTGCAATCCCCAAACGGGTACGATGCCAAAATGGGCGCGATGCCCATTGCCGGCCGGCAAAATACGAACATACGGGTGCAATAATATGAAAATGACTGAATTACTCGAGAAGGATAAGGATGGCCTTATCACCGAACTTTCGAACGCGGCTTCTGCTGAGAAGGCAATCAAAATTCTTGAAAATGAGACTGATAAGCTGCTTCTCCGGTTTAATGAGCAATGTGGAAGCGAGCAGGTGCGTGATTCGGCAGCTCACATGATGCAGGCAGTCCGTCTGTCGCTTCAGCTGATCGACTCCACAGGGTCGACCAAGGTGTGGGAGCACGAGCAGAAAGACCGTACAGCTAAGAAAGGCTCTGCAATCACTGTTCCGGCTGCGATCCTCATTGTTGCGGGCATCTGTCTGTGCATTTACGGCATGCTGCCATACATTCTGAGCATCATGGCCGGCACCGATTCCGCGACACAGAAAGACCTGCTGATGCAGCTGGCATTCGTCTTCGGAGGTCTGGTAGCAGGTATCTTTGGCGGCGTATTCATTCACAAGCCTACAGTCAGGAAGAAAAAAGAGCAGCATGTCGAGATCAGTGTCGATGCCGACAAGCTGTACAGATATTACAGAACCGCGATTCTTTCGGTCGATCAGAGCCTTGAGGAAGTCGGTGCCAAAGAGCGCTGGGACAAGCGTGAGCAGGCAGGCAATATTGACGGCAGACCAGCGACCACTCCGGAGATCGATCTGTTTGCGGATCTGATGGCTGCATCATACAGCGGCGACCCGGAATTCGCGCTCGAGAAGATTGACGAGATCAAATACTATCTGCACAAACAGCAGATCGAGACCGTCGACTACAGCGACAATACCAAGCAGTACTTTGACCTTATGCCGGGAACCAAGTCCGGCACGATCCGTCCGGCTCTTGTCTCTGATGGCAAAGTTCTTAAGAAAGGTCTCGCTTCAACAGGTAAGTAGGTGTTTATATGGATAGATTTTTCGGATTTGACCTTGGCGATGCGGAAAGCGCAATCGCCAGACTTGCTAAAGGCGATCAGGTAGCGCCGGAGATGCTCACAGTTGTCGGAGAGCAAAGCTTTATTACGGCTTATGCGCAGCTTAACAACGGCGAGCTTCTTATTGGTGAAAAGGCATGTTACGCAGACAATGCAATCAAGAGAAAACTCCGCTTCAAGAGCAGGTTTCTGACCGACCGCGGCGTTGCTTCTGATGTCAAGAGCTTTGCCGCCGGAGTCCTCGGCGAACTGTACGGCAGCGGCGATCTTATCAGAAATGAGGATTGCTCATTCTACGTCGGCTGCCCTGCCGGCTGGAACAAGAATACCAGAGAGCACTACCGCGAGATTTTCGAAGGCGCGGGCTATCCACCTGCCAAGATAATATCTGAATCCCGCGCTGCTATGGTCAGCGCATGCCAGTCACGCCACCTTCAGATAGGCGTCGACATTCTGTCCAAACCGGTACTGGTTGTGGATATCGGCTCATCGACCACTGACTTTGCCTACATCATGGGCGGCAAAGAAGTCGAGATGCAGACTGCAGGTGAAGTAGCGCTGGGAGGCGGACTCATGGATGAAATCCTGCTGGAAGAATCCGTGGCAGCTTCGGGACTTGCCCGCAAGAAAATCCAGGCCGTGTTCGATGCCAGTGAGCCTTGGCGTACATACGCGGAATTCGCTGCACGCCGCCTCAAAGAGAAATACTTCTCCGATGAAGAATACTGGAGTACTCACGAGTGCAAAGAGAGCATTGTCCTTCATTACGACAGGCCGGTCAAGCTGACTCTCAAAATGGACGCGCCGACCGCTCTCCAGCTCATCAACAAGAGAATCGCAAGACTCGGCAACCGCTCTTTCAAGGAGATTTTCCTTGCATCTCTCAAGGATGTTCACGACAACATTGCCGGGGCACAGCCTGAGCTCATCTTCCTTACCGGAGGAGTCAGCAAAATGCCGGTAATAAGAGACTGGTGCACCAGCGTTTTCACTGACGCCGTTGTCATCTCGGCTGCTGACCCTGAGTTTTCGGTAGCTAAGGGCCTCGCTTACTGTGGCCGTATCGATGAGGATCTGAAGGAATTCAAAGAAGATCTCGATAAGCTGATCAAGTCAACAGCCATCGAGGAGATCGTTGAGAAGCACATACCTGAACTGTACAAAGCAGCTGTCGACTGCCTAGTCAAACCTATACTCGAAGATGTCGCTTCACCTGTATTCGACAGATGGAGAGCCGGAGAGATAAGAAAACTGGAAGATACGGATGAGATACTGCAGGGAGAAATCGAAGCATATCTCAAAGAAGACAAGACCAGAGAGCTTCTCGCAGGACCTGTTACAGCGTGGCTCAAGCCTGTTGTCGAAGAACTTGAAGAGCTTACAGTTCCTATCTGCATCAGACACAGAGTTCCATACACAGCACTCAGCCTCAAGTCATATCTGTCCGCTTCGGACATCGACATCAAAGTGGATGCCAAGAACATATTCGCAGTCGAAGAGATGACATTCCTGATAGACTCAATCGTAACTGCAGTAGTTGCCATACTGGTAGCCGCAGTCGATATCATCCCGTTCATGGCAGGCCCTGAAGGCGTACTCATCGGCATAGTCGCTGCAGCAGTTATCCTGTTCCTGGGCAAAGAAAAAATGCAGGAAAAGATGCTTTCCGCTGAACTCCCGAGAGCCGTCAGGATGATGATCCCTAAGGGAACCTTCAAATCCCGCATAGACGGAATCGCAGATGATGTCAAAGCATCATTCTACGAAAGCCTTCAGAATGACAAGAACGACCAGATCAGCAAGCGAATGGTCGAAGAGATCTCCGGCCAGATCGAGCAGACCCTTGTCAAGATGGCCGAAGTCGTAGAAATCCCGCTTGGATAATCAGACAATACAACCACACAAAAAGGCAGCTCAGGCTGCCTTTTAAATTGCTTAGATTCAGAATGGAGACTTCAAATGTCCTCCGGGTGATAAGTTCTCGAAGAGCTTCCCTTTGCCTACTGAACTTTGACTTCGCCTGCGAGGACTTTCTTGTAATCTTCGATGTTCTCTTTGAGAAGTCTTGGGGTGTCAAGGCCGTATGGGCACTTGGTCTTGCACATGCCGCACTCGATGCAGGTTTCTGCTTTCTTCATCTCATTCTGCCAGTGCTCTGTCAGCCATGCTTCGGATGGTGCGCGGCGGAGCATCAGTCCCATTCTTGCGCACTGATTGATGGTGATGTGCTGCGGGCATGTCGGTACGCAGTAGCCGCAGCCTCTGCAGAATTCTCCGCACAGTTCTTCTCTGTCCCGGGCGATTACCGCACGGGCTTCATCATCCATAACAGGGTCTGTATGCATATATGAAAGCCATTCATCAAGCTCGCTCTCCTTCTGGATTCCCCAGATCGGCAGCACGTTTTCCTGTTCGTTCATAAATGCCATAGCTACGCGGGAGTTAGTGATCAGGCCGCCTGCAAGCGACTTCATAGCAATGTAACCCATGTTCTTCTCAGCGCAGAGTCTTACCAGATCATACTCCTTATCCATTGCGAGGTAGCTGAACGGATACTGCATTGTCTCGTACAGGCCCGACTCAGCGCATTCAAAAGCTACGTGCAGAAGATGTGCAGTTACGCCGAAATGTCTGATTTTGCCTGCTTTCTTGGCTTCTTCAAGCGCCTCGTAGACACCGGTGCCGTCTCCCGGTTTATAGCACTGACCTACCTGATGCAGCTGATAAACGTCAATATAGTCGGTCTGAAGCATCCTGAGCGACGTGTCGAGATCCTTGCGCACCTCATCACCTGTTTTGCCCGCAGTCTTGGTCGCAATGTAGATTTTGTCTCTCATTCCTTTGAATGCGTTGCCCATTTTCTCCTCACTGTCGCTGTAAGCACGCGCAGTGTCAAAATATGTCATGCCGCCTTCATATGCTTTGCGCAGAATCTTAACTGCCTCGTCCATGCTGACGCGCTGAACAGGCAAAGCGCCAAATGCGTTCTTGGGCGTTCTGATTCCGGTTGAACCGAGTGTTAATTCTTTCATGATTCTCTCCCTCTCAATCGAATAATATCTGTTTTCTACGCTTATTATTATACATGCAGTTCCTGAATTTGGAAATGTCAGGTCTTGATATCTCTCATGATGGGGAATATACTACAGCAGATATAAATTATTACATACCAGCCAAAAGTATCATTCACTCGATTAACCGATGAAATCTCATGTAACTCTGATGACCGAAGGCCGTCCTGTCAGACTGATAGTGATGTTCGCACTGCCTCTGATGTTCGGTAATATATTCCAGCAGCTGTATTCTGTTGTCGACAGTATGATTGTCGGCAGGAATCTTGGCGTGTCTGCTCTTGCGGCCCTCGGAGCTTCTTCCTGGCCGCTCTGGATTATGGTGGGTATGCTTATGGGTCTGGCTCAGGGAATCTCGATCCTGCTCGCCCGCTTATTCGGTCAGGGCAATGAACGTGAACTCAAACGCGGTTTTGGAAACGCTATAATTCTTTCGGCGGTATTTGCCGCTGTTCTCCTGCTCATCGGTCAGCTGTATGCAAGAGGCATTCTTGCTCTTCTTGATACTCCGGATGAGCTTATTCCGTATGCTATTACGTATCTTCGGATTTCAATATCAGGTATTCCTGTTATTATGGCCTACAATCTGCTGTCATCCGCGCTGCGCGCTCTCGGTGACAGCCGGACGCCTCTTTACGCCATGATAGGCGCATCTGTTGTAAACATTTTTCTGGATCTTCTTTTCGTCTATGTTCTTAGCTGGGGCATTGGCGGCGCCGCCTGGGCAACTGTTATAGCGCAGGCTTTTTCTGCCGCAGTCTGCCTGAAAGTGGTTCTGCGTACAAGTCAGCTCCACATATCCAGATCAGATCTTACCCCGGAACTAAGGCTGTCCAGAGAAATGCTTATTCTCAGCACGCCTATGATTCTGCAGAATTTCCTTATCGCGGGCGGCGGAATGATAGTACAGTCAGTCGCTAATAAGTTCAGTGTCACATTTATCGCGGGATTCACCGCAGGCGCCAAAATGCACGGCGTTCTGGAAATCGCGACGTCATCTTTCGGATTCGCTATGACTACTTATGTAGCGCAGAATCTGGGCGCAGGGCGCTTTGACAGAATCCACTCCGGTGTACGCTCTGCTTTCTGGGCAGCGATTGCGACAGCGTGCGTCATAGCTGCTGTCATGCTTCTCCTCGGCCGCACGATAATTCACGGATTCGTGTCAGGTACTCCTCAGGAGGTCGCTTCTACAGTAGATGTTGCATACAGGTATCTGGCTATAATGTGCGTCTGTCTGCCGGTTCTGTACCTTCTGTATGTATTCCGTTCGTCCACGCAGGGACTTGGAAACACATTCCTGCCTATGGTCTCCGCTTTCGCTGAACTTCTGATGAGAACCGGATCAGCTCTGGTTCTTACCCGGATTATCGGCGAAACAGGGCTCTTTATAGCGGAAGTTGCTGCATGGGGCGGCGCACTTGTTGTTTTGGTTATCAGCTATTTCTATACTGTTCATAAGACAGAGCGCAATTATCTGCCACAATCAGACAGATAGTTCAGGAGGTAAACTATGCCGGACTGGCTCAAAAATGCTGTTTTTTACGAAATATATCCGCAGTCTTTCAGGGATTCAAACGGAGACGGAATAGGCGATTTCAGGGGAATCGAGGAGAAACTCGGTTATCTTGAGGCGCTCGGCGTCAATGCGATATGGATGAATCCGTGCTACGAGTCCTCTTTCTATGACGCCGGATATGATGTCAAGGATCATTGCAAAACTGCTTCGCGTTACGGTACAAATGATGATCTGTGCAGGCTGTTCGATGCGGTCCACGCCCGCGGCATGCACATTCTCCTGGATCTGATACCGGGTCACACAGCGATCGACCACCCATGGTTCATAGAATCATGCAAAGACGAGATCAATGAATATACAAACCGCTTCATCTGGCGGACAGGCGGTCCATGGGGTCCTCAGTACAGAGGGACGGCCGGTTTTCTGTGCGGTATTTCCGAGAGGCCGGGAGCCGTTGCAGTCAATTGTTTCTCAACTCAGCCGGCTCTCAATTTCGGTTTTGGCAAAGTGACAGAAGACTGGCAATTCGGTGCTGATTCTCCGGAAGCCGAGAAGACCCGTCTTGCAGTGCAGGACATAATGAGTTTCTGGCTCGATCTCGGCTGTGACGGATTCAGGGTCGATATGGCAGGCAGTCTGGTCAAGGAAGACGAAGACCACCAATGTACTATTCGACTCTGGCAGAAGGTCCGCTCTTTCCTGGACGAGAACTACCCGGAGGCCGCGCTGATTTCTGAATGGGGTGATCCTCTGCAGGCTCTGGAGGCTGGTTTTCACATGGACTTCCTGCTGCACGGAGGCCCGACTCACTATATGGATCTCTTCCGGAACGAACCGTACTTCTCAGCGCAGGGCAGCGGCGATCTGACTGCCTTTGTGAATTATTACAGCAAGGCATACAACGAGACTTGTGCAAAAGGTCTGATATGCATACCTTCCGGCAACCACGACATGGTCAGAATGAGAGAGACTCTCTCGCCTGATGAAATGAAAATTGCTTTTGCCTTCCTGCTGATGATGCCCGGCTGTCCATTCATATACTATGGTGACGAAATCGGCATGCCTTACATGCACGGCCTAAGGAGCAAAGAAGGCGGTTATGAGCGCACAGGTTCCCGCACACCTATGCAGTGGGACAAAAGTGCAAATGCAGGCTTCTCTTCAACGGATGCAGGTGATCTGTATCTGCCTGTGAATACTGATCCGGGTACTCCTGACGCAGAGACTCAGATGCATGCATCCGGTTCCCTGTGGAGACATATCCATGACCTGATCAGATTCCGCCGTGAGCACAGCACACTCAGAAGCGATGCCGGATTCAGATTCCTCAGCGACGGGACCGGATATCCCCTTGTATTCGAGCGCTTTGACGAAAATGAGCATCTGATCATAGCTTTCAACCCTTCGTCCGAATGCGCAAACTGGGAGCTGCCGGATAACGCCCCAACGCACATGCTAATTTCATACAACGGAGCAACTCAAAAAGGAGACAGAGAAATCTCCCTGCCTCCTTGTAGTTATTCAATTATAGAGTTATAGGAAAATAAGTTGCGCCGCCCTTATGCCGGAATTCTTTTGTAAGCCTGTTGCCTACAAGGCTGTATGCTTAGCCCTCACATACGATCCTGTGATACAGCCTCTGCAGTACTACTGATGAAACTGTGATAAGCACCAGCATGATCACATATGAAATAACGTAGCTGTCTGTCTTGTCGGCGATTATGCCCGGTACTGTTGTGAAAATCAGGCCGCCGAGGGTGTGTGATGTCTGGAACTTTGACAGGATTCCCGGATAGTCCTCTTCGGTTGCTACTCTAAGGGCAAAAGAAGTAGGTGCTATGGATGCGACAGCCATTCCGAATCCGATCAGGATTACTGCTGTCGATGCTATTGTAAGTCCCGTGCGTCCTGCTGTGCAGCAGAGAGCACATCCGGCCATGGATATGATGAACAGTATTCCGCATGATTTGTAAGGTCCTACCTTGTCTACCACCAGTCCGCTGACACACTTGCCTATTGCCAGGCTGATTCCGAAGAATGCGACAACACTCGCAATCCTGTCGCTGTCAAATCCTACAGACTGATACAGCAGGGACAGATTGCTCGCAACATTGTTAGCAGCCATTCCGAGCATCAGGAATCCCGCAGTCATTATCGCGATACGTGTTCCTGAAGCGGTTTTGCTTGCATATGCTACAGCAGTCTCCTCGCCGGAACCCAGAGGCTCAAGGTCAAGGCATGACGGCATGCTTCTCAGAAGAACCCATACCAGAACGCACATAACAGCTACGAATGCAGCCTCTGCCAGATAAGAGGTTCTGAGTGAAAAGGTATCTACTGCCCATGTGATTACAGGTGAAGCGATAAATGTGGATACTCCGGTCGATGCCATGCATACGCCGAGTGCCAGTCCTCTGTGCTCATTGAACCATCTTGAAATCAGGATAGAAACCGGGATCATGCTTCCGAATCCGTAAGCCGCTCCGGAAAGAGCAGCTGCGAATATGCATCCAATATAAGAAGTGCTGAATCCGTATATAACGAACGATACAGCTGCCATCAGCAGTGCCACTGTTACAACTCTTCTTACTTCATATTTCTTCAGGAATCTGTTTACGAAAGACATTCCAATGACACTCAGGAGGCTCCTGACGAAAAGAAGCACAGATACCTGAGTATTGGAAAAATTGAGCACGCTTCTCATGTAAGGCAAGTATACCGAAAAACCGGTAAAGCAAAGTCCTCCCGTGCAGAACAGAAGCAATGCGCATCCAAAACATATTAGCCACGAATAATGTATTTTCTTAAACATTACGTCTCCCTTCCATTCTTTTAATTTAAGGATAAAATCAGCAGGCTCCAAAGTCTAATACACATACCCGCACCCCGCGAACAGTTTTTTCTATTGTTAGTTCTCCCCGGAATATTTGCCGGATCTTACGTTCACATATGAAGAGACCGCTCAGTCAGGGCTGAGCGGTCTCTTCTCATGGAGTTTCGTATATGTTCAACAGAGTCTGAACTGATATGTTACTGTTTGCGGATGTTACCGTTGCGGATTATTCCCATGCGAGCATCATGTAGTCGAGGAGCTCCTGCTTGCTGCTGAGCGGCTTGAACCATGTTGATGCATCAACTCTTTCCCATACTTCATCAGCGCATTTAGCTACGAGCTCTTTGCTGACTTCAAGTCTTGACTGGCTGAGTCTTGTCGGTACACCAAGCTCTTCAATGAATGCTTCATACAGCTTGATTCCTTCTCTTGCAGCTGCCATATCATCGAGTGCAGGGTTTACTCCCCATACATTCTTAGCCCATCTTGCAAATCTGTATGCTGTCTGGTCATTAAGTGCATATTTGAACCATGCGAGTGTCATGATAGCAATTCCTGCTCCGTGAGGGAATCCGAAGTATGTGCTGACAACACGCTCTGTAGCATGGATATTGCCGACGAACTTTCTTCCCTGATCTGACAGGTGTGCGATTGACAGCTGAGCTGCCCACAGAAGCTGTGCTCTTGATTCATATGCATTAGGTACCAGCATTACCTTTCTTCCGTGCTCAACACAAGTTCTCTGGATAGTCTCTGAGATACCATCCTGCATGCTTCCGGTGCTGTGGCTGAAATATCCTTCATATGAATGAGACATGATATCCAGTATTCCGCATGCTGTAGGGAATTTAGGAACGGTGAAAGTGTATGTCGGATCTGTGAATACTGCTACAGGTCTGAGAGCATCACTGCGGTAGTCAAGCTTGAGCTGCTTCTCGTGGTTTTCGATTACTGCTACATTTGATACTTCTGAACCGCTTGCTGCGATTGTCGGGATAGTGATCAGAGGCAGAACACCTTCTTCCTTCTTGCCCTGTGTCGAAAGGGATTCGATCTTATCTGCAGCTTCGAATACGTCCCAGCAGCTGCCGTCATGAGTAATTGTGAGGCAGATAGCTTTAGCTGAATCGACTGTAACTCCTCCGCCGAGTGCTACAACTACATCTGCGCCGTTCTGCTTCAGCAGAGCTCTTGCTTCGTCAATTGTTGTGTGCTTTGGATGCGGATCTGTGATTGCAAAATCTGTAACAGTGATGCCCTTTTCTTCGCATACACTGTGGATCAGATCATGTGCACCTGATGCCTTTGCCGGAATCGCATCATAGATGAAGAATGCCTTGTTTCCGTAGTTGAGGATCTCATCTGCAATCTGAGCTACAACGCCCTTTCCGTAGTAAAACTTCGTATTCAAATGGAAGTAAAAATCGTACATATCTGCCTCCTGTTATTATCCCGTTTGCTATGTGTTTGTCTGTACCTAAATGTTATATTCTGCGGTCCGCAATGTCTAATATACGAATCTGCGGACCGCAAACGGTTTTTTCTATTACTAGATGTGTCTTGCTATTTCGTATGCATCGTTGACTTGGGATGCAATGCTTCCTATGCCGTTGCCGGCTACGATCTCATAGACCTCCATGTCAGCTCCGAGCATGTCTTTCATCATAGACTGTCTTGCTCTGAATCCGATTGCTACGATTACATCGTCACACTCGATCTGTACCAGTTCCCCATTTTTGCTCTTGAGAACGCAGCCTTTATCATTTATGCAGTCAAGCATGTGACCCATGTATTTCTCTACTCCATTGAGCGCGAGCAGCTCATTGAGCATCCAGCGTGTCTGGAAAGGTACACCGTTAGGATCGTTTGAAAGAATATCGTCAAGTCCGTCTACGAGCACGACTTTCTTCCCTTCTTCCTTAGCCATGTCGTATGCCATCTCGGCGCCAACAAGTCCTGCTCCTATGATAGCGACCTTCTCGCCTACTTCCTTCTTTCCGGAAATTACATCCTCACAGGATACTGCCTTAGGGTGATCGATACCAGGGATACGTCTAGGCATTACAGGGTCCGCTCCGACAGACATGATCACTACGTTAGCTCCGCTCTCTTTAAGCATTTCAGGTGTTACTTCAGTTCCCAGCTTGATTTCTACTCCAAGTTCTCTGATTTCCTGCTCATACCACTTTGCGAGGTTGCGGATATCCTGCTTGAATGAGTGTCTGCCTGCGTCGAAGAGTCTGCCGCCGAGTCTCTCTGATTTCTCATACAAAGTTACATCATGGCCTCTGAGAGCTGCAGTCCTTGCTGCTTCCATGCCGCCGACTCCACCGCCGACTACAACTACCTTCTTAGGCTGGAGTGCTCTGAGTGTAGGGTACTGTCCCGGTCTCATTCCTACAGGGTTAACTGCGCATGTTGCGGAAACCTTGGAGAATGATGATGCCATGCAGTTGCCGCATGCGATGCATGGGTGGATCTTGTCCGGGCGGCCTCTTCTGAGCCACTGAGGATAGGCTGCCTCTGCAAGTCCTGATCTTCCGAGTGCAACACCGTCAATCTCTCCATTGGCGATCGCCTGCTCGCACATATCAGGATCGTTCATTTTGCCTGCACAGAATACAGGAATGCTGACATTCTTCTTGATCTCCTTAGCCAGCTTGATGTTGTAGCCTTTCTCCATGTATGCAGGTGCTACTGCATAGTAGAAAGAGTCATAAATACCCGAATTGCAGTCGAGCATGTCATATCCGTAAGACTCGAGCAGCTTAGCGATCTCGCATGCTTCCTCGATAGTTCTTCCCGCCTCTTCATCGCCGAAGAGCGAAGGCTTATTGAAGCCCTTGATCCAGGATTTCATTCCCATTCTGATAGATACAGGGAAATCAGCTCCACATTCTGCCTTGATGCCTTCTACGATCTCCTTGTGGACTCTCAGTCTGTTCTCAAGGCTCCCGCCGTATTCATCCTCACGGAAGTTGCAAAGTGCCAGCGCGAACTGGTCGAGAAGATATCCCCAGTGCATTGCGTGAACTTCGACACCATCGAAGCCGGCATCCTTGGCCATCTTAGCGGTCTTTACCATATATGCGATCTTGGTCTTGATCTCTTCTACTGTGATCTGCTCACAGATCTCGCTTGGATCAGCATACCTTGGAATCGGAGATGGGGCCTTCTGGCCTGGCTTCTGTCTTCCGTGTCCAAAGCCGATCTGCATAAATACCTTGGTTCCGTATGCGTGGATTCTCTCTACAAGGCGGCAGGCTGACTCTCTCCATACCATCGGTGCATATGATGGCGGGATAGGTCCGTTGATCAGATCCGGCTTCTGAGCTTCCATATCTACGATAATGCTGCCCATTACGATGAGGCCAAATCCGCCTCGGGCTCTCTCGAGATAGTACTCGATAGTATTATCTGTGTACTCACCCTTAGGGCCTCCCATGCTGCCTGTTCCCATAGGAGCAAGAGCGTATCTGTTGCTGATCTCGACTTTGCCGATCTTCAGTGGGCTGAATAAATTCGGATAATTTGTAGCCATAATAATCTCCTCTTCATTAAGCAAAAGTAGTTAACTGTTTTAATGTATTTCTGAATTATTCTTATTCCTGTACGTCTGTTGATGCTGCCAGTTCGGTCTGTCTGCAGTATGCGGCAAGCCTTTCTGACAGGTCTGTTATTATCTGCCTGTGGGCCTGTGATCCAAGCGCCAGATGCTTAGGTGCCGGATCCTGATCGACACTTTCGATCATCCTTGCAGCCATTTTCGCAGGATCCCCGGGAGCGAGTCCCTTGGATGCATCGAGCATGTTCAGGAAACCATGTGCATGTTCGTACTCTGGAATAAGGTTTGCCGCTACCTTGGCGCCTCCGTATCTGAAGTCCGTCCTTGCTCCGCCCGGCTCAACTACTGTAACACCTACGTTGAATGGCTTCATTTCTATTGACAACGCCTCGCAGTAACCTGTGATTCCGAACTTGGTCGCATTGTACAGTGCATTGCCTGCATATCCGACCTGCCCCGCAACTGAAGCAACCTGAATTATCCTGCCGTGCTTCTGTTTCCTAAGATATGGGAGGGTAGATCTTATGAATGCAATCGAGCCTGTCAGATTGGTTCTTATCTGCAGTTCAGCCTCTTCATCCGAGATTTCCTCGGCAGCTCCGTAGAGTCCGTAGCCGGCATTGCTGACGATTACATCTATCTCTCCCAGCTCTGCAAAGGCCTGACCGGTAACTTTGTATATCTCAGGTACGTCGGTAACATCCAGGGATGTGACCGTCAGCGTTTCCGGATATTCAGCAGCGAGATCTTCGGTCTTTTTCATATTTCTCGCTGTACCGAATACAATGTCACCACCGGCAAGTACCTGCTGAGCGATTTCTTTGCCAAAGCCGCTGCTTATTCCTGTAATAAGCCATTTCCTTCCTGCCATGGTTTTCTCCTTTTGTAATTCATCTGTTAGTTTAAGTATAACAATCGAAATTCTGCTGTCTAACACAAGTATTCGATAAGAAAATTCGATTGAGAGCATGTCAGGCATACGATTAATTCGATTAATTCCCATAATCGAAAACTTGTATGATGAGGTCCGGACGGTTGCTTGAAAGAATTGATTATCGCGTGTTATTATCAATTATCAATAATTTAACAATCCGACGATGTCATTGATTACTATATAAAGAGGGAATCTTCATCAGGAGGGGGTAGTATAATGACACTTACTCAGCTAAAGTATTTCTGTGAAGTAGCCCGGATGCGCCACTTTACAGCAGCTGCGAACAATCTTTATGTTGCACAGTCGAGTTTGAGCTATTCCATCAGGGAACTGGAGAGCGAGCTGGGAGTTTCGCTTTTCATAAGAAGGCCCAACCGCAAAATAGATCTGACGCCTTATGGCAAAGCGCTTCTGCCGTATGCTGAAGCAAGTCTCAAGATGATTGAGGATGGCGAAGGCGAGATTATCAGCATGAAGAGTTCTCTGTATGGCAAGGTGAAGCTCGAGTTCTTCTTCAGTGTAGCTACCACATTCGCGCCGGTTCTTATCAGCCGCTACCGCGACGCATGTACGGAAGACAATAATGTAGAACTCAACTTTGAAGTCGCTCACAACTGGACCGATCTTCGGGAGCATCTCGTACATGGCCAGTGTGATATGGTTATCTCTGCCAGCGAGTTCACGGACGGATGTGAATCTGAATTCATCGGTAATCACCGCATTTTCCTGATCGTACCTGCAGGCCACCCTCTCGCTTCCAGAGAATCTGTATCTGTATCCGACTTCTGCGACGAGAAGATTATCGCGATCGATATCAATTCCAACCTGGACACACATGTCAAGAACATGTTTAAGGCAGAAGATGTCCGGCCTGACATGACATATGTTTCAGACTGGACAGCCCAGCATCTTACTGTTGCAGCAGGCGGAGGCGTCGGTCTTTCTGTGGGAGTTCCGCACAATCACCGCTCAGTCCGCATGATACCTGTTGATCACCCTGAAGCTCTGATGCCGCTGTATCTTTCATGGGCAACAGGAAGAAAACTCACACCGGCTGCGAGCTATGTGAAGGACAAGATTCTGGAGATAACCCGTTCAATGATAGCAATGGGCGAAGCTTTCTGATCAGGCTTTCGAACCGGTTATCATGGCAAATGATTTGCGCGTAAGATCGTTCTGTTTACGAATTGCATACACAGAAAAAATAAAGAGACTGAAGTATTCTCAACGAACTGCTTCAGTCTCTGCTTTTATTCAAAAACTCTGTCTTATGTAATTACTTTATATACTTCTGCAGCGAAACTCTGTACAGATTCAGGATGTCGTCTCTGCTGAGCTCTTCAGGGTTGGCTTCAAGTCTCCATTTCTGGATCTCCATGAACTGATCAGCCCAGTGATTTATTTCTTTCTCAGAGACTTCTATGTCTACATCCCTGTTGGTAAGCTCGCGAACATAATCTGCGAACTCTGCCGTATCCTCAAACCCGCAAGCTTTGACAAGAGGCAAAACCAAGGACTGGTCTTTGAATGCTTTGAGATATTCTCCCAGGAAAATACCGCATGCCAGGCCGTGAGGAACGTTCTTGTGCTGAGAAAGAGGATATCCCATGCCGTGAGGAATAGTCGTGCATGACTGCATGAAGGAAACTCCCTGCATGAAAGAATGTGCAGCCAGATCATCAAACTGCTCCTCGGTCATATTCCCGTCAAGCAGCGCGTCTTTGAATCCTGCGAAAAGATTGAAAGCAGCAAATGAAATCGATCTGTTCATTATATTGGCATCCTTGTGCAGACAACCTTCTATTCCGTGTGCAAGCGCGTCTATTGCTCCGGTATCCAGCAGGAACTGAGGTGATGTCTCCAGGTAACGCGGGTCGACAAATGCGATTTTAGGATAGAGCCACATATTCATGGACTCCTTAGTGTCCTTGTCCGATCTTGTAAGTACTGCACCTCCGGTTACTTCAGAACCGGTGCCTGCTGTTGTCGGAACCGCTAATACAGGGATGTCACACATGTTGCAGTAGTTGTTGAGCAGCTTGCCCGGCCAGAAGAAGAGATTATAAGGTTCTCCTGCTCCGTCATTAATAAACTGCGCAAGTGCCTTGGCAACATCAAGCGCTGCGCCTCCGCCGACTCCGATAATGTAATCAGGCCAGAATCCGTCCAGCTCTTCGAAAAGCTTGACGATGTTCTCGACCGGAGGATCTGTCACAACATTATCCAGGACTCTGTACTCCACATTCAGCGAGCGAAGTGCCTTCTCCATGTCTGTAAGCGCCAGATTCGGAACATTACCGACGAATTTGGTCGTCACGATAACGGCTTTGCTTCCGAGATCCTTAATCTGCTCTTTATTGTCCCTGATGGAATTGCGTCCGAAATATACACATGTCTGGGTATTATATCTGAAAGGTTCCATATCTGCTCTTTAGCTCCTGTTATTTCTGAATTTCCATTATTATTATAGAATCTCAATCACGAGAATACTAATAAAAATAACTGTCAGCCGTAACCAAAATAATCTATGACTGTCTGCGGAAACGGAAATCCGCCGCCTCTGTTTTAGCCCAATTTCTCACGTAAGAACTTGGCTGTCTCATCCAGGATGTATACCGATTCAGGCAGCTCGTTCTGGAGCACATAGTCGTGGAAGAGTCCATCGCACATGTGTACTTTTACAGTGTTTCCCTCAAAAGCAGCAATCTTCTTGATGAATGCTTCTGTGTCAGGTCTAAGTACTTCTACAGAACTGTAGTAGATAAACAGGTCACCCAGATCACTCATGTCCTCTGCATAGTATGGTGAGACCAGCGGATCCTTCCAGTTGCGCTCAGGCGCATATCTTTCCGAGCAGAGATACAGGACTTCAAGCTTCAGACTCGGGTCATTTTTCTCATACATAGGCATCAGAGGGCTGTCCATGGCCATATCTACTGCAGGTGAAGGCCATACAGCTGCTTTCGGTCTGGATTCATCTCCCTCATCACGCAGACGCATCATCAGAGTCAGGCTGAGAGCTGTCCCGCAGGAATCTCCCATGAAAGCGACTTTGTCATCCGGATAATATGTCCTGAACTCTTTGTATGCATTGTAGACTGCTTCATTGATTTCCTTATACTGATGCTCAGGTGCCAACGGATAGTCATATGCTGTAACTCTGAAGCCCTTGTCCGCGAGATCCATCATGACATTGCAGTGCATGCTGGCTTCAAGTTCGAACCCGCCTCCGTGCAGCAGGAATATGTGGATATCCGGATCAGGCACGCTCTGGATAGTAGTCATGAATCTGCCGGCATTGAGATTTCTTTCCACTGCATTATACTTCTCAGGGAAAGCTGTTGCTCTGAGATTTGCACCGTCGCATCTTGACGGATTACGGAACTCTTCAAGGAAAGCGGCCATCGCTTCTTCCATTGCCTTCAGTTCTTCAGCGCTCATAGCTTCTTCATTCATCGTCTTTTCCTCCGTTATTATTAAAGAAGCCGGGCATCATTATACAGATAGTCCGGCTCATTCTGAATAAATCAGTCTTTGATATATTTTGCAAGAGCTCTTCTGTAAATTGTGTAGATATCGTCTCTTGTCAGTTCTTCAGGATTGGATTCAAGTCTCCATACCTGCTGTGCCATGAATGCGTCTGTCCACTCCTGGATCTCAGCATCAGTAACCTCAAGTTCAACATCGCGGTTTGTAAGTGCTCTGACATAATCAGCGAACTCGTCTGAGTTGTTGAATCCGCAGTCCTCTACGACTTCCTGTACGAGGGACTGATCCTTGAAGTTCTTGAGCCACTCACCGAGGAAGATGCCGCATGAAAGTCCGTGGCATACATCATAGTAGTGAGAAAGCGGATATCCGAGACCGTGAGGAATGCATGTGCATGACTGCATGAATGCAACACCCTGAATCATGGATGCGCATGAGATCTTGTCATAATCCTCTGCTGTAAGAGTGTTGTTCAGGAGATTGTCCTTGAACTCAGCGAACAGCTTGAATGCGATCTTGGAAAGGCCTTCGTTCATGATGTTGGAAGCAGCATAGATATGGTCCTTCTGACGGATAGCGCCTTCAACACCGTGTGCGAGAGCATCGATAACTCCTGTGTCGAGCAGGAAAAGTGGTGAATGCTCTACATATCTAGGGTCTACGAAAGAAACCTCAGGATACAGCCACTGATTCATAGCGATCTTGGTATGAATATCATTTCTGGTCAGTACAGCTCCGCCTGTTACCTCAGATCCTGTGCCTGCTGTTGTCGGCATTGTGATTACAGGGATTCTGCACATATTCTTGTAATTATCGAATGGTCTTCCGTTGCCGAAGAAAATCTCAACTGCACTCTTCTCCGGATCATCTTTTCTCCAGTCTGTGAGCTGCGCCAGTGCCTTGGCTGCATCGAGGGAAGATCCGCCTCCGATACCGATAACGAAGTCAAAGTCGAAATCCTTGGTGTCTTCGTACATCTGCTCAATGTTCTCTACCGGTGGATTAGGAATTGTATAGTCGATGACTTTGTACTCTATTCCTCTTTCGTCGAAAAGCTCTTTGACATCCTTAAGTCCGATGTTTTCATAGCCTTCGATAAACTGGCTTGTAACGATGACAGCCTTCTTGCCAAAGCCGTCAAATATATCCTGGTGCTCGCGGAGAGCATTACGTCCGTAATAAACGCTTGTCTGTACATCAAATCTGAATCCGTCCATCGTGATCGGTCTCCTTTCCGTTGATGTTTATCCTGTAGTTATAATGAATAAGATTATCTGTATATTATTTGTTGTTTTTATTTAGTCATGTATTTCGGCTTCGCTGCTATGAAGAAGAGTACAGATGTAACAACTGCGAGGCAGATGATCATGATCATCGCAGAGTTGTAGGATCCCGTAGCGTCATACATAGCTGCGACGATTACTGTCGAGAAGGATACGCCGAAGAAGCATCCGCCTCCTACAAGGCCCATTTTCTTGGCAAATTCTTTTGTTCCGAGTACTTCTCTTGCTGTTGCTCCCATCGGCATCTGTACGGCACCGTCAGCGAATCCGAGGCAAGCTCCGCATGCATATACAAGTCCTGCCGGTACATCACTTCTGAGGTATACGATAGCTACGAATGTGACCAGGATGAAACAGAATATTACTGCCCATCTGCTGCCCCACTTGTCGCAGATCCAACCGAGGATGATAAAGCTGAATACCTGTGCGAGCCAGCTGAATCCCATGATGAATCCAGCCTGATCGCCATATCCGTGCGATGCTGCGATAAGAGCGTAGTTTCCGAGAAGACCGTAGTCGCAGATACCTGCAAGTGCATATCCGAGTACGAGCATCCATGCTCTAGGTGATCTGAGTGCTTCTGCGAATGTTCCGCCTGTCTCTATAGACACTTCCTCAGTGCCTGCAGATGCTGCCATCTCTGCTTCGAGTTCTTCCTGTCCTCTTGCTTTGCAGCCAACTTCCTGAGGCTCTCTGTAGAGAGCTACAATAATGACAGTTGCTGCTGCGGAGATTGCCGCACTGATATAGAACGGAATTCTCCAGCCGATTGATACGATCACAATACCCCAGAGTGTGTTGAAGATTGCTCCTGAAGCCGGTCCGAAGGCCTGTCCCAGACCTGTGTACTTGGCTGTGTTCTTCTTGAACCATGTTGTGATCATTACATTGAATGTATTGATGTTGACAAAGGCCAGGCCGGCTGCGAATACAAATGCTCCGAACCACATGAACTGTATGGACTTTGCCATTCCGAAGATGATGAATCCCAGTGTAACGAATGTGCCGCCGAATCCGATCATCTTACGTGTGCCGAATTTCTCCATGCATGTACCGTATACGGTAAAGCTGACGATTGTGTTCATGATGCTCAGGATTGTAAAGATTGTCATGAACTGTGCTGTAGTGCAGCCGAATGACTCAACTACGAATACCGAATAAGTTCCCAGTGCGTTCCAGCCCATTCCTGTCCAGGAGAACATCAGGAGCATTGCAGTGATAAGACCTATTGTTGAATAACGCTTGGTCAGTTCTTTACTATTCATTGTTTCCCTCCATAATAATTCATATTTCTGATTTTCCGCATTTGCTGAGTGTCTGTTTCAGACTAGTACAGACCAGCTTCTTCCTGAGCCTTTGGTCTCATAGCTCTGAAGATCTGCCATACAATGCCTGCTGCAATTGCGGCGAATGTGAAATACTGAATAGGGATGAAAGGTTCTTCTCCGCCGATGCTGTTAGCAAGTGTGATCAGGAATCCTGTGATGAATGCGCCTGCATTCCATGTTCCTCCGAACAGACCGCCGCAGAACATCAGTCCCTTAGGTGAAACGATTGCGTTGCAGTCACGAACGCATACCGGGTGAAGTACGAAGGTTCCGAGTCCTACCAGGAACTCTGAGATGCAGAGCATCGGTACGTTTGTGCCCCAGCCTGCGCATGCCATTCCGATAACCATCAGTGCTATTGCTACTACTACTGAGAATTTCTTGAATTTCATGTAGATAGGTCCTACTGCTACACCTGCGACCAGGCCGCCTATTGTGTAGAATGCGCCTACTGTTCCGGATACTGCTGCACTTCCGAGGCCTCTGTAGTCAACGATTGCTGACATGTTGAGAACTACTCCGTATGGCAGCATCATGAATGCTCCGAATACGAATGGGATAAGTGTTGCTCTCCAGTTATAATCCGGCTTAGTTGATACTTCTGTATTTGCTGTCTCTGCCTCAGCTGCAGCAAGTTCTTCAGGAGTAGGCTCGCGGAGGAAGAGGATTACCAGTACCAGTGGGATGATCAGGAAGAGGTGGATCAGCCATACATAGTGAACATTCTTAGCGCAGAGCAGTCCGCCTACGAACGAGTAAACAACTCCTGAGCATGTAAGAACTATTGTAGCTACACCCTGCATGCGGCCTCTCATCTTGCCGCTGAAGAGGAATGTGATTACTGCTGATGCTGTTCCGAATGTGAGTCCGATTCCGCATCCTACGATACCTCTTGTAGCAAGAACGAAGTAGAAGTTCTCATGATAGAAGAACGGAACTACACCGACCAGAACGAGGATGATTGATATAAGTGAAAGTGTCTTGTATTTGATCTTGCTTCCTGCGATCGCTCCGCCGAGGATTGATGTAGGGATGATGCAGAGATATCCGAATGTCTGAAGCATCAGGATTCTGCTGTAAGGAATATCCGGCCAGTACTTTGCAAAATCTGCAAAGGCCGGTGCCATTGCGAAAGAGATCTGCTGAATCAGCTGCAGTGAAAGTACACCTATTACCAGGGTTCCTATCCCTTTACCTGCTTTTGTCTTGTCTTCTGAAATACTCATTTTTTTGCTCCTTGTCAGAAAAGCTTGAAAAACAACATATAATATGATCACTCTCTTTGTTTGAATTTTAACTGGCTTTTCTCATCCAATCCAACACTGGTATTCTATGGTCAAAATCGAAATCTTATATTATGATTTTCCCGGATGTAGGGTTTCGATGATCTCATTCTGCCTCCTTGTAGTTTGCATTTTTCACACATAACAAAAGACAGCCCCGGAAGGCCGTCTTCTGTGCGTTGTTATAAGGTATTTTATGGGATTTTTATGGGTTATTATGATTACTTCCAGTATGGATCCAGCTCAAGTCTGAGTCCGCACTTATCGCAGTAAATAACTACTGTGTCAAGGGAATTAGCTACTGCACCGCACTCCGGGCATCTTACCCTGCGGCCTCTCTCAGCGATTGCTGCCTTGAGCTCTTCAACATCACAAGTCATCCACTTCTTGGTGATATTCTCAAAACGATTGTCCTGTGCCATTTCTATTCTCCTTTTCTGTCAGAAAACTGTAATTCTCAATTTATAATGGCCGTTAATTAGCCGAGGTAGCTGCCGTTGCAGACCTGGATAACCTGACCGGTTACGCACTGACCCATGTGGCTTGCGAGGAAGAGGCATGCGTTAGCCTGGTCGAAGCCTGTTGTATCAGGAACCTGATAGTTGAAGTATGGGCCGGAGTACTCGAGCCACTTCTCACCGCCGTCCTGCTCTCCTCTGAGGTTAGCAAGGTGTGCAGGTGTGATTGTTGCTCCAGGAGCTACTGCGTTTACTGTGATGTTTGTATCCCATGTTCTGAATGCAAGGGACATAGTTACGTTATTGAGGCCTGCCTTAGTAGCGCTGTAAACAACACCTGCGCAAGGCTTCTTGCCGTTTACTGATGAGATGAAGATGATTCTGCCTTCCTTCTTAGGCAGGAAGAATCTCATCAGAGCCTGCTGTGCATAGCGGATAGGGCCAGCGAGGTTGATGTTGAGAGTCTCCATCATGTGATCTTCCTGAACATCATCGATGATCTCCATTTCGCCCTTGCCTGCGTTGTGGAGCAGGATGTCGAGATCGCCGAACTCTTCCTCGATAACATCATATACGTGCTTTGTATCTTCCGGTGAAGTTACATCTGCCTGAACAGCGATAGCACGTCTGCCTTCTGTAAGGCATTCTTTGACCTTTTCGAGAGCCTGATTCAGTCTCTTCTCGCCTCTTGCTGTGATGATGATATTAGCGCCTTCCTTAGCGAAGACCTTTGCCATATCAAGACCCATTCCGTAGCTTGCTCCAGTGATAAGAGCGATCTTTCCGTCAAGAAGTTTTTCCTTCATGGTATTTTCCTCCTAATAATTTACCATTAGTTTTGATTATCTTGTTTAATTCTGTCCTTGTTCCCGGTCAGTATTGATTATCTGAACTGGTAGCTGGACATGCTTGCTCCGGCAAATGCATGAGCCTTAAAGATCCATGCGCCGTTCTTGGCATCATTGCAGCAGATGTAAATCTCGTTTGTTCCCGGACGAATTGCTGTATGTGTAACGCCGAGGTTGTCTCCGTTATCTCTGCCCGGCATCAGAATCTGTCCGATAAGCCAGCCATTCTTGTTGAAGACCATTACTCTGCCCTGGGCGTACATTGATACATACAGATTGTCATCGTCATCGATCTCACATGAATCGCATACGCCGCCGCCTGTGAAGTAATAAGGAACGTTTACTGCGAAAGGTGCGATGGATGTAGGGCCTTCTCCTGTGAGTGTGACCTTGAGAAGTCTCATTGCTGTGGACTCTGTGATCCATACTGTCTTCTCGTCCTTGGAAAGTGCTACGCCGTTAGGGCAGCAGAGCTTGTCAAGAAGCGGTGTTACGCTGCCATCCGGAGCAACATAGTATACTCCGCCGTCAGGATCGCTTACACTGCCGTGCATGTGAGTGTAGTAGTATCCGCCCTTGGAATCGAAGCACATATCGTCTACGATCGGTCCTTCAAGCTCAACCTTGTAGTCTGTTCCGTCAGGGTTGCATGAGAATACATAACCGCTCTCAAATACAGGACCTACGCTCGGTATGAAGATTCTGCCGTTCTTGTGAGGCTTTACAGCTGACATAGCTCTTTTTTCCGGATCCTCAAATACTACGACATCTTCCTTAGTATCGCAGTTGACCTTGTGGAGCTTGCTTGCAGGGCCGCCAGCCTCTACGAACCAAAGATTTCCTTCTCTGTCAAAATTTGTTCCCTCAAGGTCGCTGAAGCAAGTCTGCTCAACTTTGAGCCATGGCTCGGCTACGACAGTCTGAACTGAAGCTTCATTAGCCGGGATAGGTGCGATTTTGTCTTCAGGTCTGTAAGTCAAAGTGTTGTTACTCATTACTGTTCTCCTTAATTGTTGCATTGTTTGGATTAACTGTCTGAGTGATCATGGCTAAATTATATTGATCATCTAAATTGATGTACAACACAGCTTTTCGTTCGAATTTCTCTATGATGATTTTTTCACAAAAAAAGCAGGGTCTGCTGTTTCGCGTATATCGCTCACATTCCGGCCCTGCCTTTAATACCCTTATTATTGATTTCTCTTAATTATCAGTCAGCGTTCTTATAACTTTTGCCGGCACCCCTCCTGCGACAACATCAGGCGGTACATATCTGGTGACTACCGCACCCGCAGCTATTACTGAATTGTCTCCTATCGTTACGCCTCTGGTTATTGTCACATTGGAACCAATCCACACGTTTTCACCGATACGGATCGGCGCAGGATGCATCAGAAGCCTTTTTGCAGGATCCAGATCATGATCGAGTGTAGCGAGTACTACATTATGGCCGATGAATGTCCTGCTTCCGATTGAAATACCGCCCTGATCCTGGAATTTGCAATCAGCATTGATAAAAACAAAGTCGCCAATGCTTATATTCTTTCCGAAATCTGTGTAAAACGGAGGTGTAAGTCTGAAACCCTCGCCCACATGTCCCGATGTGATTTCACGGAATAGCTCCGTTATCTCTTCCGGTTCCAGAAATTCATGATTGAGCCTGAAAAGGAGCTTGCGGTTCCCGGCAATATAGTAACGCATCGCATCTATCACCTCGGGATCGCTGCCGATTGTCTCACCGCGATTGAATTTTTCCAGTAGTTCTTTTAATTCCATATAATCTTAGAATGTGTTTTTCTGCAGGAAGTCAACTGCTTCGGCAACGATGTGTGTTGCGTTGACTCCGTCTGCTCTGATTACTTCCTGTGCAGGCAGTTCGCTGTGGATGTCCAGGTGTGCATGCTCTGCCAGCAGGTTCTTGAAGTAGTTGTTGTCATCGGCAAAGCCAGGATCCGGCTGTACAAGGCAAATGCTGTATGCCTGCAGGATGGCAGGTACCGATACGTTGTTCCATGTCAGGCCGCTGTACTTCTCAAGCTCAGAACGCGGGATAAGTGTATTGTCCCTGTAGATGCCCATTGCCTCCCAGAGTGCCTCTGTTTCCTTGTCGCTGAGCGGCTCTGCTTCGTTTGCTGTCTTGCAGTTGTCGATTACCTGCTCAAGTGTTGACATGCCGGAAAGTACCGCGATGACTCCATCAAGCTGGGACGCGAATCGGATTGACCATGATGCGATCGACTTGTCGGGACGTACCGCCTTGAGAACCTCTTCTGCCGGTACCGGCAGCTTTGCCAGACCACCGCCCTTGACAGCTTCCATTACGATGACATCTTTGCCATGTTTGCGGATGATCTCATAGCATTCCCTGGCTGCGACAAACTCACTGTCCCAGTCGATCGGATTAAGTGCGATCTGCACAAACTCGATCTCAGGATGTGTATTCAGGACTCTGTCCAGCAGTGCCGGTGATGAATGAAGGGAACTTTGTTGCGACGCGGAACGATTCTCTCGGATGTCTCTCGACGAGAGCCTTTCTTGTTGCCTCTTCACTTTTGCCTTCGTGATATACGAAGCTGGTATCGAAGTAGTTGTATCCTGCATCCAGGAATGCGTCTACCATCTTGTTAAGCTGATCATAGTCAAAATCTGTCGGATTGCCGTTAAGTACCGGCAGTCTCATCATTCCAAAACCAAGGTTTTTCATCTGTTTTCCCCTCTCTTTCAGTTTACTCAAAATCTGCCGCCCACTGCGCGAGCTCTTTCTCGGATACTCTTGATGAGAATCTCATTCCCTGTCCCAGTTTAGCTCCAGGCGCGAGTGCAAGCATATTATCTCCCGCAGGTCCGAGTCCGCTGCCTCCTGATGTACAGAACGGTACGATAGTTTTGCCAGAGAAGTCATAAGCCTCCATGAATGTATCTATGATTGAAGGCTCTCTGTACCACCACACCGGGAATCCGATGAATACTACATCATAGTCTGCCATGTTGCCTACCTTGCTTGCGATGGCAGGTCTGCAGGATGTGTCGTTCATCTCCTTAGAGCTGCGGCTGTTCCTGTTCATGTAATTAAGATCTGATCTTGTATATGGCTGCTCAGGTACGATCTCGAAAAGATCTGCGCCGGCAGCAGATGCAAGTCTTGCGGCTACCTTTGCCGTAACGCCGCTTGCGCTGAAATATGCTACCAGTTTCTTGCTCATAGTTCACCCTCCTGAAAGATTAAGTATCTATAATTTTTGATACTTCAAACCGAGCCGTGTGTCAATAATATTCTGCGTTACAAATTACTCCGCTGTAATGGTTATTACAACGCCGTTGCCGCTGAGCATTTCCTGCAGCTCGGCTTTGCTCTTGTTCTCAATGTGTCCGAGTCTGGTATATGCCCATGAGTTGTTTCCGTAGAACACTACTATATTATCACTAGTGTAAAGCACTATGTCGCCGGGTTTGGTCTTGATGTTCTGATCATTGCTCGGGAGTGTCGTACCAAGTGATCCGACCTGCTCAAAGCCGCCGTACATGGACATATCCACTACAACAGGTGACTCCTCCGCCATCTTCATCAGTGCTCTGACCGAGTCATTATTCTCCCACTTTACGTTTACTGTTTCGTCGTTAATCTTCATAGTCATGGTTATTTCCTCTTCATTTTCAGTATTGCTTTCATCAGCCGTGATATCCGCCTGATTTTCAGCCTGTTCTTCAGCACTCTCAGTACTGATATCCTGCATGCTGTCTGTCCCGGCCTCCTGTTCTGAGCAGGCGCAGAACGTCAGCACCAGTATGAGAAGTATCAGCATGAGAACGTGGTTGAACATGTTTCTCCCCATAGTATTGCACCTCTGCAGTCTCACTTACAGGCTCTTTGCCATTGCTCTTATATCATCAAGCACCTCTTCTGTCACTTCCTTAGGTGCCGTGAAGAAGCCCTTATCTTCAAGTCCGAGGTATCCGAGGAAATCTCCGTCAAATGAGAATCTCGCTCCGGTGTACTGATCCTTATCTCCGGAAGTTAGAAACATTGCGACATATTTAAGGCTTTCCGGTGCTTTCGGGTAAAGCGCAGAATAGAATCTGTCGATAGCGCATTTCAGCTGTCCGCTGATGCCATGGTAGTAAATCGGTGCAGCAAGAACCAGCATGTTTGTATCTTTCAGTTCTGCGTAAATCTGATGCATATCATCTTTCTGGATACATACGCCCTCACCCTTGCCGTGGCAGTATTCACATGCGAGACATCCACGGATATTCATTTTGCACACATTGAATTCTTTGACTGTGTGGCCTGCGCCTTCGGCAGCTTCTCTGAAAGCAGCTGTCATTTTTGAAGTATTGCCCTGTGGACGCGGGCTGCCGTTAAGTACTGTGATTTTCATTTTCACCTCTGAATTGCTGTCATAATATTACGAAAATTCCCGGATTATTATGATTCCGGGAATATTTTCGGTCTTTATTTATTTTACAGATATTTCTCGAAGAAGCCCTGAAGCTTGTCGAACGGGATCACTTTGTCCTTGCCGCCGTCATACAGGT
>JBGUIG010000035.1:0-6889 GCA_045112795.1 Anaerovoracaceae bacterium | reverse complement strand
ACGTTTTCTGATCAAACGGCCCAAGTTCCTGCAACCGCCTGTACAGCTCCTCAGTTAGCATGGATACACCCATCTCCTGAGACTGATCCATGGCACTGCCCGAAGGCGGGTTCTTTTTTCGCTTTTCCAAAACTTCATCATCATAGCAAAGGCTTCTGCGGCCAGCGGGAGTTTCGCTTGAGCAATCGCAGAAAATGATTTTTCCGCTGGATTCATCTATACCAATAGTGTCCGGCTCGCCGCCGCTTTCTTCCATGCGCTTCAGCACCTCAAGTACTTCCTTGTTTTCGTTCAAACGAGCCTCGACTAAGTCCCATTCCAGGTCAGGGTGTCTTGTCATATTCTGATTAAATCTGTTCTTAAGTATCTCAGTTATCATTATTCTCAAGGCCTCCTGAACGCAAGACGATATACTTTCGTCATAAGCGGAATGTATGTTGCAGCAAATACGCAGGCTGCAGTCCCAATAGCCTTCTTCTTATGTTTTTCAGGAATTTGTGTCCCTGCTGCCAATCCCATTGAGAACAGGCAAAACTTAACAAGCGCAAAATCCTTCCATGTGCTTTCTCTTGCGTAACGATTGCCAAAATCAAACAGTTTATCCATAATTGGTTCCTCCTCGGTTAAATCTGCAAATCCAACCACATGATGTTCATCGACAAACGTGAATTAATCGAATTCTTGAATTGGATATCTTTAGTGATTTCAATCACGCTGCCGGCAGCAGTTCCTCATACTCTTCGATAGGCTGCTCGTTATACTTCGAATAATCAAGTACGATATTCTTGTATTCAGCTCTGTCTTTGTACTTGAACCAGTCAGTCTGTTTCTTAAATGATTCGAGATCGCCTGTTGTTATCAGAGTGACAGACCCTTCATGATCCCTTTTGTTCAGACCATTATCGCCGAGGTCCGCGCGCAGCTTTTGAGCCATTGCAGAACCGGCACTGTATATCGATGCATCCGGGAACAATGCTGACAATTCGGGGATGAGCTTTGGAAAATGTGTGCAGCCCAGGATTATCTTATCTATATCATAATCAAGATAATCTTCAAGAGTTGCACGTACTTCTTCCATTGATTCATCTGTGCCATATCTGCCTTCTTCAACCATGGTCACGAAGTTCTGCGTCGCAGCTGAGAAGTATCCTGATGCAGGTTATAATAATTGCCATTTTACGCCGGAGTCCCTACTTCTATCAGATTACCGTCCGGGTCATAGAAGCGTATGACCTTCTGCCCCCAGCTGTGCGTCATGAGTCTGTTGACATATTTTACTTCCGGGTAATAACTTTCAAGCTTTTCAATAAAACCTTCAATGTCGGCTTCTTCAAAATAGATCTCGCAGGAGTTATTTTCCGGAATAATTTCTTTTCCAAGAAACTCTTTCCAGTATTTCTCTTCCTGCAGAACCAGTCCATCTGTAAGAATCATGTTGCCGTCATTGTCAAGGATCATTTCGAGACCGAACAGATCATGATAGAACTGTTTGGATCTTTCGATGTCTTTAACAACTATCAGGAAGTTTTTGAGTCTCATATCTCCTCCTCTTTTCATTATTGTCCTCACAAACTGCGACTTACCTGGTTATTGTGTATTTTTCATAATACCATATTCTGTGTATAAATAATGTCTCGGAGTATGAACGGATTATCCTTTTAGCCGTTTGAGAGCTTCCTCGTTGTTTCCTGTTATCATTTCCAGCTTTTCACAGGAGCTCATTTCCTCACAGTCTCCGCATGTTTCTACATCCTTGCTAAGCGCACACTGCCTTATCGGGCAAAGTGAATCGCAGAAAGGAGTCTTCACTCCGTCTATGCGGCAGCCGGCACAGTTGATCATCTCCGGTGTGATTTCCACTTTGTTCAGCTCTGACCATTCCTTAGCAACTTTGTTCCGAAGATCATTATCATTGTTTACGGTTGCAATATGGGCTTCACATGTCTCGCAGTCCAATCCACAGTATGCGATATAATCATTTACTCTGTTCCTGACCGGTACCCATATACTGCATTCATATTCAGCTGAGTTAGGGTCACCAGCGGAATAAACTTCCAATGTTGCGGTTCCGTTAGCGTGATATTTCTGCCCCTCATTCGGGAACCAATCCTGCCATACTGCAGTATTCAATGTTTGCAGTGAGCCGGGGATCGCTCCCTTTGTACTAAATACTGCCCAATTGCTCTCCGGAAATGAATATAGTTCCAGTCCGTCAGGAACATCGCCGCCCTGATACAAACCGGCGATCCAGTAACTGAAGCCATTTTCTGCTTCGGCACATATAGCGTACATACCGATCCCGTTTTCAATGATCGCCTTCTCGACAGCATTTGCAGGCTCCATCGTCTGCCAGAGCTTCGCATATTTCATCGCGTATTCCTTTTCCCAGAATTCCGGGCATTTCTGATATCCTTCATCCGGACGTATTACTGTGTGATACCCGATAAATGTCATTTCTTTTTTCTTTTCATAAATCACTTCCATTTGATTTCCTCTCATATATCATCGGTGTGAATCGTATACCATTGATTGTTTTCTCTTCTTCAGTCGGGACAAATCTAAGCTTTTTGTAGAAGCCCAGACCATACGGTGAAGAGTTGACTGTTATGATATTGCCTTTATAATTCTCCAGAAGGTAATCAAACATCTTAGTTCCGACCCCCTTTCTGTGATACTTCCCATCGACAAAGAAGAAACAGATATGCTCCAGTTCTGTACGGATCCCAATCAAACCAATAAGCTTCTGGTCGTAAAACGCCCCGATATAATCTATGCCGTACAGGTATTCCTCATCATGCAGACACCTGCGGAACTCCTCAGTCCCCTCTGTAGAATAATCAGGAGATTCGTATTCGGAAAACACCTTCCAGGCCAGATCCAGAGCTACAGAGACCTTAGGATCAGACAGCCTGCGTATTTGGATCATATTGTCTATCAGAGTCATCTCTAGTCATCCTCCTTCTCTTTTGAAGAACCTATAGCAAGTCCCAGTAACAGGCCCAGCATCATTCCGGTGCCAACATTGATATGAAGTGCTGTTGCAATTGCAACTCCGAAGCACATCCCAATGGACATTCCTTCAGAACTATAGTCGTCTTTCTTTTTCTGAGTCCTTTTTCTGCTTGACGATCTTACACAAAACACAGCCAGTAAGAGTCCAAGTGCGATCCACGGCATCGCAGCACTGACGAACACGTAAATACTGCTCATATTTGGTTCTCCTCTTTCGCCGCAATACCTTTGATTTTGATGATCATTATGATCACGATCACCCATGCGCATATTATTGTGAGAAATCCGGTCTCGCTGACGTAATACATCATGTCATCGCCTCTTGTTATCACGCCAAATACTGCCTGATCATAATTGTTATGTGCCGCATGAAGAAATGCAGCAGGCCAGACGCTCTTGCTCAAATATGACAGGCCGCCAATAATGATCCCGACCGGCAAAATGCAAAGCACGAATGCAGGCAGTTTATACCATACCGGAGCACCAGCCATGTAATCTCCGAAGGCAAGCAGCGGCAGATGCCAGCATGCCCAGAACAGGCTCGTTATGATCAGTGCTTTCTTCATACCGCTTCTTTCAGTGAGTGCAGGAAGCATGTACCCCCGCCAGCCTATCTCCTCGCCCATCGCGGAGAGGATGCCCGGGAATATACCGATGATCATCGTAGGAAGACAATCTTTCAATATCAGACTTAGCGCCACGCCTGTATATCCAAAGTTGTCCGGATGTGTCTTCCAGTAAATCATGTAAGGGATCAGCAGATAGATAAGCGGAATAAGCACCGCCAGCATTATGTAGCGAATCCGGCATTTTCTTATCCCAAGTGCGGGAAGAAATCTTTTAAGAGAAAACTTCTCCTTATCATCTTTAAGCGAAACCGCGCTTGCAATGATTGCAGAGAACGCAGGGATCCACATCAGCACAAAATACATCCAGAGCGGGCCGCCCTTTACTATATATGCCTCTGCTGCAAGTGACAGTATGATCACTAAAGTGAAGAATGTAACCAGCGCTTTATTTTCATATCTGGTAGTAACAGTATTACTCATTGTCACTTTCCTCGCTGTCAGTTGCCTCACTATTGTTCCCAGCTTCACCCGCTCTCCTGACGCATGCTCTTTCAAGCGATACGAAGCAAGCTGCCGCAACGAAGTATATTATGCCCTCCGGCAACTTATCTGCTGTGATCTTGAACACCGCGCCGGCAAAGAACAGGGTTGCCGCAACGGTCAGCATTCTCATCAATTTGCGGTTTCCAATAATGTATTTTTCTATTTTCGTATTCATGACTATTTCCACCTCCAAAGATCTGCCTGCGGGACTATCATCTCCATATGATCGTCCCACGCCCATTTCGGTATTTCTCTCGATTCTTTCATCAGTTCAATTACTCTTTTAATGACTCTCCAAAACATTTTCGTTTCCTTGCTTTCTTATCCCAATCTCTGTTCTCACACCAGTAAACAGTCCTTTCTGTCACGTCATATACCATAGATACAACGGTCGGGCAGACTTCCTGAGAGACCGCTTTGAGTACATCAAAGCAATCATCCACATCAAAATCATCTGACACCTTATCAAGCATGTCTTTTGCCATGTGATATCTGTCCCAGCCCATCCACGGATGTGTCTCTGAATCTTGCTTATATGGTGAGAAGTTTGTCAAAATCTTATATTCAGGTTTTTCGTAGTAGCTGCAGCCCTGCCCCGGCACGATGTGTAGCACATTGCCGTCAGCATCTGACAGAGCAGACATGAATGTCAGTCCCGGTATGCTGTAAACAGGCCTTTCAGCCGCTATATCACGGATTTCCTGCAGCGTTTTATTCTGCAGCAGAAGGTCGATGTCCAGCATTATCACATTTTCACCGTCTCCCGCAGGATCGCTTCTTCTGTCAGCCGGCCAGCATGTTGGCATACCGACGAAGTCTCCACGGCAATTGGCGCCAAACAGCGGCATCCATCCTTCCTTTGCATCATTGATCTCTATGTATACCCCTTCATCAGTAGGTCTGATTCTGTATTCCATATCCAGAAGATCCAGGTTCCAGCCTACAATCGTCTTTTTCTTATTTACTACTATGCTTGTACACATTATTGATTCCCTCCTTTTACTCCCTATCGTTCGGTAGTTTAAGGTGTATTTTTTTACCGGTCAGCCAAAGGCCGGCCGGTATTTATATTCTATACAATTGATTGCCTGTATCGTTCTACTTTGCGTAGACCTCGAAGAACTGCAGCACATGTTTATTCACCAGTTCCATCACTTCTTTCTCCCTGTCAGGTTCCCTGTCACACAGGTTTATCCATACTGTTATCGGTGACGAGAGCTGTGCTGCCATGATCTGTGTATCTGCAGCCCTGAGTATATTGCTGCGGATAAGGAACCTGATCATACCTTCGAAATATTTCAGGATATCTGCGTAATTCATCTTGGTCTGCAGAACGGCTAGCTCTTGGTTCCGGAACTGTTCTATCAGGAGCATCTTTCTGCCCCTGCTGATAGCCGGATCATGGACTATATATCTGACCTGGCCTATGATCATCGCTGCAGCAGCCTCCGCATTCATCCCCATTTTGTCTTTGGTAAATTCAGGATCATCCCAGTCAGCGTTTGCAAATATCGAATGTTCTGCATATCCGTTCAGTACCGACTCCACGACATTATCAAGTATCTCCTGCTTGCTGCTGAAGTGGCTGTAAAGAGACGCTTTCCGTATTCCGACAGCATCTGCAATCTGTGAAATGCTTGTTGCTTCAAAGCCGTTTACTGAAAACAGGTCAAGTGCGACATTAAGTATCTCTTCCCTTGTATTGCCCTTTTCCATAGTAAACCTCCTGCAGCAAAAGCATATTCGATAACTGACACCGCCATTATACCTACCGTTCGGTCGTTAGTCAATACGCTTTCTATCTATTTTCCAGATAACTTCTCCATTATTTCCTGCATTTTACTTTCGAAAAACTCTGCAGGAATCAGTGCGATGCCTACTTCATCACTTGCGACGATCAGACGGTCTCCTCGCATTATACCAAGATGATCTCTGGCAGCCTTAGGAATCACGATCTGACCCCTGTCTCCAATTGTGACTGTGCCCCAGATGTTCTTTCCCTTCTCAGCAGGAGGGACCACCCCGGCTCCATCGATGGTTTCTGTTTTCAGCAGGCTATCCAGCGTTACTCCGTAAACTTCGGCGAGCAGAGCAGCTTTCTCAACATCCGGAACAGTTGCGCCGCTCTCCCACTTTGCATATGCCTGACGGGAAATATCTATTTTTTCAGCTATCTGCTCCTGCGAGTATCCGTTCAGTTTTCTGAGCATTATAAGGTTATCATTCAGCATCATCGCACCTCTTTACAGATCAATCTTATCAAAGTTATCGCATGACTTATTATACGATACGAAGGTCAGCAGTATATATATTATTATTCCCGCGAGCAGCATCGATAATTGCAGGCCAATGTGGTCAAAACCAAAAGCGTTAAGAGCTTCCATCCCCGGGAAATGATGCAATGCCTCGGCGATTCCTATCAGAAGGAAGTTCACAATGATGTATGTGATGATCGGCTTTCCAATGCTATAAGCCGTCCTGAAAAAGCCTCCGAGAAAGATCAGATTGAAAATTCCGAAGATCACCAGTGCACATCCGAGGTAGAATGGATTTGCGTTCATCAGTGCATTCTGACGGTACACAGCCGCATCTGACAGGGTTGTCATTCGAATAAATGTCAGTACCGCCATTACAGCAAACCCACACAGTTCAATCAGGACAGAAAACTGATACTTTCCCCTGACCACATCACGCTTGGCAACCGGAAGCAGTGCGGAAAACACTATGTCGTTGGCCTCTCTGGCACTCTGAAAGCTCTGGAATAT